>JALOOP010000545.1 GCA_025454315.1 Oculatellaceae cyanobacterium Prado106
TCTGACCTCTGCGTCTCTGCGTCTCTGCGGTTTAAATTCCCAATCCCAAACACCTCCCCTTCTATCCCTTAGTCCAATCCTCTCCCCGTAAGCTCCACAAAAATATCCTCTAAATTAGAAGGGCGAATCATCATGCCAGTTTTATCCGGCTGATGCTCCAGATATGCCTTGGCTTCCAGCAAAGTGCTAAAGAACTGATACTCCCAGCGATCGCCCGCCTGTTTCATCACCAACCCTTCCCCATGCTTTCGCCGTAGCTCGTTCAGGGTGCCCAGTTCAATCAGCTTGCCGCTGTCCATAATGCCAATGCGATCGCACAAAAACTCCACCTCTTCCATATAGTGCGTCGTCAGCAGCATGGTCATCCCCTGCTGATTGAGTCCCCGAATGATTTCCCAGAGGCGACGGCGCGTTTGTGGGTCGAGGCCAACGGTGGGTTCATCCAGGAAGAGAATTTTGGGACGATGGAGTAAGGCTCTAGCGATTTGCAGCCGTCGCTTCATGCCGCCGGAAAGAGTCTTGACCAGGTCATTGCGGCGATCGCCCAACTCCACATAATCCAACCCGCGATCGATTTCAGTGGGTCGAATTGAGTCGGGAATATGGTGCATTCGGCCATGAAATTCCATGTTTTCCCACACGGTCAAATCCAGATCGACGCTGGTTTGTTGCAGCACTACGCCAATTTGTTGCTTCACGCCGTAGGGTTGGCGCACCACATCAAACCCGGCGACGGAAATTTCGCCCTGCGTGGGACGGGTCAGGGTTGTCAGCATCCGGATGGTGGTGGATTTGCCTGCGCCGTTGGGGCCTAGGAGGCCAAAAATTTCTCCTGGACGGATGGCAAAAGACAAGTCGTTGACGACATAGCGATCGCCATACACTTTATGAACATTTTGAAGACTGACCGCAGCAGGCATGGGAATGTTTAGCTCACAAAACAGGATTAGACCTTATCTAGATTATCGATCGCCACGGGTTCAATCTCATCAGCGAGATGAAACCCAAAGACGCGCGAATAAAAGTATAGTTCTCCTTCCAGGGTGCGTTTAATATTTTCGGCTTTGCGGAAGCCATGCTGTTCGCCTTCATAGAGGACATAGGATACGGGTAGCCCTTTAGCCTTGAGCGCATCGACCATCATTTCGGCCTGGTTGGGCGGCACAATCTTGTCTTCGTTGCCCTGGAAGAAAATTAGCGGACAGGAGAGTTGCTCGATGGCATGAATGGGCGATCGCTCCCGGTACAAATCTGCCTGCTCGGGATAGGCTCCAATCAGTCCGTCTAAATAGCGCGACTCAAACTTGTGGGTATCGGTAGCTAAAGCTTTGAGATCGCTAACGCCGTAGAAACTCGCTCCCGCCTTGAACACATCGCGGAAGGCCAGCGCCGCCAGAGTCGTGTAGCCCCCTGCACTGCCACCGTCAATACAGAGGCGATCGCCATCCACCAACCCCTGATTCACCAGGTAAACTGCACCATTCACGCAATCATCCACGTCCACAATCCCCCACTGTCCCTTCAGCCGTTCACGATACTCCCGGCCATAGCCCGTGCTACCCCCATAATTGACATCCAAAACGCCAATTCCCCGGCTCGTCCAATATTGAATGCCAGGATTAAAACTAGCAGAAGTGGCAGCGGTCGGCCCTCCATGACTTTTCACCAACAGCGGCGGCAGTTCTCCCTCGGGCGCAACAAAGTCTTGATTATTCGGTGGATAGAAGAATGCATGAGCCGTCAAACCATTTTCTGTGGGAAATTCGATCGGCTGCGGCACGGACAGATAGCCCGGATCGAGGGTGAGTTCACTGGAGCGGCGGAGAATTTGGACTTCGCCAGTAGTGAGGTTGAGACGGGCGATCGCACTCGGTTCGGTCGCGCTTCCCCCGATAAACACCGCATATCCCGATTCAACCTGCAACCCGCCAATGCTGCTAAACGGAGTTACAATCTCGCTCAGTTCCAAGGTTTGCAGATTGAGTCGAGCCAGATGTTGAATGCCGCTCTCCACATAGATGCAGATCAAGGACTGAGCCGATTCAAAGCCATAGGTCGTCATGCCAAAGACCCAAAGCGGTAAGCCAAATTCGGCAGCCTTGGGACAGAGCGATTCAAGGCTGGCAGCCTGATCCGATATTGCCTGATCCGACACTGAGGAAGGATTCCAGCGGTAGAGGTTCCACCAGTTGGTGCAATCGCTAACAAAATACAGTCTTCCATCCGGCGACCATTCCGGCTGAAAGATCGACTCCGTTGCACCACCCGCAATCAGTTGCGCTTCCCCCAAAGTTCCATCCGCCCGCACTTCAGCCACCCAAAGCTCCGTTCCATCCCAGGGCATGTTCGGATGATTCCAACTGATCCAAGCGAGGCGATCGCCATTAGGACTCAGGCGAGGACAGGCATAAAAATCGCTGCCCGAAACCAGGATCTGTCCCTCGTTCGTGTCTGGGGATTCAAAGCCAGCGGTTTGAACGGCCACGATTGCATTCACCGCTTCCTTCGAGGAATCCCGATGATCTTCTCGTACACAGATGAGCCGCTGCCGAGGGTCATCGATTACCGCATCGGCGTAGCGCAGGCTTACAGGAGGTGTGATCGGTTCTGGGGTATGAGCAGCGGATTGGCTGTCAGCCTGACCTTCAGACCCAGTGGAAGTGACCTGACGATACAGCCGCTGATCTGCAAAATGAGAAAAATAAAGGATGCCGTCAGCCACTTGATAAGCGCCGCCGCCATATTCATGGACGCGGGTACGAGCATTGAACGGGGCTGGGGTTTGGTCGAGGACTTCTCCCCCCGGCAACCATTGCACGACGGCAGTCCGTCCGCTTTCCGTCGGTCGGCCTTCGCTCCAGTAGACCCGTTCCCCGGAGAGGCGAATTTCTCCTAGGCGAATGCTGCCCGCCACGATCAGGTCAGGGGTAATGGGAGATTTCCAGGAACCGTAGGGGGAAGTTTGGGGCATGGTAGGTAGGAAAAAAGAATACGCTACTGCCGCTTCCACAGTAAAAGCATGAGCCAGACCATGAACAGCTTGACTGAGAGCGGTATGGACTCTGGCAAGTCTACAATGACTTTGCGGGACAGGCAATGAGCCGGGTAGAGACTCCCAATAATTTGGCCATATTCCTGTAGGATGAACTGTCTGCCTATAGCAGAGGTGGCTTTGAGTTCGTAGCGGCGATCACCCTCTTTAACAAAAAACTGCCGAAACAAAGGATTGGGCTTTTGGGCGATCGCAATACACTTGAGTTGGTCAGCTAAGTAATAATTTTTACTCAGCCTATCTTCTCGATAAAGCTGGTACAGATAATTTTGGATATTCAACTCTCCCGCTTCTCCCCAATTGGAAAAGCGCAGGGTTGCCACCGATTGCCGCTGTGCCACAACCCGACAATTCCAGGTGAGCCAATGGTTAGGGGTGACTTGTAAAACCGATGCATTGCGCTTCATATCAATGTGATTTTAGTCTGGGAATGTTAATCAGGGTGCCCGTGGGGGGAGGGGTGGAGTGCGATCGCTAATACCAAAATCCAGCCTGCTTCAATGTTTCATAGGCCGTATTCCCCTCTTAGAATTAAGTATCTTGACTGTTCAGTGTTTATGCAGAGAGCGATCGCCCCATCTAGTTCAGAAAGAACCTGTTATTCCTATCTTCCAATTTCGAGATCACAATCAGGCAAATCTCTCTGCGAAACTGCTTCAAAGTTCGACTTAAAGTCCGTTTCTGAATCCGTCTTTAAAGAGATTCATGTTGTGATTTAGCTAATCTCTATGGGGATGTTCTCTGTCGTTGGCGATCGCTTCACTCGCTAACCCAGGACACTCTCCCTCCCAAATTGCTCCAAAAATTTTAAAAGCCGTGCCAAATTCCGGATCAGTCGTTTCTGCGGAGGTTTCTACCGATAACTGGCGGGTTGCTTTCCGAACCGTATATTGAGTTTGCCAGCAAGTCAGATCCCGGATTTCTCACAAGCTCAACTCGAAAAGGCTGAAACCAAGCATCTAAGAGCGCTCTAGCCAGTTGTGAAAAAAACGCAGACTGTTTTTTCGGCA
>JALOOP010000546.1 GCA_025454315.1 Oculatellaceae cyanobacterium Prado106
CGTTCCTGGCAGTCCATGTAGGACTGGAAATCGGCAAAGAGCATGTACTCATCTCGATAGAGGAGCGAGTCCACGATCGACATGAACTGACCCCGGTCTTTGGGGGAGAAGAAGCCGGAGGAGAGTTGGTCAATCACCAGCTTTAGCTCGGGGTTGGCGTTGTAGTAGTCCATGGGTTTGTAGCCACTGGCTTTCATTTCCATGACTTCATGGGCTTTGAGGCCAAAGAGGAAGAAGTTTTCGGCACCGACTTCTTCGCGGATTTCGACGTTGGCTCCGTCGAGGGTGCCAATGGTGAGGGCACCGTTGAGGGCAAATTTCATGTTGCCCGTGCCCGAGGCTTCTTTGCCAGCGGTGGAAATTTGCTCGGAGAGATCGGCGGCAGGGTAGGCGAATTGCCCTAGGGAGACGGAATAGTTGGCCAGGAAGACCACTTTCAACCGTCCTGCCACATCGGGGTCATTATTGACGACTTCGCCTACGGCATTAATCAACCGAATCACCATCTTGGCCATGAAATAGCCGGGTGCTGCCTTGCCCCCAAAGATGAAGGTGCGGGGCGTGATCTCTTGACTGGGGTTGGCCTTGATGCGGTTGTACATCGCAATGATGCTCAACGCGGCCAGGAGTTGCCGTTTGTATTCGTGGATGCGCTTGATCTGGACATCGAAGATGGAATTTTCATCGACTTCGAGGCCGTTGTTTCGCAGGATGTACTCGGCGAGTTTGCCTTTGCGGGCTTGCTTGATGCTGTGCCAGCGGCGACGGAACTCGGGGTCTTCGATGAAGGCTTCCAGGTTTCGCAGTTCATCGAGGTGAGTGACCCAGCGATCGCCAATCTTCTCCGTAATCAAAGCCGACAGTTCCGGGTTGCTCATTAACAGCCAGCGCCGGGGCGTGATCCCATTGGTTTTGTTCTGGAATTTCTCAGGCCACAGCTCGTAAAAATCCGACATCAGGTCCTTTTTGATCAGTTCCGTGTGCAGTTCGGCCACCCCATTGACCGCATGGCTACCCACACATGCCAGGTTGGCCATCCGCACCTTCTGCTCATTGCCCTCTTCAATCAGGGACATACGCCGCAGCTTGGACAGATCCCCTGGATATTTCTTTTGGATCTCAGCCAGGAACTGAAAGTTAATTTCGTAGATCAGCTCCAGGTGGCGGGGCAACAGACGGCCAAACAGATCCACCGACCAGCGCTCTAGGGCTTCAGAGAGCAGAGTGTGGTTGGTGTAGGCAAAGGTCTTGCGGGTGATGTCCCAGGCTTGATCCCACTCGACATGATGCTCATCCACCAACAGCCGCATCAGTTCAACCACACCGATCGCCGGGTGGGTGTCATTCAACTGAATCGCCGCCTTTTCGGGGAACTGGTCAAAGGTGTCGTGCTTCCGCTGGTAAAGGCGGATGATGTCTTGCAGCGAACAGGAGACAAAGAAATACTGCTGTTGTAGCCGCAGTTCCTTGCCTTGGGGCGTGTTGTCGTTGGGATAGAGAACTTTGGAGATGTTTTCGGAGAAGGTCTTGGCTGCGACGGCCTGGGTGTAGTCTCCGGCATTAAACACGTTGAAGTCAAAGTCTTCCCCGGCGCGGGCGGCCCAGAGACGCAGGGTGTTGACCGTGTTGTTGCCGTAGCCCGGTACGGGAATATCGTGGGGGGTGCCAAAGACCGTTACGCGGGGCATCCAGCGGACGCGGTAATGGCCTTCGCTGTCGGTGAAGGCTTCGGTATGGCCCCCAAATTTGACTTCTACCATGTACTCGGGGCGAACCAGTTCCCAGGGGTTGCCAAAGCGCAGCCAGTTATCCGGGTGTTCGACCTGCCAGCCGTCAATAATCAACTGGTCAAAAATGCCAAACTCATAGCGAATCCCATAGCCCATCGCGGGGATCTCCAGGGTCGCCAAAGAGTCCAGGAAGCAGGCGGCGAGACGACCCAAGCCACCGTTGCCCAGTCCGGGTTCTTCTTCACATTCCATCAGGTCATCCAGGTTGAGGCCGGATTCCTTGAGCGCCTGACTCATCGGCTCATAGATGCCCAGGTTGATCAAATTGTTGATCAACAAACGCCCAATCAGGAACTCGGCGGAGAGGTAGTACACCATCTTGGTGTCTTGCTCAAAGTAGGTTTGAGCCGTGCGGATACGGCGATGAACTAGGCGATCGCGCACCGTAAAGGCCAAAGCGGTGTAGTAATCGAAGAGTGTGGCGAATTGCTCGTCTTTCCCTTGGGTGTAGTACAGGTTGTCGGCCAGCGCGCGTTTCAGGGCGCTGATGCTCGTTCCTGTCCGATCATCCTCCACTCGAATGGGTGCGGGTTGACTGCTGCTCATAGTTCTCTGGGGTGCCTGAGGGTTCACTTAAACTAATGCACAATACTGCCTAAGAACGCAAGTGAATCGTGTTTAGTGTTACATCACTTGCGGCTTAAGGGATTTTTTAGAATGTTGGAATCAGTCTGCAACGGCTAGAGCAGGATCTGAACGTACTACTATAGCCAATGCTCTATCAAATGACAAACGGCTAACAAACAGCTAAACGACGAACGGTAAGGTTTAATCGACGGCTCAAACCCAATCAACTATCTAGATTAATCTGGGTAACTGCAAGATAACTGATTGCAAGCATGTGAAACTCGGGGATCACGCTGCTAGAGAGATATACAGCTTGCTTAGACAAGCTATTAAAATCGGTCGATTAACAGGAATTCCCTTGGGGATCACACCATTGTTAAACTCGGTGTTGAACTTAATATTAAAATCACTATTGAACCCATGATTGAACTCATGGTTGAACCTATGGTTAGAACCTGCATTGAATCCAGCATTAAATCCAGCAATGGGCAGGGAGCAATGATCTAACAGGGGTCAGAGCGGTGATTGCTCCAAAACGCAAAAGGTCAGTGAAAATAGAACGCTAGAATGGTCACCCGATGCGCTTGGGAGACAGACAGAAGGAATCACCAAGTGAAGCAAGCCCATCGATTCAGACAAGTGTTAGAGACTTGAACCGTCGAACATAGAAACGAATCGGAAATCCAGCCCAAGGCGATCGAAACGACGAAACCAGGTTAATTAGAAGAGACTGAGCCGAATGGATAGAGATCGATGGCTTTCTAGATAGAGCTTTCCGGATAAACGAGTCTAGAGGGATGAATTGAGAATCAGATTAAATAGACCCTACAGATTTAGATGCTCAGATCATACTGATTTTTCTCTGTTTCGTTGGCCAATTCACGAACTTCTTTACAATTTCGCTCACGACGAATTGAAAGTTTGAGGATTGGTAAATCGGATAGCCCTATCCGGCGTTTTTGCCCCATCAAGCATTGCAGCAAACCGGGCGCAGTCTAGCGGGGATCAGGTGGAGAGTGAACCGTCGGGAGGCAGGTTGAGACAACAGCGATCGCGCCCTTCTGCCTTAGCTCGGTACAACGCGCGATCGGCAGTGGCAATTAAGATTTCTATGCTGCTATTAGCGCAAGGCACCATGCCAGTTGCACCCGCACTCAGCGTAATATGGGTACTCACCGTAGAACTGCCGTGAGGAATGGCTAAAGCTTTGACATGTTCGCCAACCAAGTGCGCGACATGAGAGGCACCCTGGGGATGGGTGTTGGGGAGAATGATGGCGAACTCTTCGCCGCCGTAGCGAGCCACCAAATCGGCGGGACGACGGATGCTAGATTCAATAGATTGAGCCACCTGGTAGAGACAGCGATCGCCCGCCTGATGCCCATAGTGGTCGTTGTAGAGCTTAAAGAAATCGATGTCGCAAAGAATTAAAGACAAAGGCAACTGCTCTCGCTGCATCCGATGCCATTCCTGCTGAAGATATTGATCAAAGCGGCGACGATTGGCCACTTTGGTCAGTCCATCCATAGTGGCAAGGCGCTGAAGTTCCTGGTTGGCCTGCTCCAGTTGAATTTGCAACTGGGTTTGTTGAATCAATCGCCGCAGTCGCTGACGCAGAACCGCCCAATGCACGGGCTTGGTGACGTAATCGGAAGCACCCGCCGCAAAGGCTCGGTCTACGGAGGTTTGGTCATCTAATCCATCGATGTCGGGCATCATGGCATCCAGCAGGATCAAGTCTGGACGGTAGGTTTCGCAGAGATCCAGCCCTTCACGACCGTTTTTCGCTTCGGCAATTTGGTACCCCTCCCTCTCTAGGCAAAGACGGAGTTGCATTCGCATTGTTGGGTCATCATCCACCATGAGAACCAGAGGCGGTTTAGGCTGTGCAGAAACGGTGTTCATTCGTGGTGGGTTAAAAAAGTGACGTTAATTCAGTGTTTAAGTCGGATCTAATTTTAATATTTTCAGAATAAAAAGGAGGGCATGACTAAAATCTGAAGGAATCTCATCTAATGTTCTTGGGCGATCGCATCACACTGTCCGTTAGAAGGCTGTCCTTTAGAAGGCAGTGAATGATAGAGATTAAGGACAATTGGCAAAAGCCAAAGGTCAGTATCTTCCATCAGCATTCCCCAATATCACCCAGAAAAATTTCTTAGCGATCCCTTTCCTCCAAAAGCGCAACTTTAACTTGCTCATACTCCGTCTCTAGTCGCCCCAGATGAGCGACAGAGGTTTCCGTATTCAGTATGCCATGATGCCCCAATTGCTCCAAGATTCTGCTGAGATCAAATAATTTTTTTGCCCCAAGGGAACCGCTGGCTGATTTGACCCGGTGAGCCGCCTGTTCCAGTTGCTTGGCATTATTTTGTGCGATCGCCCCCCGCATTTCCTCAATTTGCTGAGGCACAGAGTCCAAGAAAGCATCAATGATGTCCGCGATCGTAATCGTAGAATGAGGGCCGATCATTTCGCGGAGCGGCTGGAGGTTTAGGGTAGGCGGATGGGTAGATGGGTAGATGGGTAGATGGGTGGATGGGTGGATGGGTGGATGGGTGGATGGGTGAATAAGAGCGGAATTTTCGCTTTTCTGTACCTCTTTTCCCTTTTCACCTTTTCCTTTCGCCTCTCCCCCTTCCCCTTTCGCCTTTCCCCTTTTTCCCTTCCCCTTTTCCCCTTCCCCTTTCCCCTTTCCCCTTTCGCCTTTCCCCTTTTCCCCTTCCCCTTCCCCTCTCCTCGGGCACTGCCGCAGTACCTCTTCTAGCGCTTTGATTTGGATGGGTTTGCTGAGGTAGCCGTTCATTCCGGTGGCGAGACAGGTGTCGCGATCGCTGGACATGGCGTTGGCGGTGATGGCGACGATGTGGGGGCGTTGGTGGGGGAGCCAGTGGTGGTGGATTTGACGGGTTGCCTCTAGGCCGTCCATTTCGGGCATTTGTAGATCCATCAGGATGAGGTCGTAGGGGGTGTGTTGGAGCGATCGCAACACCTCCTTGCCGTGAATGGCAATGTCCGCCTCATAGCCCATGCGTTGCAGCATCAGCAGGGCAACATTCTGATTGACCAGGTTATCTTCTGCTAGAAGAATCCTCAGAGGATGCTTTTGGGCGAGATGGGGATCAACTTTGAGGGTGGGGTTGCGGGTTGTAGTGGATGGGATAGAACTGGGATGGGAGGTGGGAGACGGTGAATCTGCATAGAGATCAGTTTCGCTCCAGTCGTTCATGCCTAGGGCTTGGAAGGTGAAGTAGAAGGTGGAGCCTTGGGGCTGGGATTGGGGTTGGGATTGGGGCTTAGATGGAGGCTGAGGTTGGGGCGGTTGCTTGGTGGTTGTGGCATCGATTGAGTGGGGAGCAGAACTTTGAGAGATCCATGGATCGCTTGGGAATGCCGATGAATTCGGGATGGGAGAAAGCTGGGGGAGGGAGGGCGATCGCATCATCAAAACAGGTGTGTGGGTGGCGATCGCTTCGGGTTCCGCTGGCTCAATGGGAGAATGGGGATCAGGGATTTGCCATTGGGCTGGGGGTTCGCCGCCGATTTGGTCTGCGCTTTCGACCCAGAGGGTGCCGCCCATGAGGTGGCAGAGGCGCTGGCTGATGACCAGTCCTAATCCGGTTCCGCCATATTGTCGGTGGGTGGATCGGCTGGCTTGGCTGAAGGGCTGGAAGAGTTGGGGGAGGCGATCGCCCGCTATGCCAATTCCGGTGTCCTGAATTTTGACCTGAATTTCGTAGGATTTCGCTTTGGCTTGGGGATCTTTGGCTTGGAGATCTTTGGAGGAATCGTTGGACGTTTGACGATTTAAGGCTTTGGGCTGGGAGGGATTTTGTAGATGAGCGCTAATCGAGACGGTGATGCTGCCCACTTCGGTGAACTTGATGGCGTTGCTCAATAGGTTGACCAGGATTTGTCGCAGTCTGGTGGCGTCGCCTTGTACCAGGGTTGGGGTGTTGGGGGTGATGTGGTAGGCGATCGCCAAATTCTTCTCATTCACTTTCGGCATGAATAAATCGAGCGCTTCCTCTAACCAGTTGCCTAGATGGAACGGATGCAGTTCTAGATCAACCCGGCCAAATTCAATCTTGGAAAAATCTAAGATATCGTTGATAATCGTCAGCAAATCGCTACCACTGTTGCGGACAATTTCGACAAAGTTGCGCTGCTGTGGATTCAGAGGCGTTTCCAGGAGGAGTTCGGTCATGCCAATGACCGCAGTCATGGGAGTGCGAATTTCATGACTCATGGTGGCCAAAAATTCGCTCTTGATCCGGTTGGACGCTTCGGCAGCTTGCTTGGCCTGTTCTAAGGCATGGTTTTCAACCTTGAGGTTTAGGGCTTCTGAGGCTTTTAGGTGACTGATGTCGAGATGTAACCCCACCAGGGATTGCAGTTGACCCTCGGCATCCCAGTCGGCTTGGGCTTGATTCAACACCCATTTGTAATGGCCATCTTTGCAGCGAATGCGATATTCCTGGCTAAAGGATTTGGACTGGGCGTTGGCCACTTGACAGGCCAGGTGCGCTTGCAAGGCATTAATCACCTCGTCAATGTCATCGGGATGAATGCGACAGATCCATTCATCGATTTCATCAGAGATTTCAGCATCTGCGTAGCCCAACATGCTTTTCCACTGGGACGAAAAGCTGATGATTGAGTGATGCAGGTTCCATTCCCAAATGCCGCCGTAATGGCTGATGAGTTGCCATCTTTGGGCTTGTTCTTGCAGCGTTAATTTGAGCAGTGCATTTTGCTGAAGCTGCTGCTGGAGGGCTTGTTCGAGGTCGCGGAGACGGTGCGATCGCCGATTAGTCTGCCAGACAAATAGAGGGGCGATCGTCATCCCCAAAACGATACAAAATCCCCCCAAAAACAAATTCCACTGAAAATCTTGATGCCAAAACCGATCCCATTGCTCATTCTGAGGCGCACTCCAAGACAGCATTGAGAGCCAGACATAGAGGATGGTCAATGCTGCGACACTTGCGAACACCAGCACAATGACAAAGGTCAGCAACCACAGTCTCCGTCTCACTATTGGGTTCAAAGGTTGCCGCCGAGCCTGGTGGTGCAAGGAACCAACGGTACGGTTTAAAGGGTTAGCTGAGTGATTGGCCAAACTAAGCGGGGGATTTCTCCGGCGCATGTTGATTCTTTAGAGGGGGTAAATGTCCATTCTTCAGCGATAAAACGGGCTAGCAGAATGAAGTTAAAAGCAAAGGGAAAAGCAAACTAAAAAGCTGAATTTCAAGCGAATATTTGCCAGATCACCTCTAATCCCGGATTTCTCACAAGCTCAACTCGAAAAGGCTGAAACCAAGCATCTAAGAGCGCTCTAGCCAGTTGTGAAAAAAACGCAGACTGTTTTTTCGG
>JALOOP010000547.1 GCA_025454315.1 Oculatellaceae cyanobacterium Prado106
TTTAGATTTCCTCTTCTGAGAATGAATCAGCCCTACCTTTGCAAGGGGAGGGTTAGGGAGGGGTAATAGCCCAGCGGCGTAGCTCAATTTCTAAACAAATTTCATTGAAATAGACGTTAAGCAATATTTCGCCAGCAGTATCAAGGTTGGGGGATTTAGGGGGCGGAGACTTACAAGCGAAGCCGATCGGGACTTGTGTATAGATAGCTCCCTAGGGGAGAGGGAATTGGGGGATATAGCTTACTCCCCGATAGGATGGGCGGTTCGGATGGCATTCACTTTCATTGCCGATTACAGCGGTTGTCGCTTGGATAAGCCATAGGACTTCAAACCTGGGAGTCCAGTGTTTAGGACTTCTTTGTGGCTTACCAGGCTGAAAAACGCTGTAAGTCTACGATTCTGGAGGAGTAATCTGTAGCAGGGGAGCTAACTCTTCTTTCAGTTGCCCTGCTCGCACTAGTTCCGCATAGGTTCGAGCCTCGATCGCCAGCAACTCTTCCCGAAACTGTTCGTTCATAAACGCCTGAAGCTGAGGATACTCCTCCTGAAGCTGGGTGATTTGGGATTGAATCTGCTCGATTTCGCCTTTGATCAGCGCCATTTGATAGTGATAAAACTCCTGGTCTAGTTCAGGCTGTTGTTCCACTTGGTTGAGATGCTCCAACACTCGATTCAGCGCCACCCGACGAGCCACACACTCTGAATACACTTCTCTGAGCGGTTGATTGCCCAGCAAATTCAACTTTGCCAGGAGCGGTTGAATGGTTAATCCCTGCACCAAGAGCGTAAACAAAACCACCCCAAAGACAGTTGCAATTAGGGTTTCTCGGGCGGGCAGGGACACCGGAAGGCTCAAGGCCAAAGCAATGGCAACCGAACCGCGCAAGCCGCCCCACCATAGTACAGTCTGCTGTTGCCAAGTAATGGCCGATTCTGCACCAATATTGCTGATTTGAAGATTGCTGATTTGAAGATTGCTAATTCGGCTCAGGAGGGCAATGGCGATCGCCCGAGAGACAATTAGGCTGGCGATCGTCACCCCAATCACCCCCAGATTCTCAGCAAGATGACTGAAATGGATTTGATCGCCAATCAACAAAAACACGATCGAATTCACAAAAAACGCCAAAAATTCCCAGAACTGAGTCACCACAATTCGAGTCCGGGGATTCATGCCAATGAGAGAGCCAAAGTTCCCCAGAACGAGTCCCGTCACCACCACCGCAATCACACCAGACCCCCCAAAGTCCTCAGCAATCAGATAAGTCGCATAGGCCGAAACCAGCGTCAGAGACTGCTCAACCAGCGGCAAGTCAAATCGTTGAGTCAGATAGGAAATGCTAAACCCAATGAGACAACCAACGGCCACCCCCACCCCCACCACCCTCAAAAATTCCAGCAGCATCGAAGGCACCGTCAAATCTGCGGTTCCCAGATTTGCAGCGCCCAGCGGCAACCCCATCAAAAAGCTAAAGGCCACCACAGCCATCCCATCATTAAAGAGACTTTCGCCTTCCATAATGGTCGAAAGCCGTTTATCCACGCCCAACTCCCGAAAGAGCGCAATCACTGAAACCGGGTCAGTGGCCGATAAACTCGCTCCTATTAGTAACGCGGTGGGCAGAGACAAACTGACAAAAGTGTTCAATCCAACTGTAACGCCTGCGATCGAAATCAAAACACCGAGGATGGAGTAAAGACTAATGGGAATCCACTGCTGCTTCAACTCTGACCACCGCAAATTCCAGGCCGCTTCAAACAGGAGCGGGGGCAGAAAAATAGATAAAATTAACTCAGGCGAAAGATTGACCAGACGCACATCGACAAACGCCAAACCTAAGCCAACAATCACCAACAAAAGCATGTAGGGAATACGGCGAAACCATCCCAAAAACTGAGGCAATGTCGCCACACTCAAGGACACGGCCAGCACCAGCAGAAAGGATTTAAGATTGCCTTCAATGGTCACCTCACTGGCTAGAGTTATCTCACTGGCTAGCAATGTCATAAACATGAGACAACTCCCAAAAGACTAGCTGACTGACCAAATTTTTTGCGGCGATCGCACACACCCCCCCGCCATTCCCGCCCCGCCATCCTAATTCCGAACCACACCTGTGGGTAAAATCGTATCCTCAAGGTCTGCACCTTGCAGATTCGCGCCCTGCATCGCCGCTCCTTGCAGATTGGCATCTTCTAGGTCGGCTCTCTGTAAGCTAGCATTCTGAAGGGTACTTTGTTGCAGATTGGCCTTTTCTAAATCGGCATCAATTAAGTTAACCCCTTGTAGATTTGCCCCTTGCAGATTCGCTGTTGCCAGGTCTGCCCGATACAAGTTTGCGCCTTCGAGGTTAGCATTTTGTAAATTAGCACTCTCTAGATCGGCTGCTTGCAAGTTAGCTCCACGCAGATCGCACCCTTGACATTCTTTGGTGGTCAATAAGCGCTGAACAGTCGGTGAATTGGCCTGGGTAGATGCCGCAGGCGTAGTCGTCTGGCCAGTCTGGCTAAGGGGCTGTCCCGGTGAAATATTGGGTTGAATATTGGGCTGAATATTGGGCTGAATATTGGGCTGAGCATTGGGTACAGTGGGCTGCACAGCGGGTGAAGCGGGTTGTGCCGTTTGGACAGGAGGTTGAGACACGATCCGAGACTGGGGATTCTGGCTACAACTGACGGTTAGAGGCAGGATGGTGGTTGCGATCGCCCCAAAAAACAAAATTTGTGAGGATTTCATGGTTTCAGAAGAAAGTGAAATAATTGAAGCTGACCAGAGTTCACGAGAATCAACATGGAAAATGATTCAGAGGAGTTCCTTCCTGGATTCATACTCTCTCATTTATTCGGACAGAACCCCCATCAGTCATCTTCCAACGGGTTGAACTGTCAAAATCTCGCATTTCACTCTTCAGCACTTGATTCCTAGACGAATCGTGAGCCTTTTACTCGACACCTCAGATTCTCGCAGCCAATCTTTTAGAACCTCAAGACTACGTTCCCTTTCTTTTAGAACGATCCTTCTGAATCGAGGACTGATCCGGGGAATGACGTTCCTCATGGGATAGGTGAACCGCGTACTCACTGGGCACAATCGGCGACCCGCGCCAACGGGCAATCATTTTGGTCAAGGTGGCACCCAGAAATAGAACCTGAGCCGCATAATACACCCAGGTAATGACAATCAAAAATGAACCTGCCACACCATAGGCAGAACCAATGTTAGCTTGAGTGAGAAATATCCCAAACAAAGCCTGCCCCATTAGGAAAAGAACAGTGGTGATGATGGCTCCTGCGATCGCATCTCGCCAAGCAATTTTAGCATCAGGCAAAACGGTATAGAGGGCTGCAAACACGACTGAGGTGAGGGTAAAGGTGATGAGCCAGCGAATGACTTGCCACAGGCTTCCTAATCCAGGAATAATCTCATTGAGATAGGCAACGATCGCAGCCAAAGCGGTCGTACCTACTGAGGAAACCAACAGCAAAAAAGCCACCACAAGAATCATGGCAAACGACAACAAGCGCTTCCGCAGAAAGTTCAACCACTGGCGATCGGGAGAAGGCTGCACCTCCCAAATGCGATCGAGTGCCACTTGAATTTGGTTAAACACCCCTGTCGCCCCAAACAACAGCACCCCAATACTAATCGCAAGCTGGAGCGAACTACCGCTGGTTTCAGCCCGCATATTCCCGATCGCTGTCGCTATCAATCTGGCACCTTCCTCGCCCACCAGCTCGCTGAGTTGAGTAACGATCTGCTCTTGCGCCGTCGCTTCACCAAAAAAAGCACCCACCATCAAAATCACAATCACCATCAAAGGCGCAAGTGAAAAGATCGTCACATAGGCCAATGACGATGCCAGCAACGAAGCATCACTGGCTTGCCATTCCGCAAACACCTCCTGCAAAAAGCGCCAGATCCTTCTAGTTCCCCTCATTCAGCAGCCATCCTTAGCATCAATTCACAATATGCCTGAATATCAGGTTTAGCACTGAATCAGCAATCCGGCTTCTAACCCAAGCTAGATTCCCCTGAAGAAACAATAGCTTCACCAGTTTCACCAGATTCACCCCCATGTCCTTCCCTCAGAACAGTGCTATTCAACACAATGCCTATCCACATTTCTGCCAACAAATCAAAGAAAAATCCCTACATCCGATTCAGAGAACATTTCTACCGTAGGGGCGAATTGCATTCGCCCTTCAAAGGTAGTCGCAAGTGAGCATTTCAAAAAATAGTCCTGAGTCCGACTCTGAAATGTCAAGGTTGTAAATCTAAATGCTCTTTAATTGCCAAGTAAATTACCAAGTAAATTGACGAAATAATCGGATACATTCTGACGCAGTTCATCGCCAAAAGACTCTAAAAGATAAACACGCGCTTCGCTGCCCGAGTGACCGCCACATAAAGCAATTGATTTCGCTCACGGTGATTCCGATTGACACAGGCATTCGGCACATCAACAAACACATTTTGGAACGTAGACCCTTGAGATTTGTGGACGGTCAAACAATAGGCATAATTCACATCCGCGAAGGCATTCCTGAGATCCCAGAATTCTAGCCAGCGCTTTTCATCGGCATAGAGCTTGAGCAGACGATTGAACTCCGTCAAACTGGATTCATGGAGAACACTGAGCGTGCGATTGTGATCGTCGTCCGTCTGCACATACAAGCTCCAAGTCTCCCATGGACCATCTTTGCCTCGATGAATATCCAGCACCTCACACTCACTAGAAGTCTGGAGAATCACCTCATCCTCAAGCCGATAGGGCGTGTTGGCAACCAGTCTTTCTCCTTCAACAAAACGAGGCTGTCCAGTCCCGTAGATGGCGGTGCGAATCTTGTGGTTGAGTTGATGGACTCGTTGATTGGTGTAGGCCAGGACTCGGACATAATCAGAGTCCTTCAGGTAAGCCTCACTTTGAAACGCGCGGATCAGTAACTTTTCCCACTCTCGTTGGGGCACTCGGAGAACACCTTCCGTGCGATCGCCATTCGTATCCGTCTCAAAAGCAGGCAGTTGTTCCTGTTCCAGGTTATTGCGGAGGGACTCGGCCAAAAATGCGATCGCCCCCCCATAGCGCACAACCTCGGTCAGATCCGATCGCTGATAGATTTGCTGAAAAACCTGGGACTCCAGTTCCCCAATCGGCGGCAGTTGCGCCACATCGCCCACAAACAAAATCTGGGTACGCTTCAGCAAATCAGACACAGCCTGGGTCA
Source organism: Oculatellaceae cyanobacterium Prado106 (assembly GCA_025454315.1). Classification (GTDB taxonomy): domain Bacteria; phylum Cyanobacteriota; class Cyanobacteriia; order Elainellales; family Elainellaceae; genus Prado106. The sequence continues at coordinate 5,227 of JALOOP010000547.1, forward strand.
ACAGCAGCCACATTTCTTCGTTAATCATCGACGCTTCATCCACCACCACCAGATGGTAGCGATCGATGAGATTCTCACTTTTGCGATCGGGCTTAAAGACCTGTTTCCCCGTTTTGTCATCGATCTCAGGACGTAACCCCAAGAGCTGACAGCAGGTCATACAGTCAATCTCTAGGTTCCATTGGGCAGCCATACTAGCCAAAACTTTGGTGGCTTTGTTGCTGAAGGCTGTGAAGACGATGCGGATGCGATCGCCCCGTTTCTTCAGTCGTTTCAGCAGCGCTTGGAGTAAAGTCGTTTTGCCCGTCCCCGCATAGCCCGTGAGGAGATACAGCTTTTCTTTGCCCCCCACAAAATCCTCAAGCTGCTGCAAGGCCAACCGCTGCTGAGGACTCAGCCGAATTCCAGGGAGAACAGCCACAGCCTCCTCCGTCAACGCCGTCTCTTCTAGCGCTGGCGATGCTAAAGCGTCTTCTGCCATCCCGTCCTTCATGTCCAAGCCGCCTATACTGTCTCTTATTTCTCCCAAATTCAGCAGCAATCCATCACTGCCTGGGTCAATTTTATAGGCATTTGGCGGGGAAGGGGGAAGGGGAAAGGGAAAAGGGAAAAGGGGAAAGGGAATACATTGAATGCTTCTTTGAAGGATCTGGCGAAGATTTTCATTGTTGCCATCCAGGATCTCTTCTATGCAACACTTCAAGTTCCCCTTTCGCCTTTGAGAGAGCCGTAGAGAGGGTTCAGGGTTACCATCCTCGATCATTTCTATGCAACACTTCAAGATCTCCCTTTCGCCTTTCCCCTTTCCCCCTTCCCCTTAATGTAGCCCCCATCGGGTGTGCCAATTTTACACGACGAGTTTGCCATAACCTGATAAGGTGCTAAAGAAATGGAGTGTAGCAAAGTAGCTATATCTCCTGTCATTGCGAATGCAGCAGCGTTTCAATTCTTCTTTCTGACTGATCATGTTGTCATTTCATTTTGATACTTGGGAGCATTTCACACCCATGCGGAATTTCATTCAATTTCTGTATCGCGGGATGGTCGTCATCCTGATCACTTTTTTTCTGTTGATTCCCTTTGCGACTCCTGCCGAGGCCGCACCCGTCGAACTGCCGCCGCTGCCCTACGACTACGATGCGCTAGCCCCGTTCATTGATGCCGAAACCATGCAGTTTCACCATGACAAACACCATGCTGCCTACATCAGCAAGCTCAACGAAGCGCTAGAGAAACACACCTCATTGCAAAACCAAAGCACCGAAGCGCTCCTCAAGGACCTCAGCCAGGTGCCCGAAGATGTTCGCAAAACCATCCAAAACAATGGCGGTGGACATCTCAACCACTCTATGTTCTGGCAAATCATGAAACCCCAAGGGGGCGGCACCCCAACAGGGGCATTAGCCGAGGCCATTAATCAAACCTTTGGCAGCTTTGAATCCTTCCAGGAACAGTTCAATCAGGCCGGTCTGGGACAATTTGGCAGTGGCTGGGTCTGGCTCGTGTCGAATCCCCAAGGGCAACTGCAAATCATCTCCACGGCCAATCAAGATAGTCCATTGATGCAGGGGCTTTACCCGGTGATGGGCAATGATGTCTGGGAACATGCCTACTATCTCAGCTACCGCAATCGCCGCGCAGATTACCTCAGCAACTGGTGGAATGTGGTGAACTGGCCTGAGATTGAAAAACGCTACGCTGCCGCTCAAGCTTAACCTTTCAGCCCTTTGCAAGGGTGTGAGATACAGCGGCAGGTCTTTGTCTATCCCTGTATCTCACACCCCATGATTGGATGGAATACAAAATACAGGATGCATCTTATATTGCCTCGGCAATGAAAGTGAATGCATTGGCTCTCACCCTAAATCCCTCTCCCTAGGGAGAGGGACTTCAATCCGGCTCCCCTTCTCCCTAGGGAGAAGGACTTCAATCCGGCTCCCCTTCTCCCTAGGGA
>JALOOP010000136.1 GCA_025454315.1 Oculatellaceae cyanobacterium Prado106
CTCGACTTGGAGGGCGATCGCATTCTTGTAGCGCCAACAACCCCCAACTTGACGAGGCGATCGTTTAGATTAGGGTTGGGTACGCGGAAACGCAGTAGAGGCTGTCAGCGAATCTCCAAGATCATCGTAGAGTGCGTGACAACGCAGTGGATGTTGTTGGTGAAATGCTTCGTAGTATTCTCAAACGCCTGGGTTCTCCTGAGTCTCCCCTTGCAAAGCGATCGCGTACACATCAGTCTCGATCGGCTGCGCTTGCGGGTTTTCGCCCCCACTCTTCCAATTCTGGCCCCAACTTTGGGGGACTTTGAATTCCATGAATCTTCTTGGATTACTCCATGAGAACTCCGATGAAAACACCTGGAAAACGCCCCGAAGACTCGGCTCCCCCAAAGTTGGGGGCGAGGGGGGCGAAAACCCTGGAGCGAAGCAGGTAGACTGGATGATGTTCAACATTCAGTAGGGTGTAGTATCTGACGTTCAGAGTAGGTTGTGCGATCGCCACTACAAGGCCAACCCCTTCGCTCCAAGGTGATGTCAGGACTAAAGTCCTTACTACAAGCCTGTTCGTAGTGAGGACTTCAGTCCTCACCTCTGTGAGCGTTGTCCTAGAACCATTTCCCTGAGTTTCTCCGCAGCCATGACGAGTCCTGTCCCAAAGCGAGATCAATCCCTGTCGATAAATACTTCAGCCAGCTTGTTTCCTATCGTTTCGTAAAGAGACGACCGTTTGCACCAACAGCAGGGCATCCTACACCGTTCCCCTAGCTGCCTCCCGATCATGCCCCAGACGATCCAAACTGCCGCCGACATCCTGCCCCCCAAACAGATCCTCGGTTCGCCCCAGGTAATCGATTGGCTGAAGACCGCACAAATCAGCCTAGCCTGCACCACCTACCAAACCAGCCGCCTGTTTCTCCTCGGAGTTAACCCCTCGGGACACCTCGCAGGCTTCGAGCGCCTGTTCGATCGCGCCATGGGACTCTACGCCACCGCCGATCGCCTCTATCTCAGCACTAAATATCAGATTTGGCAGTTAGACAACGTACTAGAACCCGGACAGCACTATAACGGCCACGATCGCCTCTACATCCCCCGCATAGGCCGCACCACCGGAGATCTCGACATTCACGATGTCGTCGCCATTCCCACCGAATCGGGACAGGAACAAATTATCTTTGTCAGCACCACGCTAAATTGTCTAGCCACGGTGAGCGATCGCCATAGCTGCCAACCCTTCTGGAAACCCCCGTTCATCTCCAAAATCATCAACGAAGATCGCTGCCACCTCAACGGCCTAGCCGTCGTCGATCACCAACCCCGCTACGTCACCATGGTGTCCCAGTCCGACATTGTGGACGGATGGCGCGATCGCCGGGACAACGGCGGCTTAGTCATGGATATCTTGTCCAATGAAATCATCACCACGGGCTTGTCCATGCCCCATTCGCCCCGCTGGTATCGCGATCGCCTATGGCTCCTCAACTCCGGACGCGGGGAGTTTGGCTTTGTCGATCAGACCACCGGACAGTTTGAACCCGTTGCTTTCTGTCCAGGGTATTTAAGGGGACTGGCGTTCTGGCAGGATTGGGCGATCGTGGGCTTGTCCAAATCGCGCAAAGACGATCACACCTTTGGCGGATTAGCCCTCGATGAACGGCTGCGCGAAAGGGGCGTAGAAGCTCAGTGTGGCCTGATGATGATCAATCTGGTGACGGGCAAGGTTGACCATTGGCTCTGGATTGAAGGCGGCGCGGTCACTGAACTGTATGACGTGCAGGTGTTACCCGGTGTCAACCATCCCATGGCTTTGGGCTTCCAAACCGAAGAGATTGCCCAACTCATCACCCTGGAACCCTTCTCAACCCAGCCCTTCCCTCAGCATCAACTTGTTCAAGACTCGCCTGTACAAACAAGCCTCACTCCCTCAGAGTCTCCGGCCAATCGCATCGACTCAGAACCCATCACCCAAAGTGCTTCCAGCCAGATTCCTGCCCAACAAGGTGATCCTAGTCTGAATGCCGTAAACTCAGAGGCGATCGCCCTCTTTGAACAGAGCAAGTTACACAAACAGCAGGAGAACTGGAACGCCGCAGAACAATGTTTACGACAAGCGATTCAGCTTCAGCCCAGTCATTGGGGCGCTTGCAATAACTTAGCTACTTTATTGCAGCAACAGGGAGATTTGACAGCCGCAGAGTCGTTGTATGAGCAGGCGTTGCAATACAAGCCGGACTTTGCAGAGGCGATCGCCAATCGAGCCAGCATTTGGCAACTGCAAGGCGAACTGGAACGAGCCAAACCCGAGTTTCTTCGGGCTTTACAACTCAAACCCAACTACGTTCCAGCCCATCTCAATCTGGCGCATCTGTATCAACAACAAGGCCGCCTCGGCGGCGCATTGGATCATTTCCAACAGGTGGTGAAGCTTGATCCTAGTCGCACAGAAGCCTGGTTTCAGATGGGACAAATCCTGGAATATCAAGACCAGACGGAAGCCGCGTTAACGGTTTATCAACAGGCTTTGGTCACCGATCCCAACGCGAAGTATATTCATGCATACATCAACCTGATTCAGTTGCGTCAATGTAATTGGCAAGACTACGAACATCGAATGCAAACGCTGCTGAACACACTCATCCAAAGTTTGACGGATGAGAATGCTCACGGCTTCAACCCATTCATGGCCAGCCTGTTGAACGTCCCGCTGTCCCTGCATCGTGAAATTGCTCAAGTCCAAGCTCAACGAGTTCTCTCCAATGGCTCAGTTCAGCCTCTGCCGCCTCGTTTGCTGCGGTGCGATCGCCCTTCCACCCCACTCCGCATCGGCTACCTTTCCCCCGACTTCCGCGACCATGCCGTAGGCCGACTGATCTACCAAATCTTCCAGCACCACGATCGCCACCAATTCCGCATCTACGCCTACACCACCGTCGATACCCAGGATGCCATCACCGAACAAATCCAAAAAGGCTGCGATCAGTTCACCAACCTGGGATTGATGACCACCCAACAGGCCGCCCAACAGATCCGAGACGACGAAATTGATATCTTGATCGACCTCGCAGGTTACACCATTGGCAACGGCGCAGCTATTCTGGCTTTGCAACCCGCCCCCATCCAAGCCCAGTTCTTGGGCTACCCTGATACGATGGGCGCACCGTTTGTGCAGTATGCGATCGCCGACGACTGGCTGATCACCCCCGAAATCGCAGCGACCTACACCGAGGACATTATCCGCTTACCCCATGCCTTTGTCGGATCATCGTTGGCGATCGCAGAAGGAACCTGGACAAAATCTGAGTTTGGCTTACCCGAGTCTGGCTTCGTGTTCGGTTGCTTCAACACTCACCACAAAATTAACCCGGAAGTCTTCGATGCCTGGATGCAGATTCTCCACAGCGTTCCCGAAAGTGTCCTCTGGCTATTGGGCGGCACTGAAATCACCCAGTCTAATCTGCGTCACGAAGCGATGCAGCGGGGTGTGGATGGCGATCGCCTCTTCTTCTCCCAAAAAGTATCCTACGCCGAATATCTAGCCAAGTACCAATTCGTTGATCTGTTCCTGGACACCTTCATCTACAGTGCAGGATCAACGGCGATCGCAGCCCTCTGGGGCGGCACTCCCGTGCTAACCCGCCCAGGTGTCACCAATGCCTCTCGGATGGGTGCCAGCATCTGTGCAGCGGCACAACTGGAGGAACTGATCTGCCCCACCACAGAGGCGTATGTGCAAAAGGCGATCGCGCTGGCGAACCAGCCAGAGGAGTTGGTGGTGTTGCGATCGCGGTTGCAGCAACGACCACTGCCGTTGTTTGACGTACCTGGGTTTACGCGCAGTTTAGAGGCTGCGTTTATGCAAATGACAGCAGCCTACGGGAGAGAATTCTCCCTCCAAAAAACACCCACATGATAAATGGGTTTTTCTGACGTTACCCGCTGCATGATGAGATCTCGGCAACCATATTTTTCATATATCCTTTCTGCCAAACGCACTCGATCAATATCGTGATCCAGCACTTGACCATCCTCGAAGGCCACATATTCATTCAGATATTCTGCCACTAACTTGGATCTGGCTTCATCAAAAAGCTGCTGTTGCTGCTTGATATACTCCAATCGATCGCGATCAATATACTGCAAGTATGGATCGAATTCTTCTACTGTCATTGTATCGGCGCTCCTCGAATGACTCCCTTCATTGTAGTGGAACCGCGATCGCACTCCAATGCACTAAAGCATCCCATCGTCACCCCTGTGTCCGCGACGTTGATACCTGGGTCAAAATCCGTGCCCAATTGGTGAAAGCAACCCCGTGCTTTTACAGTAAAATTCTAGGAGAACGAGATGGCTCAAACCTGAATGGCTCAAACCTATGGTGTCAAACGTTGATTTCTCAAGATTTCAATCGTCGTCAGAATGGCTGGCGATCGCACTGCCCCACGAAGCGATCGCCCAATTCTGCAAACGCTGGAAAGTCCAAGAGTTCTATCTATTTGGCTCTGTGCTGCGGAACGATTTCCGCACTGATAGCGACATTGATGTAATGGTACAATTTGCTCCAGATGCTCAGTGGGGATTTGAGATTGTTGATATGAGACAAGAGCTAGAGAGTATCTTTCAGCGTAAAGTGGATTTGCTCACCAAGAAATCGATCGAGAACAGTGACAACTGGATGCGACGTCAAGAAATTTTGGGAACCGCAAGATTAATTTATGCCTAGAGATGAAACTTCACTGCTAGATATTTACAAAGCAGGGCAGCGAGTCTTAGCGTTTGCTCAAGAATTAAATCGAGCAGATTTAGACATTGATGAAATGCGACTATCGGCTATTTTGTATCAGATTCAGATTGTAGGTGAGGCAACCAAGCGGCTATCGCTTGAATTTCGGGAGCAGCATTCCGATATTCCATGGAATCAGGCTGCGGGAATGCGAGATATTATTGCCCATCAATACGATCGCATTGATCCGGATATTGTTTGGGCTGTTATTCAACGAAGCATTCCAGAATTACTAGAAAAGATTATCCCCCTGCTACCTCAAGAACCTAGTGTCTGATACCTTATACCAAATTCCAGGTGAAGATGCACATTAGTCCAGCAGCATCAACCCACTAGGAGTAAGAAAGAAAATAAAATCCCTAATTGGATTTCAGCTCTCTTGCAAAATAGCTCATGAAGGGTCGCTCAATCACTCTGTGAAAGCCAATAGCAGATGTGAGGGAAACCATGACTCCTAAAATTATCCAGGCGATCGCCACTCCTCCTGACGACAACGGAGACAGTGCTGCTCAACCTGAAAAAAGCGTTGGAAGTCCATTTTATGAAGGGAAGACCTGAAGGAATCAAGGAGATTTTCAAGAGATTTTCGATAGAACGCTCCAGAATATTCTAATGTCACAATGCCTATGTAAAAGTCGGAACAATTTCAAGGCTATTTCAGGGCTATTTCAGGGCTATTGCAGGCCAAAGTCATCATGATCTCGGCAAGTTTTCCGGTAATCTCCCAATATGCTTTTTAATTCTTTCCTTGCTTAGCTTTAGACTACAGCATATGAGAATTTTAGTGGTTGAAGATGATATCCAAATTGCTGATATGCTGGCGGAGGCGCTGACCAGCCGTCAGTATGTGGTCGATATTGCCCATGATGGAGAGATGGCTTGGCAGTGCATGGAGACTAGCGATCCTCAATTGATCCTCCTGGATGTTACCCTGCCCAAACTCAACGGCATCTTTTTCTGTCAGCAACTGCGCCGTCGCCCTTCCAATGTACCCGTGCTAATGCTTACGGCCAGAGATAGCGTGTCCGACAAAGTAATGGGCTTGGATGCGGGGGCAGATGCGTATATGGTGAAGCCCTTTGATCTAGATGAACTGCTGGCGCAAGTGCGGGCGCTTCTGCGGCGCGGAAATGCCGTCATGCAGTCAGATCTGCAATGGGATCGATTAACGCTGAATCCCAGCACGTTTGAGGTTAAGTACAACGGAGAACCCGTTCTTCTAACGCCCAAAGAGTTTAAAGTCCTGGAACTGCTGATGATCAATGGTCGGCGGGTGCTAAGCCGTCCTGGAATGATTGAGCGGCTCTGGTCAAGCAACGATGTGCCGACTGAAGATGCAGTGAAGGCACACATTCGGACTATTCGACAAAAGCTTAAATCGGCAGGCTCCCCTGAAGACTTGATTGAAACCGTCCACGGGCTAGGCTACCGCATGAAGCAGGTGGATGAATAGGGTTCGAGCAGTCGAGATCTGTTCCTCGATCGAGAAATTTCTGGTTGGTCAAGTGACTTCACCATTGTTAAAATTGCTCCTGTTAAAATTGCTACCCTTCTCAAAACTTACCGAAAGGTTCCCACTGAATTTTCATCTCTACGATTAAACTCAAAAGTGACATTGGCAGGCTAAGCCAGTGTTATAGGAACACCCCTCCTTCAACCCAAAATCGCAATCCACCATTGAGGCAACAATTGAGGACTTTTCTCATGTTGGGTTGCTGGATGAGGGGAGGATTTGTGATCAAAAATTACTGTAAATATTATGAATTTTGTCAATTTTAATCATTTTCATGCTCTTAATCGGACATGGATTCGTTCTCAAGAAGTTCTGATTCTAGGGTTGCTGAGTTGGATTCCTAGAAAACCAGGAATCTTGCTGCGAAGCTGGTTCTATTGCCTTGGCAAATAAAGTGAAGGCGTGGTGGGGGGTGCGAAGCACCCCCCACCACGCCTTCACTTTATTTGTCGCATTCTCTTTTGTTGCCGAGGCAATATCGGATGATAATGCCTAAAATGAGCAGAAACGTGGCGATCGAACACAATGTCGAATTCATCAACCCGCCTCACATCACCCTGGAAAATGGAGTGTTTATCGAACGAAATTGCTATCTAGATGCAGCCAAAGGAACAATTGTTATTCAACATCACGTAACGCTCAAAGATAACATTCGGATCACTTGTCATGAATCCACTGGCACTATCACGTTAGAACCCAATGTGATAGTCGATCGCGGCGTCGATATCAAAGCACATGGTGGACAAATCCAGATTAGCAGTAAAGTCTATTTGGGACCCTATGTTTGCATTGCAGGCCCCGGAAACATTGTGATTGGGGAACATTGTATGATTGCGTCTCACTCTGGAATTTATGGCAATAATCATATTTTCTCTGATGTCGATCGCCCGATCTCCGTTCAAGGAACAACCAATCGTGGAATTGTTCTGGAAGACGACTGCTGGCTTGGAACGGGTGTCAAGGTTTTAGATGGGGTTCGCATTGGCCGGGGTAGTGTGATTGGTGCGGGTGCAGTGGTCACCCAGGATATTCCGCCTTTCTCGATCGCCGTTGGGGTTCCGGCCAAAGTCATTGGACAAAGGGCGCAAGTCGCAGAAGAGTCAGTCCAGCAGATATTAGTTTAGGAACTGAACTCATGGGTGAAATCACACTTTCGTTAATTCAGAAATACTGGGAAGAGTATGTCATCACAGGATTCATTGGCGCAATTCCCACTCCAATTGGAACTGTGCTGAGAAATCTGATTTACCCGATGGTTTTCAAACGATTTGGCAAGTCGGCGCATATTCGCGTCAATGCTCGATTTGTTGGGGTAGAAGTCACTGAGATTGGCAACAATGTGCGGTTGCTAGGCCAAAGTAATATCACGAGCCGAGGATCACAAATCTTCCTCAAGGATCGGGTTTCAATCGATCGGGGCGTGGAAATTCGCATGGGTGAGGATCAGCAAGCTCATCTTGAAATTGGCGAAGATACCTACATTGGCCCCTATGTGGTGATCATTGGCCCAGGCACCATTAAAATCGGCAAGGACTGCTTGATTGCTGCCCATGCCTCTCTGAATTCAAACAACCACATTTTTGCAGAACAAGCAACGCCCATCCGCTTGCAGGGAATCACCTGTCGCGGCATTGAAATTGAGGATGATTGCTGGCTGGGAACTGGGGTGAGAGTAGTGGACGGGGTTACAATCGGCAAAGGCTGTGTGGTTGGCGCAGGTGCCGTCGTAACGCGCAGTTTACCGCCTTATTCGATCGCCGTTGGGGTTCCGGCCAGGGTCATCGGTCAACGAGGGCAGAGATCAGAACACTCTCACCCCAAAACAGCCGAATCTGATTCCTTCGCAGAAGTATGGATGGAACCTGTTGTGGAGTCTACGCCGGAATCGGTTACGGAATCAGTTATGGAATCAATGAGCGATTCAAAGACGCAAACAGCAGTACAGAATTAATCCTACTGGCGAGTTCCAAGCGCTTGAAACAGCGGTATCAGGAATATTTCACATGACTGTGAATATTTCGCGATCGCATTTCCTAGTTTCGCCGTGAAGTTTCCTGGTTTCGCGATCGCCTACACCGTACCCATCTCGTCGAACAATGGCAAAGCTGCCCAGAATCGCAAGATGGTTGCACCTGAGAGTTATTCATAGAATTTTTCAGGTTACAACTCCAAGATTACAACTTTAAAGGGATTGTGCGATGTGCGCTGCATGTCACACAATTTTTTATATTCATGCGAGCTTTTCTATCCCTGTTGTGGAGCGATCGCCCGTCCAAATTCCCCTACAACCGAGTCTAACTTTGGCAGGTCTAACTTCAGTGGGTCTGACTTTAGGTAGATGCAGATGCCTTACTTTGTATTCCATGATTTATTCCGAGATCGCAATCAATGCTCTTCAACAGAGTGACTGAGTTAATAGTGACTGAGTTGCTTCTAGGGTGTACAAGGTAATTCTTTGGGACTGGATAGTAGAGGTTGATTGCCGATTTCATCGACTGATCTCAATCTTGAATCATGGTTTGTTTCAATAGATGCGATCGCTGATTCCATTTTTTATTCTTGATGGAGTCAGTGACGAATGCAATTTACCTTTACCCAAAGGAGCCTATTTCTATGTTTTTTACAAAATCTCTGGATATTCTAAAACGATTTGTGGTGATGGGTGCGATCGCCCTTTGCTGTGCCTTCATTCTCTTCTCACAAGCCCTTCCTGTAATGGCGATCGGCAGTACCCCCAGTTCTCCCACCCAAGGCGAAGCCCAACTGGACGCCGTCCAAAAACGCTCTGAAGATGCCCTCAAAGATCCACCGCTCTCCCTCAAGCAGGTGCAAGACAAAGCCAACGAAGGCATCAACGAAATTCAAGGAGATGCTGACTATCAGAAAATGAATCGCCCCGGAAATTCGCGGCAGGCCACCTCGGTTGAGGAACAGGTGGAAAATGTGCTGCACAAGATCAAGGGCGATAAATAGGCCGACAAATCGGCTGCGCTTGCGGGTTTTCGCCCCCTAAATCCCCCAACTTTGGGGGACTTTGAGTTCAATGAATCTCCCTATGGGAACTCCGATGAATCTTCCTGTGGGAACTCGTTGAAGGCTCACTGAAGACTCGTTGGAGGCTCGGCTCCCCCAAAGTTGGGGGCTGGGGGGCGCGAAACTTAGAGCGAAAGACCCACTAAACTTTCCAGGTTCCCGTTAGCTCCCCATGGGGCTGGATTCGGCCAGTTCGCAACGCCTGCGGTAGGATAGAAAAGTACTTGACGGGCGATCGCACACCATGGCTGAACGGGGCGCTGGAACACAGGAATGGCAAGAACTCTACGGCAATTGGGTGCTGGTGCCCAGACGACCTCGGGCGATCGTTCATTTCTTGGGCGGAGCCTTTGTCGCAGCCGCTCCCCAGGTCACCTATCGCGCCATGCTAGAGTTTTTGGTGCAGCAGGGCTTTGCGGTCGTGGCCACCCCCTTCGTCAACACCTTTGACCATGCGGCGATCGCCCAGCGCGTCATGCGAAACTCCAACCTCGCCCTCAACTACCTCGAAGACGAGGTCATCCGGCGAGACTTGCCCATCTATGGCATTGGGCACAGCATGGGCTGCAAACTGCATGTGTTGATTGGCAGTTTGTTTCCCCAACCCCGTGCCGGAAATATTCTAATCTCGTTTAATAACTATCCGGCCAAGCGATCGATTCCTGGCCTGGAACAAGTCTCCATATTCTCCCAGGGCGCGTCCCAGTGGGTATCCCAGGTCACCTCCCAGATTTCATCCCAGCTATCGTCCCAGATTCCCGCCCAGTTCCTGCCCCAGTTTGTCGCCCCCGATCTCAACGTCGAATTTACCCCTTCTCCCGAAGCCACCAATGACTTGATCGCCACCCAATATCAGGTGGCGCAAAATCTGCTGATCAAATTCCGCAGCGACGACATCGACCAAACGCGATCGCTCTACGAGGCCCTCCAAGAGCGCTTCCCCCACAGCACCCTCGTCGAACGTCTCGCCGGAAACCACCTGACTCCCCTCGGACAGGATGTGAACTGGAAACCCACTGAGTTTTCGCCCTTGGATGCGATCGGACAGTTTGTTCGGCAAGAAGTCTACCGCGACCAAAATCAGCTAAAACAAACGGTAGCAGGTTGGCTAGAAACCATGCAAAAGCAATCTCGTTGAGATTCTTCTCCCTTGTAAAGGCAACCTTGTCCACACAAGTCCTAGTCGGCTTCGCTACAGGGTTTTCGCTCCCCAAATCTCCCAACCTTGATATTGCTGGCGAAATATTGCTTAACGTCCATTTCAACGAAATTTGTTTGGGAATTGAGCTACGCCACTAGGTTATTACCCCACCCTAACCCTCCCCTTGCAAAGGGGAGGGAACCGGAGTTTGGGGTTCTTTCTAATGCTCAGTCCATTTCGACGAAATTTGTTTGGGAATTGAGCTACGCCACTAGATTATTACCCCACCCTAACCCTCCCCTTGCAAAGGGAGGGAACCGGAGTTTGGGGTTCTTTCTAATGCTTATGCAGTGAGACAGACGGCTGGTTTTCCCCTTTTGCAAGGCTACTGTGTACACACAAGTCTCGATCGGCTTCGCTTCGAGGGTTTTCGCCCCCACTCTTCCAATTCTGACCCCAGCTTTGGGGGACTTTGAGTTCCATGAATTTTCGCGGATTGCGCTTTTGAAGACTGCCACAAAGACTCATTGAAGGCTCGGCTCCCCCAAAGTTGGGGGCGGGGGGGCGCAAAAATCACGAGGGCAGACAGATCAGGACTTATGTGTACAGTAGCCTTGCAAGGGTGGAAACCAGTCGTCTGCCCCATCGCATGAGCTTTAGGAAGAATCCGGCGGTTCGGTTTCCTCCCCTTGCAAAGGGGAGGGTTAGGGTGGGGTAATAGCCCGGTGGCGCAGCTCAATTTCTCAACAAACTTCATTGAAATAGACGTTAAGCAATATTTCGCCAGTAGTATCAACTTTGGGGGACTTTGAGTTCAGCGAAGCTTCTGGAATGGCTCTATGAAGACTTCCATGTAGACTCCTGGAAGACTCCTCGAAGGCTCGGCTCCCCCAAAGTTGGGGGCGGGGGGGGCGAAAACCTCGCAGCGAAGTCAGGCGAAAACCTCGCGGCGAAGTCAGTTAGATTTGCGCGTATAGATTTGCGTGTATACATGCGTGTATACAGCAGTCATTCACGAACATCACCGTCTCACGAAGAGGTCGTTTGCAACGATCGCGTCACCTGCGCCGGCAACCGTACCCGAAACAAACTGCCCTGATCCACCTGCGACTGCACCTCAATCTTGCCTTGGTGCGCCTGGACAATACAATGCGCCAGATAAAGCCCTAGCCCACTGCCCGATCGCCGATGTTGTCCCTGGTGGAAGCGCTCAAACAGCGTCGCCAGATCCTCATCGGTAATTCCTTGTCCCGTGTCCTGCACCTCCACCATAATGCTGGGTGTGCCTGTCGATTGCGGATCAGCCTTGAGGCGAACCTGCACTGAGCCATCGTCGGTGAATTTTATGGCGTTGCCAATGAGATTGGTGAAGACCCGCCGAAGTTCGATGCGATCGCCCATCACCACCGGACTTTGACCCGCCACCTTGCCGTCCACATCCTCGTCAAAATCACTCTCGATCGTCAGCGTCAGCCCCTCCTGTTCCGCCAGCGGCATCAACTCCTGAACCACCTCAGAGAGAATTTCCCGCAGGTCACAGTGAACCATCGCCAGATTTTTCCGTCCGGCCTCATGACGGTAAACCTCCAGGATGCTATTCACCATTTGCAGCAAATTCTGGTTACTGCGAATCATCTGGGTAATCATCTCAGCCATGCTGGGCGTAATCACCCCAAAAGCTTCCTGTTGCAAGAGATTCAGCACCCGGTCAGCCGCCACCAGCGGCGTTCGTAAATCATGAGTCAGACGAGATACAAAATCTTCCCGCTGGCGCGAGAGTTGTTCCCGCTCATCGATACTGTGCTTGAGACGAAGGAGCGATCGCACCCTCGCCCACAGTTCTTCCATGTTGACGGGCTTCCGAATAAAATCATCTGCCCCTGAATCTAGGCCAATCACCGCACTCGGCTGGGTATGAGCCGTAATCAACAGAATGGGGATATAAGGCAGTCTGGGATTTTCTCGAACCCGCCGGGTCACCTCATAGCCATCAATTCCCGGCATCATCACATCCAGCAGAATCAAATCCGGCGGCGACTGTTCAATGGCGGCCAGAGCGCTAGCACCATCTTCAGCGACGCTGACATCATAGCCCCGCCCCGCCAAAATCTGCTGAATCAAAAACAGATTATCCGGCGAATCATCTACGGCGAGGATGCGATCAACTTTGGGAGTGGGGAAGGGAGCCATATCTTTTGGAAGGGGAAAGGGGAAAGGGGGGATACTGGGGGAGTGGGCTAGGTTTGGAAGGCGAAAGGCGAAGGGGGAAAGGGGAAAGGGGGGATACTGGGGGTGGACTAGGTTTGGAGGGGGAAAGGGAAGAAGTGGGATAGAGATAGGGTGAATCTTTGGCGTTGTTCTTTTCTGTTTTTCGAGACAGAAGTGGATGATTAGAAAAACCCCCTTTCCCCTTTCCCCTTTCCCCCTCCTCACCGGATCACACGATTGGGGGATTCGATCGCATTGGCTCCGAGGAAGCTGAGGGCAACCTGTTGGGGAAACTCGATGCGGAACGTGGAACCTTGGTGGAGGGTACTTTCCACCGTGATGCTGCCTTGCATCATTTGCACCAGGAGATTGGTGATGGCAAGACCGAGTCCAGTGCCGCCGTATTGACGAGTGATGGACTGATCGAGTTGGCGGAAGGGTTCAAAGATGGTGTTGAGGTCGGCTTGGGCAATGCCGATTCCGGTGTCGGTGATGGCGATCGCAACTCGGTTCTCATGCGTTTGACTACTGGTTTGATCACTGGGTTGACTACTGGGTTGACTACTGGATAAATTACTGGTTTGACTACTGGTTTGGCGACTCACTTGACTGAGGCTCAAATGCACACCTCCAGTATGGGTAAATTTAATGGCATTAGACAGTAAGTTAACGAGGATTTGACGTACTCTTTCTTGGTCATTAACGATTTTAATCGGGGATAGGTTAGCTTGCACCGTCAACGTTAAATGTTTTTGTGTCGCTTGGTCTTGAAACATTGTGACCGTATGCTGCACCAACTGGACTAAATCGAATTCTTCTAAATATAAAACTAAATTGTCAGATTCTATCTCCGAGAAGTCCAAAATATCGTCAATCAATGCGGCTAAGTTCTTTGCATTTTTTAGGATACGCTCCATCATATCTAGCTGCTCAGCGCCTAGTCTATCCTGGTTGCGGTGCAGCAAAACTTCTGAAAATCCCATAATGGCATTCATCGGCGTTCGCAACTCATGGGAAACCGTGGCCAAAAACTGCGATTTCAGCCGTGAAACTTCCAAAAGCTGCAAATTTTGAAACTGGATTTGCTGACGCTGTTTTTCAAGCTGTTGGTTTTGGCTGACCAAAAGGGCGTTGGTTTCTTGCAGTTGCTCATAGGCTTGGGCGGCTTGGCGTTCGGCCTGGTGGAGCCGAACCGCATTACGGAGGGTATGGGCTAAAGTTGGCGCTGAAATGCGAGATTTGTTTAAATAATCGCAGGCACCCGCCTTCATCAGATCAACGGCAGTTTGTTCATCACCTTGCCCCGTCAACACCACGATCGGGGTGGTCATTCCCTGTTGCCGAATGGTTTGAATCAGCGTCAGTCCATCCTGGTCGGGTAAACGATAGTCCAAAAAAATACAGTCAAAAGAGTGATGCTGAAGCAGCGCTAATGCGTTAACCGCAGTGGCCGTTTCCTGAATAGTGAGGGAAAGATTGGCCAGCTTAAAAGCACGCCGAATCGCGAGGCGATCGACTTCATCATCATCCACGATGAGAATGCTCCAGGGTTGTTCCATTACGGCGGTTTTACGGGGCGGGAGATCAAGATTACACCATTTCACACAGTGACCAATAATGATTCAAAGTCTGCATCATCTGGGAAAAATTGGCGAATGTCACAGGTTTAAGAATGTATCCGGCGACATTCAGCGCGTAGGCATTGAGGCGATCGCCCTCCTCATTGGAAGTGGTCAAAATCACCACGGGGATTTGCTTCAGGGCTGGGTCGGCGCGCAGTCGGTGAAGAAACTCAATGCCACCCATCCTGGGCATATTTAGATCCAACAGAATCAGCCTTCGCT
>JALOOP010000548.1 GCA_025454315.1 Oculatellaceae cyanobacterium Prado106
GTCGAAAAAGATTGGGCATAGGTCGAAGTCAGAAACGGCGCATAGTCCTTAGCTTCCGGGGTAAGCTGCATGGCAAAAGCCAGACTCACTCCCTGCAAAAGCTGCCGCAGCGGTTCCGTCTGATGCTCAGGCCGTTCCCGGACAAACACGCTCTGGGTCAAGGCATGGTTGAGATTAGAGGGATCGCCCACACTCAGGTGGGTACCGCCGATCGCCGTCAGCAAATACTTCTGGGTTTGCAGTTGGGTAAAGGGCAAAAACTGCTGACTCACCGCAGGCGTAATCGCATCATCCGTTCCCGCCACCATCAGAATCGGAATTTTCACCTGAGCCAAGCTATTGGCATCAAACAGTCGTCCCATCACCGGATTCAGAATCACCGATCGCTGAATACGCGCATCGACCAAATCTTTGGGTGCATTCGGCAGATCTGCCGCATTGCATTGCAGCAAGTCCGCTGGCGAAAAAACGACCGGATTAGGGTCGTCACAGAAAGCGCGCAAATGCTTCAAGTTCAGTTGGGCACCCGCCAAAGCAAGGGCGGTATAACCGCCCAAGGAATGCCCAATCATAGTCACTTCATTCGTATTGAACTTGCCCCGCAGCGTCCCCGAAAACTCATTCAACTGCTCCAACCGATCGAGGACAAAGCTGACATCCTTGGGGCGATCGACAAACTCCGTTGAAGGCAGAATGCTGCTCATGCTGCCCGTCGCCTGCTGGATGGGATCACTGGTCAACCAGGCCACATTGCTAGCCGGATGCTCCAGTGCCACCACCGTTAAGCCATAGGAGGCCAGATGCTGCGCCAAATAGCCCAGAAAACGGCGATCGGCTCCAAACCCGTGGGACAGAACCACCAGCGGGCCTTTGGTTTGACGCGACCAGTAGAGATCGACGGGAATGGCGCGATCGCGCTTATAATCTCTCAGGGTCAAGGTTTGCCGCCAGACCCAATAGCGCCCCGGATTCGTGGGATCAAGCTCAGATTGAATCGGTTTCCCCTTCACCGTCAGTTCCCGATCCAGGATGGAACTCAGGGTTTGACTCTGCCAGTAAGGCAGATTCATTTGAGAAGCCAGCGTGATCACCGAGGAGGCATCGATCGTCACGGTTTCCGCTGGGAAAGCGCGCAGAAATCCTAAAAAACTCATGTTGCCAGGTTGTCTGGCGGCTCGGGTCAAGGCTTGCTGAATCTGCTCAGCGCTACTATCTGGAATGGCCGCTTGGAGCGTATTGACGAAGCGTTCTCCAGCGGAGGAGTGCAACAAGTCTTCCACTAGCTTGTCGCCCACGTTGGGATCAAGCTGGAGTCGGGTACCCAGAGCTTGCTGCACTTCTGTCGTCAGCAAGGGCGTGAGCATCTTGAGAGAGTCAGGAATGTTACCCGTGTTGGCAAACTTCTCTAGGTCGGCGATCGCCACCGCCTGCTGCAAAGGGCCTAGCCGAATCGCGACTTTCTCAGCGGCCAGTCCAGGAGCCGCACTGCCCACCAAACAAGTCAACCCAAGCAGGAGGGATTTAACCCACGGCAGTCTCAGAGATGGGCGCAAAGAGGAAACGACGGACGGCCTACCTGAGTCTGAAGGATCAGACGAAACGATAGAAGCCTTGCCACTTGGCTTATCCTTGCGGGAGGAGCGTTTGCGAAGCAGTCGGTTGAGTTGGGAGGTGTGAGGAGAGGGAACATTCACTGGCATTTCTCTAGGGAACGATACGATGCAACAGCAAGACTTGAGTTATTTCATTTAAGCAAAATTGCGGATCGGTCGGCAAAGCAAACCAGCAGGAGAATGAACAGAATCTCAATCCATCCGAAAACGAATTCCAATCCAACGGATATTTCCTTAAAAGAAGTCAAATTTTCATCAGCCTTAGAATGGCTAGAGAATGGCTAGAATCCAGGATGGGAGCGATTCATTTCATTATGCCGATCATATTGCCCGGTTGCATGAAAATTAGGATCAAATTAGATGAAAGAGATGAAAGGTTAGATGAAAGAGATGAAAAGGTGGACGATCGCCCTTTACCTAAATTTACGATCTCTGATCGATCGCTCAATCAATATCCCGGAATAGATTCAAGGACTGATTTTGCAGCAGGTTTGTGTCCGCAAAATGACTCCTAAAACCACTCCATAAACTCGCTTTTGGAAACCTATCGTTGAACCTGTATCAAAACGCACTTTAATTCAGGAAAGATCCAGGAAGAGATCAGGGAGAAATCAGGGAGGAGAGACAGTGGCATTCGCCGGAGCGATCGCCCCCACAGCCTCCTCCGTGATCCAGGCTACCTCCTTCGCCAAAGCGGGAAGCGATGCCTGCCGCTGTCCCTGGGCACGAGAACGGCTACAGAGCAGATCCAGGGGCGTATCCAACAGTTGATCGATCAGTTGATCGACTACAGGAACCTTGGAACCCGCCTGGGGCGAATTCATTACCGTATTTTTAACTGCCCTTGGCGCTTCTTTCAGTAGCCAACGACTCCAACGATACAGATAATCCGGCATCGCCATCTCCTTCATCAGGCTGACTCCATGCAACTCATGGAGGTAACGATTCGATCGGCCATACCGTCGCCACTGACTACACAACTCCGCCACCGTGGCTCGATGCCGATGCCGCACGATCGCTGCTGCCGCAAACTGCATCTGCCAATCACTCTGCTGCTGAATCCGCCAGCACAAATCCGCATCTCCTCCAGTGGTCAAATAGGGACGAAACAACCCCACCTGCTCCAGCGCAGCCCGACGCACGGCCAGATTGGCGGTTTGTCCATAGGGATAGAAGGAATGAGCCAAAGTATGTTTCTGAGACAGGGTTTCATGGCGATCGGCGTACCGTTCCAGCAGGGTATCGCCAGGAAGTGCCAGAATCTCTCCCGCCACCATACCAACCGCCGGATCAGCAAAGCCCTTGACCAATTCACTCAGCCAATCCGCCTGGGGACGACAATCCGCATCGGTAAACACCAAAATTGCCCCCTTCGCGGCTCTAATGCCTGTGTTGCGGGCGGCATAGGAGCTTTGAATTTGGTTTTCGAGGAGCGGCTGAATGGTGATGGAATGATGACAGGATTCGCGGAGGGACTGAAGGAGTTGGGGGGTGCGATCGCCACTCCCGTTATCCACCAAAAGGTACTCGACCTGTTCAGAAGGAAAGGTCTGTGCCCGAAGACACTCAACCAGATCAGGCAAATCATTCTCACCGTTATAAATAGGCACAATGACCGAAACTTGGGGCTGGGGATCAGTGGGGAAAGACATGGCAATCAGGATCGCTGAAAAAACTCAAGCTCAGTTTGCCC
Source organism: Oculatellaceae cyanobacterium Prado106 (assembly GCA_025454315.1). Classification (GTDB taxonomy): domain Bacteria; phylum Cyanobacteriota; class Cyanobacteriia; order Elainellales; family Elainellaceae; genus Prado106. The sequence goes on from JALOOP010000548.1 coordinate 3,307, forward strand.
AGTCCTGTAGATTTCCCAAGCAGGTCATTAGTTCCAAGCAGATTGTTAGATGTTTGGGGATCTGCGGACTAATAAAGTCCTGGATGGAATGATTTGACCAAAGTTTCTGTCTGGCGATCTAACCCCGCAAGCGCCTCCTGAATGAGTTCAACCTGGTGAGTTTCAAACAAAACTTCACCGCATTGACCGCAAACCCATGCCGGAATGCTATCCCAAGAGACACGGTAACCATTCCCGATCATCGGTGAATGGTGCAGTTCCTCGACGCATTTTAGCTTTACAACAGAGGCATTCCATTGTTCCGAATCGGAAGAGATTACAACAAGGAAATTTGGGTTCCGCCCTGCTCTTCAAAAAAGACTTCTTCAACGTCATGCCGCCGATACATCAAGGTGCCACTGCTGCCACGCCCCACGAAGCGAGAAGGCGCAACCGCAAGCTTAATCTTGGCTTGAGCTTGGGAACAGCCCAGCAACGCAGCCGCATCCTTGAGGGACAACCACTGACGGCCAAAGCGTTCGATCAGCACCTCGTCTGATTCAGTGCAGATTTCATGGAATAATCGTTGCGCCAGCAGCCAGCAGGCCAGCGTATCGGCTTCGGCACGGTGCGATCGCCCCACTTCAAATCGAAAATGCTTGACCAGATCGGGCAAACTGCGGGACGGCAAGTCGGGCAACATCAGCCGGGAAAACTTGACGGTGCAGAGTTTTGCCGTTTCAGGCCGCGAAAAAGAACGGTGAGTACCCCGGTGTTGAGCAGGGGTAAATAGTCGGGGAAGACTTCGGCTGCGATCGCCGCCTGATCCACCATCAACTGCGTGATCCCAGTGATTTCAGTAATCTTCGCCGGAACAATCGTTTTGGAATTGACCAAATCGGTTTGCTGCCGCTGCACTCCATCC
>JALOOP010000137.1 GCA_025454315.1 Oculatellaceae cyanobacterium Prado106
CCTACTTCAATCAGTGCAATCTGGACAATGCCTCCGTTAGAGAAGCCGACTTGCGCGGAGCCTCCTTTCGAGAAACTAGTCTCAGAAACGCTAATTTGGAAAAAGTTATTGTTGAAATGGAAACCAGTTTTATGGATACCGACTTTACCGAAGCTATCATTTGGGTTGGCAATATTCGGAGTCGAGGGCGTGCTGTCAGAGTCATTCTGCCCAACGGAGATACCTATACTACACCCGGTATGGAGATTGGATATTGAATCAACCCATACAGTGCCTTTAAGCATTGAATAAACTGTCGTTTATCCATAAATCTCGCTGTCAGTCTGCGTGAATAAGCAGGTTCTTCATAAAGAGTCACGAATAGGATTACATCATTGGTCAATTCTGTTCTTAGGACTGTGATGTGTCCATTCATGGAAAAAGAAATGAGATTCGATCGCTACAACAACGAATGTGCGATCGCCCCTCCCACATAAGTCGCCTTCACCATCCGGTCATCCCCCACAATCATCAGCGTAAACGCTTGCTCCATCACCTCCTCCAAGGTTGTAGCAGGCTTGGGATTGCGGAGCTTCATCAAAGGGGTTGCCGTTGGATCAAGAACCACAAAATCGGCCTCTTTGCCGATCGCAAAATTCCCTAACCGATCGTCGAGCGAGAGCGCTTTGGCCGCTCCTAACGTCGCCAAATAGAATGCCTGCAAACTCGACAAACTTTGCCCTTGCAGTTGAGCCACCTTGTACGCTTCTCCCATCGTTTTCAACATCGAAAAACTCGTTCCCGCGCCCACATCTGTCGCCAACCCCACCTTGATCGGTTGCGTCACCGATTTGGCCTGGTGCAACTTAAACAACCCACTGCCCAAGAACAGATTCGAGGTGGGACAGTATGCGATCGCCGCCCCCGCCTTCGATAATCGTCCAAACGCCGACTCGTCCAACTGCACACAGTGCGCGAAAATGGAGCGATCGCCCACCAGTCCAAACTGCTCATACACATTCAAATAATCCCGACTCTCTGGGAAAAGCTGTGCGGTAAACTCCACTTCCTTGAGGTTTTCCGAGAGATGGGTATGGACATAAACCTCGGGAAATTCGGCTTTGAGTGCGCCCGCCATGGCCAGTTCTTCGGGCGTGGAGGTGATGGCAAACCGGGGTGTAATGGCATAGAGCAATCGATCTTGGCCGTGCCATTTTTGGATTTGCGATCGCATCTCTTCGTATGCCTTTCCAGCCGGATTAATCATAAAATCGGGCGCATTCCGACTCATCAACACCTGCCCCGCAATCATCCGCAAATTGCGTCGCTGAGCCTCCTCAAAAAATACCTCCACCGACTGCGGAAAAATCGTCGGCAGCACCACCGCCGTCGTCGTCCCATTTCGCAGCAATTCTTCCAAGAAAAAGACCGCAATCCGTCGGGCATAGTCCGCATCCTGGAACTTGGCCTCGGTGGGAAAGGTATATTTGTCGAGCCATTCCATCAACTGCTCCCCATAGGCGGCAATCATCTCCGTCTGGGGATAGTGGGTGTGCAGGTCGATGAATCCGGGGGTGATTAGATGGTGCGGGTAGTGGGTGATTTCGAGGGTGGGGTGTTGCGATCGCACCTCATCATAATCCCCAAAATTCACAATCCGCCCCGCCTCCACCACCAGCAGCCCATCCGCCAGAAACCGCGCACTCTCTGTCGCAGGTCGAAAGAACGGATCATCAATAAAGTCTAAGAAGGTTCCTCGAATGGCTTTGCGATCTGACATAAATTTAGGGGGTGGGTGGGCAGGTCATGCAATGTGAAGAAATCGATGGCTGAAGCCTGTTTGCCGACTGAACCAGTTTGTCCAACGAACCAGTTTGTCGAATGGGCGCGTTTGTCGAATGGGCGCGTTTGTTGAATGAACAGTGACGCTGACTTGTGCAAGCTGTTGGCTTTTCTTTGGGGTTTTGCGCTCCCCAAGTCTCCCAGAATTGGGGGACTTTGAGTGTGTTGAAACTGCTGCGATCGCACTCCAAAGATTCATCGAAAGGCTCGGCTTTCGCAAAGTTGGGGGCTGGGGGGCGATCGCAACGGGGGTTCCCAAAACTCACTCATTCAACTCACTCCGTCATTTTCTCTCATATCTCTTCGATCGCCCCAAATTCCCCTCACCCGGATTGACGCTATAACTATTAGAGATCCTGTCTATCCCTTTTTTTCTATCCCTTTTTTCGCATCATGACGACACGCCGCATTCAAGACCTGCTCAAAAACGGCCAACCCGAAGAAGCCGTCACCCTCCAGGGTTGGGTTCGCACCAAACGTGAGCAGAAAGGATTCTCCTTCATCGAAGTCAATGACGGTTCTTCCCTAGCCGGACTCCAGGTCGTCATGCACCAGGATCTCCCCGACTATGCCGACATCATCCGCAAACTCAACACCGGAGCCTCGGTGGAAGTGACCGGAACCCTGGTGGCCTCCCAAGGAAAAGGCCAGCGCATTGAACTGAAGGCAGAATCGGCGATCGTCTACGGCGAAGCTGACCCCGAAACCTATCCGCTCCAGAAAAAACGGCATTCTTTTGAGTTCTTGAGGACAATCGGGCATTTGCGATCGCGCACCAACACCCTTGGAGCCGTCTTCCGCGTCCGCAACGCCTGTGCCACCGCCATCCACAACTTCTTCCAGGAGCGCGGCTTCCTCTGGATTCACACGCCCATCATCACCGCCAGCGATGCCGAAGGAGCCGGAGAACTCTTCACCGTCACCACCCTCGACCTCAAAAAAGTCCCCCAGACCCCAGCAGGCATTGACTTCAGCCAGGACTTCTTCGGCAAACCCGCCTACCTCACCGTCAGCGGCCAACTCGAAGCCGAAATCACGGCGCTCACCTTCACCAATGTCTACACCTTTGGCCCCACCTTCCGCGCCGAAAACTCCAACACCTCCCGCCACCTGGCCGAGTTCTGGATGATCGAACCCGAGATGGCCTTCTGTGCCCTCGACGGCAACATGGAACTCGCCGAAACCTTCCTCAAATATGTCTTCAAGCATGTTCTAGAAACCTGCCCCGATGACATGGCCTTCTTCAACCAATGGGTCGATCAATCCGTCATCCAAACCGCCGAAAATATCATCAACAGCGAGTTTGGGCGGATTACCTATACCGAGGCCATTGATCTATTGGAAAAGAGCGATCGCACCTTCGAGTATCCCGTCGCCTGGGGACTCGACCTACAATCCGAGCATGAGCGCTATCTTTCCGAAGACCTCTTCAAAAAGCCCGTCATCGTCACCGACTACCCCGCAGAATTCAAAGCCTTCTACATGCGCCTCAACGACGATGGCAAAACCGTCCGCGCCATGGACATCCTCGCTCCCAAAATCGGCGAAATCGTCGGTGGCTCCCAACGCGAAGAACGCCTCGATGTTCTAGAGCGCCGCATCCAAGAACGCAACATGCCCGCCGAAGAACTCTGGTGGTACCTCGACCTGCGCCGCTACGGCACCGTCCCCCATTCCGGCTTCGGCCTCGGCTTCGAGCGCCTCGTCCAATTCATGACCGGAATGCAAAACATCCGTGACGTGATTCCGTTCCCGCGTTTTCCCCAAAGTGCTGATTTCTAAAGGGGGGAGTAGGGAGTGGGGAATAGGGGATTTCTTTGTGTTTCATGGATTGATTCAGAAAATTGATTCACCAAACGAGATCTTCGTCCGTTTCCTTGAATTCCCTTTCCCCTTTCCCCTTTTCCCTTAGCCCCACTCCCCACTCCCTACTCCCTACTCCCTTCTCCCTGCACAAAATCAATCACCTGATGAATCGCCCCCGGCTTCGTCACCATCAGAATCGTTGATCCTTCCTCCAAGACCGTTTGCCCGTTGGGAATCATCAAATCCTCCGTCCGATGTGCCTGATATCCAATAATCAGCGACCCCTTCGGAAACTTCGGATCTTGAGCAATATCCATCAAACTGCGATCGGCGATCGGCGACCCCTTGGGAATGGGCAACTTCAGCACCTCAATCTGATCCTGCTCAAAATGCAGCATCGACTCCACCTGCGGATATTCGATCGCATTCACCATCGTCGAAACCGCTAGATCGATCGCATTAATCACCGAAGTCGCCCCCGCAATCCGATACGGCTCCGCAAAATCCCGATGCCGCATCCGCGTCAAAATCTGCGCCACCCCATAGTGCTTCGCCAGCGCCACCATCGCCAAATTCAGCGCATCGCTATGCAACGCCGCCACCACCGCATCCGCCTTCCGAATCCCCGCCTCCACCAGCGTCTCCGTACTCACCGCACTCCCCTCAAACGCCATCACCCCCAACTGCTCCCGCGCATACCGACAGGCCGCCGGATTGAGGTCAATAATGGCGATCGTATGTCCCAAATCCACCAATTTTTGCGCCAGGTTCAACCCCACCAACCCCGCCCCACCAATTAACACATACATAAACGCCCCCCGCTAAAACCTTCACCCTGCTCCATGTCCCAACCCTCTACCCCCATCATCCGACCCGCTACCCCCCAAGACGATCGCATCCTTGCACAACATTTCTACCAGCTTTGGCGAGATAACGATGTCCCCGAGACATCCCTTCATCCCCACTGGCAAGCTAATACTCTGGAATTTATCGCACAGGCTCGACAAACTCTACACTACCAGGCATTCATCGCCGAAGTAGACCAGCAAATCGTCGGTTCCGCGGGCTGCCAGCTTTTTTCCGGGTTATACCCGATCGCCCTCGCCCCCACCCATCGACACTACGGCTACATCTGGGGAGTCTACGTCGAACCCACCAACCGCCGCCAAGGACTCGCCCAACAACTCACCACCACAACCCTCGACTATCTCAAATCCCTCGGCTGCACCCGTGCCATCCTCCACGCCTCCCCCAGCGGCCAACCCCTCTACGAAAAACTCGGCTTCACCCCCAGCAACGATATGCGCCTCGACCTCCCCTAACCCCCACCCCCGAAGCCAGTCCTCCTCTCTCTTTTCTCTCTCCTTCCCTTCCGTCCCTCCTCTCTGCGTCTCTGCGCCTATGCGGTTCTTTCCCCTCCTTCAAGGAGCCACCGCATAACGCACCAATTCCGCCAACCGCAACCGCAGCGTCTCCAACCCCAACCGCTCCCCCGCCGAAATAAAAGCCGCCTGCGGAAACTCCTCCTCCGCCAACGCCAACGTCTCCCCATCCACCTGATCAATCTTGTTAAACGCCAACAGCATCGGCCCCGGCGTAATCGGCATCTCCCGCAAAATCGACATCACCGATCGAATCTGACTCTGCCAAGCCGAATGCGACAAATCCACCACATGCAGCAACGCATCCGCTGCCGTCACCTCTTCTAGCGTGGCGCGAAACGCATCCATCAACGCAGGCGGCAAATCCTGAATAAATCCCACCGTATCCGTCAACACGATCGCCATCCCCCCCTCACCCATCGGATCAGCAATCTGCAATCGTCGAGTTGTCGGGTCTAGCGTCGCAAACAATTGATCCGCCGCATACACCTCCGCATTCGTCAGCGCATTCAACAACGTAGACTTGCCTGCATTGGTATAGCCCACGATCGCAATCGAAGGCACCTCATGGTGCTGTCGCTGCTGCCTGAGCCGAGAACGATGCGCCTGCAACTGATCCACTTCTTGCTGCAATCTAGAAATCCGCCGCTGAATCGCTCGTCGCTCCGTCTCCAGCTTCGTTTCCCCCGGCCCCCGCGTCCCAATCCCGCCCCCCAACCGAGACATCGCCCGTCCCCGACCACTCAAGCGTGGCATCATATATTCCAACTGCGCCAGTTCTACCTGGAGCTTCCCGGCACCCGATCGCGCCCGCTGAGCGAAAATATCCAGAATCACCTCAGTGCGATCGACCACCCGCACGCCAATCTGCATCTCCAGATTGCGAACCTGGGCAGGCGACAAATCCCGGTCAAAGACAATTAAGTTTGCTCCCACCGTTTGAGCCGCCAGTGCCACTTCCTGCACCTTGCCTTCACCCACAACGGTTTGGGGATGGAAATGCGATCGCTTCTGCCGCACAATTTGCAGCACCTCGCCCCCCGCCGTTTCCACCAGCCGCTCCAACTCCGCCAAACTGTCGTGAAAAGTCTGGACACTCATTTGGCTGGTCATCACGCCCACCAGCAGCACCCGATCCTGGTCTGGATGCACCTGCTGCGCCACAAACTCACGCCGAAACTCCTCCTCCAGACCATCGGTCAAGTCGAGGAAGTCCTGCTGCGAAATCACATCTAAACTTAAGGGCGGCGAAACCGTCCAGGTCGTCTCCGGATGGGGCACCAGATGAGCCAGGTAGCCTTCTTTGACATAGCCTGTCGCTCCCCCGCCCCGCCGTTCAAACCCACCCCCCGTCAGCGAAAGCACCACCAGTGCGTCCAGCCGTTGCAGCGCCATCGCCGTCAAAACCGCATCACTGGGTACCTCCGACTTTAACTGGGTCGCCACACAGCGAATCCCACTCAGCCGCTCCGCGCCATACCGGGGCAATTCCAAGGGCGGAATCTGCGTCTGTCGCACCGTTCCCACGCCCACGCGAATCACCTGCCCCCGTCGATTAATGTAGGTACTGACGGGCTGACCAATTTCTGTACTGATGGCTGCTAGCCGCTGGGCAAACTCGCTCGTGGTGATGCGATCGCCCGGTAGCCGTTGATGATAAAGCCGCTGAAGCTGCTTAAGCTGGCTCGGTTTTAACCCCTGGAGGTTCCCATAAATCGTTTCGATAGGCACAAACCAATCCCTGTTGGTTCCTGAATGCAACAGTAGATATTCTAGCGCGAGGAGTTAGAAGGCGCGTTTTGTGCCAGAGAAAAACCTGCCAATAGCTGCCAAACCCGTTTCAAACCGCGCATCAGGCTTGCCGTCAAGGGGCGATGCCAACGCCCTAGGGCATGATCGTAATTTTGATAAGCTTCCCGATACCGTCCCAGCCTTTGCAGCGCTACCCCGTGGAATAGCCAAGCCTCTGCATTCTTAGGCTGAATCGCTAAAGCCCGATCGCAACTCTTCAACGCTTCGTCAAAGCGACCTAGATAAATCAACATGACACCCCGAAAGATCCAGGCGGCACAATCCTCGGGTTGCTGTGCGATCGCTCGGTCAAAGCAAGCCAACGCCTCAAGGTACCGCTGCTGATTCGCTAGCAAACTACCTTGCTCGTAATCCGCCTGACTGTTCACGAATTGGGAGGTCAACATGGATGATGAATGGGTCAATGACATTTGTGTTTGGGGGGAAATAGTGATTTTCAAACCCTCACACCAACAGGAACTAAACACTAAAACTAAACACCAGCAGGAACAAAAACCACTCCTGGAACCGATCGCTCAATCCTGCTCTCAACCTATGGGATTAAACTCACCCTTTCACCTTGATCTGTGTCACAGCACAAATACTCAAAAAGGATGAATAATACCCCTCAAATTGAGAGGACTGGATTTAGTGAAGATCGATCTCTAGCTTAGATCACTTCATCAAACTTTCACAGTTTTTCTGTTAAGAATTTAAAACTTCCGTGGTTCCACTCATTTCTTATTTCTTTCTCTCAGAAAACCTAAGGGTATTCCGCATTCTCTGTTCCGTATATTTCCCTGTACGTTGAGTTCATGAAGTAAATTATTCAGTAATTAAACTGATTAATTTCAATCACTATAAAGCCATCTCATTGAAAATATCGATTCATTTTTAAATTTCTCAAAAACGCTATAGGTGAGGGTTGTCACCCCCTTGGCTGTTTAGAAATAATTCGGATATCTTCGCAATGTGAGTTGTTGAAAAAGCGCTAGAAAAAGTTTTCAATCTTTGAATGCTGATCAAAGTAAAGCCGTTCTTCGTGTTCCTCAATCAGCCAAAATGCATGTTGTTTTTTATGCAGGGGTAGCAGAATTCTCCCCCCATAAAAGCCTTGATTTGCACATGCTGCTCCGTAATCCCTGTTGTATCCGGTTATTGTTTCGTCACATCTACCTGCTGAAGTTCTCCAAATTCTGGAAACTTTGGTCAATTTGAATCGATTTTGTATTCAGGGATAACGAGATGGCACGCGACGCTTTGGTTGTGGGAATCAACGCATATCAATATCTGCCGAGTTTGCAGGCCCCGGCTCGTGATGCCGAGGCGATCGCCCAGCAACTCCACACCTACGGCGAATTTCGGGTGCATCGCATCCCGGAAGTTCTCCAGGCCGGCAAACCTCAAATTGGTTTAAAAACGCCCGTCACCCTGCACGAGCTAGAAACGGCTCTCGTCAATCTCTTCAAACCCAAGGGCAACAACCCGCCCCACACCGCCCTCTTCTACTACTCTGGGCACGGCATCCAGCGAGAAGCCGGAATTCGTGAGGGATTCTTGGCTGTCAGCGATGCCAACCCCGACAAAGGATTCTGTGGCCTCTCTCTCTTTTGGCTGCGTCGCCTGCTGCAAGAAAGCCCCGTCCGCCAGCGCATTGTCATCCTTGACTGCTGCCATAGCGGCGAACTGCTCAACTTTCTGGAGGCCGACCCCGGTGCCCAGGCTGGCACCGATCGCCTCTTCATGGCCGCCTCCCGAGAATATGAAACCGCCTACGAATCCTTGGATGGCCCCTACAGCGTCTTCACTCAGGCACTCCTTAGTGGTTTAGATCCCAACCGCATTGAGGCGGGTTTGGTCACCAACCACTCCCTCACCGATTGGGTCAACCACAGCCTCAAAGGCGAAATCCAGCAGCCCCTCTTTGAAAGTTCGGGCAGCGAAATTATCCTAACCCGCGTCAATGGCGCTCAGCCTCGCCTGACTCCACAAACGGTTAAGTCCACTGATATTTGCCCTTACCGGGGTCTAGAATTCTTCGACGAAACCCATGCCGAATTTTTCTTTGGCCGTGAAGAACTCACCCTGCAACTGATTGACCAACTCAAGAACCAGCGCTTTGCTGCCGTCACGGGTGCTTCGGGGAGTGGCAAATCCTCCCTCCTGCGGGCAGGCGTCATCTCCCATCTTCAGCAAGAAAAACTGCCCTCGGGTGCGGATGCCTGGAAAATTAAGCTCATCACCCCTGCCGAACATCCCCTCAAAAGCCTCGCCGCTGCGTTTATTGACCCAGAACTGAACGACCTCGATCGCGCTGAACAACTGCGTCGCGCCGAAGCTTTCCTCCAGGATGGTTCCATTGGTCTGGCGCAGTTGGTCAGAGCCAGTTTGGCGATGGAGGGCGGTACCACCGGACTCCTGTCAAAAGCCCGTCCGCAAATGCTGCTGGTCATTGACCAGTTTGAGGAAGTCTTCACCCTGACGCGGGGCACCCACATTGAAGAAGAAAGACAGCAGTTCTTTAACTGTCTGCTGGGGGCGCTTCAGGCTATGGGCGATAGTTTGAGTATTGCGATCGTGGTTCGTGCCGATTTCCTCAACAACTGCGCGCTATACGATGGTCTTGCCCAAAAAATCGAACAGCATCGGGTCATGGTCACCCCCTTGAAGTATGAGCAGATTAAAGCGACGATCGTCCGCCCTGCTCAAAAGGTGGGTCTGGTGTGTGAGCCGAATCTGGTCTACACCATGCTGCTCGATATCATCGGCGCACCGGGCGAACTGCCCCTGTTGCAATTCACCCTGCTAGAACTTTGGGAGCATCGCCGCACCAGCACTGAAGGGGGTGTTGCTCGCATGACCCTGGATACCTACCGAGAATTGGGCGGTGTCCGAGGCACTCTGCAAAAACAGGCCACCGAAGTCTACTCCAGCCTGAGCGCTGAAGAACAGGCCGTTGCTAAACGCATCTTTTTGGCCTTGACCCAACTGGGTGAAGGCACAGAAGATACCCGTCGCCGGGTCTTGAAGTCTGAGTTGATTGCCCCTGCGTTTCCGGCAGAGATGGTGGAGAGTGTGCTGGAACAACTCGTGGCCGCCAAGCTGATTGTCACCAACCAAGAACCGATTCGCGATAGCGACAACAGCCAACTGTTCCCCTCTGCTGAAAACTGCTCCACCCAGGAAGTGGTGGATGTGGCTCACGAAGCCCTGATTCGCAACTGGCCTCTGCTCAAGGACTGGATTGACGAAAATCGGGATATGCTCCGCCGTCAGCGTCGTATTGAAGGAGCCGCTCAGGAGTGGGACAGCACAGGAGGACAATCGGCCAAGGGCGAGTACCTGCTACAAGGGCTAAAACTACGAGATGCAGAGGATTTTCTGCGACTCTATCCCCAAGAATTGTCAGCACTGGCGCAGCAGTACATTGCCGTGAGTCAGTCGGCCATTCGCCGTGCCCGCCGAGAATCGCGTCAGATACAGTTTGCGGTGCCTTCGGTGCTGCTGGCGACCCTGGCTATGGTGCTAAGCCAATATCACGGAACCATCAAAACTCGCTTGGAGCAAGAACATCAGCTACAAGTGGCGACTTCTCGCCAGCGTGCCTTGATGGCTCAGACCGTGTTGCAAGACTCCAAGAGCGACCCCATGGTAGCTCTCCTGATTAGCCGCCTTGCTGCTGAAGAAGGCCGAGTCTCCTACGAGACGCAGTCTAGTCTGAGAGCCGCTTTGCAAAATCTCCGCTTGCAGTTGGAACTGCGCGGTCACGAAGGTGCCATTCATCAAATTGCCTTTAGCCCCGATCGCCAAAATCTAGCCACTGCCAGTGCCGACGGCACGATTCGCCTCTGGTCACTCAATTCCCAAACGATCTATAACACGGTTCTTCAGCCTTCCAAGGTTCTGACCTGGTCAGATTCTAATGATCCGGCCAATGCAGGCGCTTCGGGGGTTCCTGCTGATATTCTCTCCTTAGCCTTCAGCCCGAATGGTCGGCAAATTGCGGCGATCGCCAAAGACTCCCCCGAAGTCAAAGTTTGGTCGGTCGAAGCAGGCGCAGTCCTGCTAGAGCTTCCCGGCTTGGCCGCTACTAAACAGGTGATGTTTAGCCCCAACGGCCAATGGATTCTGGCAACCCATCGGGATCAAACCATTTCCATTTGGAGTGCTGATACGGGCAAATTGCAGACCCGCATCCCCATGACGGGTGCCATTCAGGATTTGCAACTGAGTCCTGATGGTCGGTTTTTGCTGGCGATCGCAGAAGGGGGCACGGTTCAACTACTGCAACTCAAAGCCCATCCTACAGACGGATTAAAAGCCTTTCCCGTGGCTGGACTAGGGCGGCTCACCGGGATTCATCAGGCGACCTTTAGCCCGAGTGGACGGTGGGTGGCGATCGCCACAGAAGACAACAAGGTAAGAGTCTGGGACAGCACAACTGGAAAGAGTCGCGGCACCTTCTCCCAGGATTCGCAGGCGGCTCCAGGGCTGCTGCAAATCGCCAATCCCTGGGCGGTCGAGAATCGCAATGCCGCCGCTCAAAGTCAGCCGATAGTTCAGATGAAGTTCAGCCCCAACGAACAGGTCTTAGCCACCACCGATCCGCTGCAACGGGTCTGGCTGTGGGATCTCAACTCGGGGAAACTTCAGCAGGAATTGACACCCCAAGACAGCGGCAGGAGTCGAGGGAATACGGCCTCGACTTCCCCGGTAGAACCCCTGAGCTTTAGTCCGGATGGACGAATGCTGGTGACCGTCGATACGACCTCAGCGGATCAAGACCAGACGGCTCACCTCTGGGATATTGAAACCGGGAAGGAAGTAGCTGCACTGCCGGGTCATCAAGGCTTTGTTTCAACGGTGCAATTTAGCCCAGATAGCAGCTATGTAGCAACCGCCAGTGCAGACGGCATTGTTCGCTTTTGGTCTACGGAATCTGGCAGCGAATTGCCTACCCTGAAACTGACTGACGCTCCGGTTCACTGGGCGATGTTCCTCCAGTCTGGAAATGCCGGACGGATTGGCTCAATTCCTAATAACCCCAGTCCATCGGCCAAATCTGCGAGTGAGACTTCTAGTTCAGCCTCCTCTACCGCAGCCCAGCGTGCAGGGGCTGGCAGCATTAACCAGATGATTTCGATTACCTCTGATGGGCGGCTACAGCGCTGGCAGATTCTCACCGATGCCGTGACGGTCATGGCAAAGGCGGGGAAACAGCCCTCTGCAAGTGCCTTGAATCATCAAGTGAGTCCCCAAAATTTCTCTGGCTTCTTCCAATGGTTGCTGAGTTTTCTCAGAAAGCGGACTCAGCGCTTAAATGCCAATCAATCGCCCGTATCAGGGATGAATGCTGAGACAATCCACAATTCTCCGATGGGTGCTCCAATGGGGATAGAGGCGGCACAGGCGGCGACGGTTCTGCCCAACCTGGCGGCGATCGCCACAAAAGGCACTGCACCCAATCCGATCGCCCTATCAGGAGCGGTACTCAGTCCAGATGGTCAGCGGATTGTGACCGCAAAGGGCGATGGCATTCTGGAAATTTATCAGGTGCTGCCTGATCAATCCATGCAACTGCTGCATCGTATCCAAAACTGGCGGGCAACTGACGATCAAAGCGGTGTTTTGAGCAGCGTTTTGCCTTCGACTTCGGGAACGGTTGCGATGGCTGCGAACACGGTCAATGCTCCAGTGGCGAAGTCGGCATCTCCAGTGCCCAATCCAGTGCCTAATCCAGTGTCCAGCCCAGGAGCTAATGCTTCGGGCGATCCGGTTGTGATTCGACAGCTTGCGTTTAGTGCGGATGGTCGTCTGGTGGTGGGAGCGGCGGCTGATTTCACGGTGCGCCTGTGGGATGTGCAGTCGGGTGAGTTGGTGCAAACGCTGCGCGGACATCAGGCGACGGTGGAGCAGGCGCGGTTTAGCTCGGATGGTCAGTCCATTGTGACGGCGAGTTTGGATCGCACGGCGCGGGTGTGGAATGTGACTTCGGGGCAACTGCTGAATACGCTGAAGCAGGAGCGAGAAGTTAGCAGTGCTAGCTTTAGCCCGGATGGTCAGTCGATTGTGACCGCCGGGTGGGATGGCGTTGCCCGCATCTGGGATGTGAATTCAGGACAAGAGAAGGTGCCTGCCTTGGCCAGCCATCAAGATGCTTTGTTTGATGCTCAGTTTAGCCCGGATGGAACGATGGTGGTGACGGCGAGTGCTGATGGGACTGCTAAGCTGTGGAACGCCGAGACGGGTCAGGAGCAAGCCCAACTGTCGCCTGGTGTGACGGGTGAACCGACCAATCCGGTGCTGCAAGCCTTCTTTAGTCCCGATGGTCAATATGTGGCGACCCTGACGGAGGATGGGCGGATTTATCTCTGGGCTGCGACCTGGGATATGTTGCTGAAACTGGCGCGCGATCGCAGTTTCCGCCAACTCACCCCGGAAGAATGTACGCGCTATCTCCAGCTTACGCCGGAGACTTGCCCCAAGCTGCCCATGAGCCGTCGCTAGGGCGATGCGCCAAGATTCCCCTTCTCATCGAAGGGGGTGTGCGGAGGAGCAGATGGCTCAATGGTTTGATTTTCCTTGATGGATGACTGGATAAACTATCCCCATGTCCGGGCGGGTTGCGATCGCAGCCCGTCTTTTTTCTGTAAAAATCTCCTGAAGAATTCTCTGTTGAAAGGTGAAGCGATCGTTGCCCCAACCTTGCCTCTGTCCAGAGGTTGCAGTTCACAATCCAAAATCTAGAATCCAAAATGGAATCGATTATGGAATCGGTAAAGTGCCTTGTCAAGAAAGAGGTTCTCCGAACTTTCATTGCGATCGCGATCGCAGACGACTCCCGCTAGAAGGAGATGTGGTAATCTGCTGCACAAAGTGCGTGATAAAGGACGGCAGGATGTTTTTCTTCAGAATTAACAAAGTCAGGATTGCAAAAAACCGGGAAACGGTACCCTTTTGGGCGAGCCTCTGGGAGCGGGATGAGGCCGAGGTGGAACTCTGGAGCTTTATCACCGCTGATAATATGCTATTGCCGGACATGAGCGAGTTTGTGGCGACGAATGATCCGCGTAAACGCAAGGAAATTGTTGAGGAGATTGCCAGTCAGGTTTTGAGTTCTCGGAAAATTGCGCCGATTGAGAATGTCCGGGATAACCAAACCTTGACCTTTGGTGACACGGGCTATGTGCTGTTTCAAACCGAGACGATTCCGGAGAGCTTTAACTGGAATTTTTTGGCGATCGAACTGGATGAAAAGGAGCGGGACAATGCCACAAGACTGAGAGAAGTGATCAGTGATCCAGACTTCGATCGCTTTACGGGGAATTTGGTGAATGCGGTGATGAAGGCTCCCAATCCGGGATTTCAGGCCGTTGTTTCGGTGGGCAAGTTTATTACCAGTCGAATTTTGCGAGATTTGGAAAACAACACCAATGACTTGATTGGGGTGTTGTATATGTCGCTGAATCGCCGGGAGCATTATCCTCATGGAGAGCGGAAGAAGGATAATGTCGGGGATTTGAGCAACAATATGTGGGTTGATTATTCTCTGTTTGGGTTTGAACAGAAAATCTGATGGGTAGATTCTGAATTCCTGGATTCCCTCTATAGAATCCATTTGACATCTTTTCTAGGCCGCTAAGCGCTTGACCATCAAGCGAATGAAACAGAGATTGAGCTTGGCCCTAGCGTGTTCCAGCGTC
>JALOOP010000549.1 GCA_025454315.1 Oculatellaceae cyanobacterium Prado106
TTCTGATGCCAGAATGCCTGCTCTCCTTCCCTCTTGTCAAATCCGTTAAGGCTCACCCCTTTCCCCCTTTGTAAACAAACTTTTGTCAGTCAACCAGGTCTGATTCTCATGCACAAAATCATGCACCAGAGTCTTCACCAGCCCCGATCGCTGAACAAGCGTCACCCCGTCCTCGTGGGTCTGCTCGGACTCGAACCCGTTGGGCGATCGGGCTAGGGACACTCTTGCTGCTCGTCAGCGGTTGGCTAGGTTGGCGCTGGTGGCAGGCTTCCCAGATCGCCGATCCGCAAGCGGCACAGACTCAGAGTGTTCCAGTTCGTCTGGATACAGTCGAAACGGTTACGGTGGAAACGGCTTCAGAATTTGTTGGTAATTTAGAATCTCGGGATTCGGTGACCTTGCGGCCTGCGGTGCAGGGGCGTGTAACCCAGGTTTATGTCGAGTCGGGCGATCGCGTTCCCGCAGGCACTCCCCTGGTACAGCTTAGTGCAGATGAGCAGCAGGCCAATCTTGTCGGTGTTTTGGCCACTGTCAATTCAGCCAGAGCCATTCGCTCAAATCAACGCTCAGAGCTACAGGCACTAGAGGCCGAACGCATTTCGGCAGTGGCTGAGGTGGAATTGCAGAACGAACAGTTTCGCCGCACCCAAGCTTTGGCCACAGAAGGCGCATTGCCTCGACAGAATTTGGACGAAGCAGAGCGCAATCAACAAACGGCGATCGCCACCCTGCGCGCCCTCGATCAACGCATTCAGGGTGCCCGTGCATCGCTCAATGAGGCCGAAGCCGGGTTACAGGAAGCCGAAGCCCAGGTTGCGGCCTCTCGCGCCCAACTGCAAGATACAACCATTACCGCTCCTTTTGCTGGAGTGGTCGGCGATATCCCCGTCAAGGTCGGCGATTACCTGACTCCCAGTGATCCCGCAACCAGTGTTACCCGGAATCAAGAATTAGAGTTGCGCCTATCGGTTCCACTAGAGCGGCGATCGGAACTGCGTGTAGGATTACCTGTAGAACTCAGTGATGCTCAAGGGAACCCCATTACCAGAGGACAAATCAATTTTGTATCCCCTCAAGTCGAGAGTAATGCCCAAAGCATTTTGACCAAAGCCACATTTCCGAATCCGGATGGACAATTGCTTGATCAGCAATTCGTTCGAGCCAGGGTAATTTGGAATCAGCGTCCCGGAGTCTTGGTGCCTACGGCGGCGATTTCTCGGTTGGGCACTCAAACTTTTGTGTTTGTGGTTGAAACTGCTGCACTCGCTGAAGGGCAACCCGCCGGACAAGCACAACTGATTGCAAGACAGCGGCCTGTTGAGCTTGGCAGTATTCAAAACAATCAGTATCAGGTTCTAGAAGGGCTACAGCCTGGAGAACAAATCGTTGTTTCAGGGGTTCCCAATCTGCAAGATGGCGCACCCATTTCAGCAGCGCCACCCGCTTCTCCTCCTCTTTCGTCGGTGCCATTGAAGTAAGGAACTTGACCCTCGTCCGCTAGAATTGCCCAATTCAATCGACGCTATGTTTTCTAACTTTTTCATTAAACGGCCTGTTTTTTCGATTGTTGCGGCGTTAGTCGTGTTGCTTCTGGGTTCGGTCAGCATTCCCACCCTTCCCATTGCCCAATACCCTGAAATTAGCCCCCCTCAAGTGACGGTGACGGCTAACTATACCGGAGCCAGCGCTGAAGTCGTTGAAAGTACGGTGACCAATGTCCTGGAGCGGGAAATCAATGGGGTTGAGGGAATGCGCTATATCTCCTCAACCAGTAGCAATAGCGGTACCAGTTCCATTACCGTCACCTTTGCCCCCGATCGCGATGTGGATTTAGCCGCTGTGGATGTCCAGAACCGGATTTCAACCGCGACACCTCGCTTACCAGAAACCGTTCAGCGGACTGGGGTAACGGTCAATAAGCAGAGCAGTGGTTTTTTGATGGCGATCGGCTTTTATGCAGAAAATAACGCCTATGATCCTTTATTTTTAAGCAACTACCTGGATACTTCTGTGGTCGATGCGCTACGACGAATTGACGGCATCGGTAATGTGCAGATTTTTGGACAACGACAGTATGCGATGCGACTGTGGCTTGACCCACAGCGTCTCGCAGCCCGTCAACTCGTCCCAGATGATGTGGTGGCTGCACTCAATCGCCAAAACTTGCAAGTCGGAGCAGGACGATTAGGGCAACCGCCTATCCCGAATGAGCAGGAGTACCAAATCGACCTGCGGGCGGTGAGTCGGCTGAGGGAACCGGAGGAATTTGAAAATTTAGTGTTGCGAACTGAGGAGAATGGCTCACTGATCAAACTTCGAGATGTGGGACGGGCTGAATTAGGCGCAGAGGACTACAGTTCCATTCTCAGATTTCGGGGGCAGGATGCGGTCGGTTTGGGCATTTCACAGCTTCCAGGGAGCAATGCACTTCAGGTTGCACAGTCCGTTCGATCGCAGTTAGAAACGCTTTCCCAAAGTTTTCCTCCAGGGCTGCAATATCGGGTTGCATTTGACTCTACAGCATTCGTGGAAGCATCCTTGGAAGAAGTCTTAGTAACCTTGATTTTGGCGATCGCCCTCGTCATCTTGATCATTTTCATCTTCCTCCAAAACTGGCGCACGACGTTAATTCCTTCTATCACCATTCCCGCTGCACTGATTGGCACGTTCATCTTCATTCGCATCTTTGGGTTTTCTATCAATACGTTAACGTTGTTTGGTCTGACGTTAGCAACCGGAATGGTCGTTGATGATGCCATTATCATTGTTGAAGATGTTAGTCGTCTCATCAACGAGCAAGGGATGTCGCCTCGACAGGCCGCAGTCCAAGCGATGCGGGAGTTAGGGAGTGCCGTCATTGCCACTTCTTTAGTGCTGATGGCCGTTTTTGTCCCCGTTGCGTTTTTTCCTGGCACCACAGGAGCCCTTTATCGGCAGTTCGCGCTAACGATCGCCTTTTCGATTGCCGTTTCTACCTTCCTGGCTCTAACCCTTACCCCAGCCCTATCCGCGCTCCTGCTCAGACAAGGGCAAACCACGGGAGGCTGGATGGGGAGATTGTTGCAAAGGTTTAATCGGGGATTAGACTGGACTCGGGAACGCTATCGGCGATCGCTAGAACGTTTAATGCGGATGAAAAGCCTTGTCGTCGGATTATTTGTCGTGGCGCTGGGATTAACGGCATTGCTCTACTGGCGAGTGCCCAGTTCCTTTTTGCCAGAAGAAGACCAGGGTTACTTTATCACCGTGATTCAGGCTCCAGAGGGCGTTTCGCTGAATTATACAGACAATGTGCTGCGTCAAGTTGAACAAGAACTCTTAAAGACACCCGAAATTGATGCAACCTTTGCGGTCGGTGGATTTGGCATCTCGGGCGCTACGGCCAATAGCGGACTCATTTTTTCTAACCTCAAACCCTGGTCTGAACGACGGGAAGCGGGACAAACGGCTCAAGCTGTGATTGGCCGATTGACTGGAATCCTAACCACGATTCCCGAAGCGCGAGTGTTTCCTTTTAATCCCCCGGCGATCCAGGGATTAGGAACATTAGGAGGATTTAGCTTTCAGTTGCAGGATCGCAGCAACCGAGAAGACTTGACGGCGTTGGTCGAAGCCTCTGGCCGATTCCTGGGGCAAGCCAATCAAACGCCAGGATTGCAACAAGTCCTGACCACGTTTGCCGCCAATACCCCCCAACTCGAAATTGAAGTCAATCGGGATGCGGCTGAATCCCTCCAGGTCAATGTCGATGATATTTTCAGTACTCTGGAAACGGCGTTGGGTTCCCGTTATGTCAATGATTTTACACTGGGGCAGCGCAACTATCGCGTGTATGTTCAGGCAGACCAGGCGTTTCGGAATCGCCCCGAAGATGTGGGTCAACTGTATGTCCGCTCAGCACAAGATCAGATGATTCCTATTAGCAATTTGGTGCAACTCACCCCCACCACTGGCGCACAAACCATTAACCACTTCAATCTCTATCGCACCATCGAAATCAACGGTGACGCTGCTCCAGGCTATAGTTCTGGGAATGCGAT
>JALOOP010000138.1 GCA_025454315.1 Oculatellaceae cyanobacterium Prado106
TGACCAGCCGATGAATACAAATCTGTCGCGCTTGAGCCAGTCATCGAGGGCATCGAACCAGCCTCGATTGGACTGTGCGCGTCCCATTGCTATGGTCATCTCATAACCTCTTAATTATGGCGGGGTGTTTACTTTAGACTGGCTGGATTAAAAAGTCTCAAAATGTTGAGGAACCAGTCTTGAGGGTGAAACGAACCTTAATCATACCGTTAAGTCGATCCCCCTCCGGATGAACCTTTGGGCAGTTCGTCTTCTCAAGAAGAGGTAGGCATAAATGCTTATGTCTATTTCTGAGAGCGGACTTAACGTTCCTATATGATAGGGAGACTGGAAAAATTTTACAATCTGATACGTACCCTTTTAAGAAAGTCGATGTTGAAATCTCTTGCGATTCATTGCAAATTCTTGAGAAACCCAAATTTGTACTAAAGTGGCTGGATTGGTCTTTCTGAAGGATTCTGGCGGAAATTTAGAGCGGCGATCGCTCCCTCCATCCATCAACTCCTGCTCCAATCTGCTGCTCCATTGATTGCATTTTGTAAACATTCATCCCCTTCATGATTAAAAATATGGCGGCAACCAGCGCATCCAATCCTTCAAATCCTTCAAAAAATGAGAACCGCCTGATCTTGCGGCGCAACATTGTCGGTTCTCGACGACTCAGTAATTATGTTTGGGCGATCGTTTCGACGATGGGTGGCGTAGGCTTCCTGTTGGCGAGTCTGTCTAGCCTGCTGCAGGTTAATCTATTGCCTTTCTCTGACCCGACCCAGCTTATTTTTATTCCCCAAGGAGTAGCGATGGGTTTTTATGGCGTTGCGGGTAGTCTGTTAGGGCTTTACCTCTGGCTGGTGATTTCCTGGGACGTGGGCGGCGGGTATAACGAATTCAATCGGGAAACGGGCAAAGCCAAGATTTTTCGCTATGGCTTCCCCGGCAAGAACCGCAAAATCGAAATTGAGTATCCTTTAGAAGAACTCCAGGCCGTGCGCGTGGATCTGAAGGAAGGCTTGAACCCCAAACGAGCGCTCTACCTGCGCGTCAAAGGTCGGGGCGACCTGCCCCTGACCCGAGTCGGTCAACCCCTGCCCCTGGCAGAACTAGAAAACCAGGGCGCTGAACTCGCCCGGTTTCTGAGCATTCCACTAGAAGGTCTTTAGAGAAGGAAAACGATATGAGTAGTATTCGTGGGTTCATCACCCGTGGGTTGGTCGCCCTGTTCTTGGGCGGCACCTTACTGCTGGGCGGATGTACCACTCAACAACAGGCTCAGGCTCCCGAGTCATCCAGTCCCACCTCGCCCACGGCTTCGGCCTCTCCGACCGCCTCTCCCACGGCAGAAGCGGCTGGGCAGTTTAGCAATTTGCCCCGTCTAGACGGAGAAGCGACGGTAGAAATGGTGGTCAAGGGCAGCCCCATTACGATGAAAATTGACGGCACCCATGCGCCCATCACGGCGGGTAACTTCATCGATTTGGTGAATCGAGGCGTTTACGACGGGCTGGCCTTTCACCGGGTTGTCCTGGAACCCCAGCCCTTTGTGGTTCAGGGTGGTGACCCCAATAGCAAGGACGCGAGCATCCCCATGGAACGTCTGGGAACGGGCAGCTTTGTCGATCCCAACACCTCTGCCCCCCGCTATATCCCACTGGAAATCGAACCCCAGGGACAGGATCAGCCGATCTATGGGCAAACCTTTGAATCCGCCCGGTTGACCACTCCGCCCCAGTTGCGGCATACCCGAGGAGCGGTGGCCATGGCGCGATCGCAACTTCCCGACTCCGCCTCTTCCCAGTTCTACATTGCGCTCTCCGACCTAGACTTCTTGGACGGCAGCTACGCGGTGTTTGGCTATGTCACATCGGGAATGGAAGTGGTAGATGGCATTCGGCAGGGCGATCGCATCACCTCCGCCAAAGTCACTGCCGGAACAGAAAACTTCAAACCCGGTCGTTAACTCGCTGTAAAACCTATTGAACTAGAAACCCTTGAAGAAGGATGGAGGATCTCCGTCATTTTTCAAGGGCTTTTTAGGGCTTTTCCCTAGGGGTTTGTTGAACGAATAGATGAGAAAGATTGATAAGTCTCTATTAGTCAAAATATTAGTCAAAAATCTCTGACTAATCTTTAGTATTTATTAATTTTTGTCGTCACACAACGGTAAGATCTAAGTTACGGAGCGGGTTTCATCCGGGAATGGGGCAAGAAGCGTAGATTAGTTTTTCTTATAAAGAGTCTTAGATTCTGCGATCCCTCCTGACTTTTCCAGGGGAAACCCTTAAGTTAATATAAAGATTAATCCTTATAGCAATTAGATCTTCCATAGATTTAATTCTATTTTCTCCGTGACCTTTCCTCTTCTCTAGAGTGGGTCTGCTCTCATTTTCAATCTTCTGCATCTCATTCCCCTCCGTCTGCTTCTACCCCTGCGCCACCCTTCCAAAGGGGTTAGACCATTTCAGCACTAACCGATTCAGAGCTACAGAGCTAACTCCGAGCTAACTCAGAGCTAACTCCGAGTTAATTCAGAGCAAATAGAGGCGATGGTGTCGAGATCAGGACAATCCAATGGATTCGTCCCTGAGATGGTTGAGCTTATTGGCGATCGCCAATAGCAAGCTCCCCCTAAGTTTCGCCATCGGCTCTTTTATAGGTTAAACCGCTGATAAATTCCCGAATCAGGGAATTTTTGAAGGGAATCAATAAAAAAACGCTGTTTCCAGACCGAGATACTCCTAGAGCTAGATAATTCCAGAGCGAATAAGGATGATGTTCATGAACCAGTTCCTCATTCAGAGCGCATGGCTGATTCCGTGCTACCCGCTGATTGGCATGTTGCTGTCGATCATCTGGTTTCCAGCCGTGACCCGTCGGACAGGTCCGCGTCCTGCGGGCTATGTCAATGCGATTACGACTTTTATTGCCTTCTTGCATGGCCTTTTGGCGCTGATTGCGCTATTTGGTCAGCCTGCTCAATATTTTCAAGTGCCCTGGCTGCAAGTCGCCGGGTTAAATCTGACGATTCCTATCGAAGTTTCTGCCCTCACTGTAGGAGCAACGGTACTAATCACCGGGTTAAACTTCCTCGCCCAAATCTATGGGGTGGGCTATCTGGAGATGGACTGGGGCTGGGCGAGATTCTACGCCATGCTGGCTCTGTTTGAAGCCGGGATGTGCGCCCTGGTACTTTGTGATTCGCTGTTCTTTAGCTATATTGTCCTGGAAATTTTGACCCTGGGCACCTATCTCTTGATTGGCATTTGGTTCAACCAATCCCTGGTGGTCACGGGCGCGAGAGATGCCTTCCTGACCAAGCGGATTGGGGACTTGTTCCTGCTGATGGGCGTGTTGGCGATTTTCCCGCTGGCGGGTACCTGGAACTACCATGAGCTAGCAGTCTGGGCAGAAACCGCCAAAGTTGATCCGGGTCTGATCGCTCTAGTGGGCTTGGCGCTCTTAGCTGGCCCCATGGGCAAGTGCGCTCAGTTCCCGCTGCATCTCTGGTTGGATGAGGCGATGGAAGGCCCAGTTCCTAGTACGATTCTGCGGAACTCGGTGGTGGTGGCGACGGGAGCCTGGGTGCTGGTGAAGCTGGAGCCTGTGTTTGAACTGTCGCCGCTGGTGATGAATGCGATGGTGGGCATTGGTGCGGTGACGGCGATCGGGGGGACTTTGATTGCGATCGCCCAAATTGACATCAAGCGCGCCCTGTCCTACCTGGTTAGTGCCTACATGGGCGTGATCTTCATTGCAGTCGGAACCCAACAAACCGACGCAGCCCTATATTTGATTTTGACCCACGGTCTGGCGATGGCGGCACTGGTGGCTAGCTGTGGCTCGATCGTGTTGAACAACATTACTCAGGATTTGACCCAGTTGGGCGGTCTTTGGAAGAAGCGTCCAGTGACGGGTTTGGCCTTTGTGGTTGGGGCTTTGGGCTTGGCGGCAGTGCCTCCCTTTGGTACCTTCTGGGCAATGCTGAAGCTGACCGATGGTATTTGGGAAACTCGGCCTCTGATTGTGGGGCTGCTGCTAGTGATTAATGGTTTAGCGGCCTATAGCTTGACCCGCACTTTTGGCTTGATTTTTGCCGGGAAAGAACAGCCGATGACGGTGCGATCGCCCGAAAACCTCTGGCCGATCACCCTGCCCATGACCATCTTGGCTGGCTTCGTGCTGCATGTGCCGATCATTCTCCTGAGCCTGGATCTGCTTCCCGATTGGGCTTCAGTCAGCAAGGATTTGGCGCTGCTGTTAACCTGGTCGAGCATCTTTGGCTTCAGCCTGGGCGGTGTGGTTTACATTGGCAACTTCATTCCCAAGCCGATCCGCTTACCGCTCAAAGGACTCCAAGACCTGTTTGCCTACGATTTCTACACGCCGAAACTTTACCGTTCTAGCGTGGTTGGCACCGTCGATGTCATCTCCAAGCTCACAAGCTGGTTTGACCGTTACCTGATCGATGGGCTGGTCAATCTGGTGGGTCTGTCTTCTCTGTTTGGTGGAGAGGCGCTGAAGTATGGCAACTCTGGGCAAACGCAGTTTTATGTGCTGACGATCGCCTTTGGTCTGGTCATCACCGCCTTTGTCGTGAGTTGGTCGTTCCTCTCTCATTTGTCGGTTACTACCACGGTGGTGTCTCTGGTTACGGGTGGTTAAGTCACCGCTTAAGCAATCTCACTCCTAATATTTTGGTGAATGGAGCCTGACTCATGCTCAGTCTGTTGATTTGGCTACCCATTATTGGGGCCGCTGTGATTGGTTTTTTGCCGGGAAATTTCCAGACGCGCCAGATTCGTCTGGGGGCGCTAGGGGTCTCGGGCGTTGTGCTGCTGTTGACAATCTGGTTGATGGTTCAATTTGACCTCAACAGTCCGATTCTGCAATTCCAAGAGTTTATGCCCTGGATTGATACCCTGGGGCTGAACTATGAGCTGGGGATGGATGGCCTTTCCCTGATGATGATCGGTTTAAATAGCCTGCTGACGGTGATTGCCATTCTCAGCAGCAGTGAAACAACCGAGCGTCCGCGCCTGTTTTATTCCATGCTGCTGCTGGTCTGCGGCGGTGTCGCTGGCGCTTTCCTGGCGCAGAATTTGCTGCTGTTCTTCCTGTTCTATGAATTGGAATTGGTGCCTTTCTATCTACTGATTTCCATCTGGGGCGGCGAGAAGAAGGGCTATGCGGCGATTAAGTTTTTGATTTACACCGCGATTTCTGGGGCTTTGATTCTGGCGGGATTCCTGGCGCTGGTTTGGTTGAGCGGTGCGTCGGATTTCTCCTATCAGTCGGCGCTGGGGCAGACCTTACCCTTGGGGCTACAGGTGCTGATTCTGGGCGTTCTGCTGGTGGGCTTTGGCATCAAGATTCCGCTGGTGCCCTTCCATACCTGGTTGCCCGATACCTATGTGGCGGCTTCAACCCCGATCGTCATGCTATTGGGTGGGGTGCTGGCTAAGCTTGGAACCTATGGCATTTTCCGCTTTGGGCTGGGATTGTTCCCGGATGCCTGGTCTACGCTGTCTCCGTTTTTGGCGACCTGGGCAGCGATCAGCATTATGTATGGGGCTTTGGCGGCGATCGCTCAAAAAGACATCAAGCGCATGGTGGCCTATAGCTCGATCGGGCACATGGGCTATGTCCTGCTAGGTTCTGCGGCGTTGACCCAGTTGGCTCTCGTCGGAGCTATCTCCCAAATGGTGGCGCATGGCTTGATTCTGGCCATTCTCTTCCACTTGGTTGGGGTGATTGAAGCCAAGGTCGGCAGCCGTGAACTGGATGTCTTGAATGGGTTAATGAATCCGATTCGGGGATTGCCCTCGATTAGTTCGCTGCTGGTTCTGGGTGCGATGGCAAGTGCTGGGATTCCAGGATTGGCAGGATTCATTGCTGAATTTTTGGTGTTCCAAGGAAGTTACGCGGTCTTCCCCGTGCAGACGCTATTGGCAGTTCTGGGAACAGGGTTAACGGCAGTGTACTTCGTGATTCTGCTGAACCGGACTTGCTTTGGCAAACTCGACAACGATACCGCTTATTATCCTCGGGTTCTCTGGCCGGACAAGCTTCCGGCGCTGATTCTGGCTGTGCTGATTATCTTTTTGGGACTTCAGCCGACCTGGTTGGTACGTTGGACAGAAGCCACTAGCAGTGCCTTGATTGCGGCAGTCCCCACCTCTACTCCTGTGGCGAACTCTCCAATGGCCGCACTGTTAGAAAGACCAGAGTCACGTTAACAAAACCTGAATCGTAGAGTAGGCTACTGACCGACCCCAGGCTGAATGATCTACAAATGATCCGGCTTAATGAATCATCAAAGTTCCATTAAGGGCAGAGATCTATTGAGGTCAGAGTGAGTCAGCCTACTCTATGCCAGACTTGACGATCGCCCATCACAGACTCGACTATCAACCTCATTCTTTTCGACCTATGACAGCGACCCTCACGCCTCCTCAAACCACTCCCGCGCCCAAGCTGCCGCCTTCGACTCACGAATTTGCAGAAATTATTCATCGTCTGGAAGCGGGTGGTGCCATGCTGCCCGACACGCCCGAAAACCTGATGCAGATTATTGGTCTGTACAAGGCGTATGCGGTGCCGATGGATTTTTACTGGCGCGATCTGCTCTACATCGCAGAGCAAGTTTTTCTCAATCCTCTGCCTTTCTTTAAATACTTCATTTCCCAGGAATATCTCGATCGGCAAAATCACTATTCGGGTGACCAAGCCGATCTGCGAATCTGGCGCGGCACAGGTTCAGCGCACCCAGAACTGCTGGAGTTTATGCAGAAGGGTGAACTGAAGTCGAAGCTGCCTCGGTTGTTGCATCACTGGTACCACGATCGCATCAATATGGAGTTCGCCGAAGAATGTATGCGGGCGATGCTATGGCATGGCCGTGACATGGGCATGGGCTTGTTCGATGCGTTTCTGGACAGCGACGAGTATAAGGCCAATTGCGATCGCGCCATCAAAGCCTATTTCAAGAGCAATCCGGCGATGATGGGACTGTATAAACTGTTCCCCGATATGTTCTACGAACAGTGTCGCCAAATGTCCTACTACTCGAACCTAGGACTGTTCTGGGAAATCATGGCTCCCGTGTTCTTCGAGATGTCCGATTTGTATGATGAGGGCAAGATTGCGTCCGTTCCCGATGCTATGAACTTCCTGGTCAACGGCATCTTTGCGATCTCCGGTCGTCCGATTTACCACCATGTATATATTGGTGGTGAATGCTATGAACTGATTCCCAAGTCAAAAGGCTTTATGTGGCTCTACGAAGCGGCTTTACCCTACGTGGAAGCCGTTTTCTACCGGACTTCTCCCTTCCGAGGCACCAAGTCCTACAACGCTCAGGCGGGTCAAGTTCCGGCAGAGCAAAAAGACTTCCACTATGGTGTTTTGTATGCGGACAAGTTTCCAGTCGGAACAGCCGGAATTCCGCCGACTCTACTTGCTCAGGACATGCTGCACTTCCTGCCGCCCTACCTGATCGAGTATTACCAAAAGCATTGTCGGGGCGAGGATGACATGCTGATTCAGTTGGCGGTCAGCTTCCAGCGATCGATGTACTGTGTCACCTCTGCGGTCATTCAGGCGCTACGTACAGCGCTGCTGTATCCCCTTGATGATCCCAACCCAGAACACCTGATGAAGAATCGGCAGTTCTTTGAGGCTCAGATCGATCGGTTTAAGCGGCCTGAAGCGAGGTTGCGGAATATTCAGACTCCGGACTATCGTTAAGATCCTCAAGTCGAGAAGGGCTTCTAACCCTTCTTAATCAAACCGCTCGACGCGAAGGTTCGCATCGGGCGGTTTATTTATTGGGTCGATGTGCTAGGGATAGCAGTCGTTGGGTTGCTCTTTAGACTAGATCCATTCGATCAAAGCAGCCACTCCTCGAAAACCGCAATTGGCATCTAGGAAATCGGGAGAACGTTGTCGGAGCGGGCTGAACGGTTCGTGAGATAGTGTTGAGATCTATTCTAGAAATGACTGGAATGGCCAACCCTATGCGTCACCATTGAGAAAAGTGGTGAGCGGTTCGCGAAAGAAAGTCTTTGAGTGGCGATCGCATCTCATCGTAAAGGTTGATGATTATAATTGATCATGATTGATGAATGGATGAATGGATGAAGCAAATGGGATATCTTTTCAGTAAGACAATTTAGAAATGTAAATAATCTTGCGAGTAGATGCTTATAGAACCTTTAAGAGGGTTAAGCAATATTAAGTTAATTGAAAAGAGCTTAGCATCTGAAAAGAAATTCTGTAGTTTGGTACTTAACCTAATTTTCGGGTTGGGTTTTTGATTGATGTTTTAGATGATTGGCTTGTAGCAATGCCTTTATCAAGGAATTTGGAATCCTTATTCCATTCCTTTGTTTCGGTCAAGAGCGTATTAAATCACCCATTTCCCGTACAATATTTCACCACCCAAAGCTGAATCGCTCTGACTGAATCCTGTTCGATTAGCTAGCTTTGAAAGAAACTTTGAGTCGATGTGATCCCGTTGATGCGATCGCCCCAAATTTCTCTTTCAAGTCAAGTTCAATCGTGTCGATGCGATAGGTGCAGTTTGCACAGGCTCATGCGATCGCCCATATCCACGAATTTGTTCATCGAATGGGAATGAATCCTGAAGGTTAATCGATTGGGTATTTTCCATCGTAACTTTGAGGAATGCATTGTTATTCTGATGCAAACATAGAGCTTCGTGAATGTATTCTTCGATGTTGTTGAGCAGTTCACGGAACTGTTTACAGATCCTGCGTTCTGTCAGTTTTCTTTGAAGGCTGATTGATGCTGGTTGATGCTGATTGGCGATCGCAAACTATTCCTTTCCTTATCCCTTCCCTGTATCCCTACAATGCTCAAGCGTTGTAGGAGAGTTCGCTAAACCCCTAAAAGTTTTTCCCTTTTGAAGACTCCCGATCGCGCGTATTGGGAGTCTCAGACAAGTTTCGTTTGCGTTTCTGCACTGTAATCACAGATGTTCCCAACAAATGAAAATTACAGCAATGGGTCTGTGCTTCGGCACGCTGATGACGCTCCCGCCCATGAGAGGAATGCATTCGATTGGTTCAAGGTCAGGGTTCAATCCCTGCCGTTGTTCGTGTAAATGAAGGAGAGTCCTCATGACCGCAAGTCCCCCAAAATCGGGGCAGAAAGTCAGAGTCGTGGTCGATAAAAACCCGGTGCCAACCTCATTTGAGCGATGGTCACAGCCGGGACATTTCGATCGCACTCTCGCTAAAGGGCCCAAAACCACCACCTGGATTTGGAACCTCCATGCGGATGCCCATGATTTTGATAGTCATACCAGCGATTTAGAAGATATTTCTCGGAAGATCTTTAGTGCTCACTTTGGCCATCTTGCAGTTATTTTTATCTGGCTGAGTGGCATGTACTTCCACGGTGCCCGCTTCTCTAATTACGAAGCGTGGCTGACCAATCCCACGGGCATCAAACCCAGTGCCCAGGTGGTTTGGCCGATTGTGGGTCAAGAAATTCTCAATGGCGATGTCGGCGGCGGGTTCCACGGCATTCAGATTACTTCGGGCTGGTTTCAGCTTTGGCGAGCCAATGGCATTACCAATTCCTATGAGCTGTACTGTACGGCGATCGGCGGGTTGGTGATGGCTGGCTTGATGCTGTTTGCCGGATGGTTTCACTACCACAAGGCCGCACCCAAGCTGGAATGGTTCCAGAATGTGGAATCGATGATGAATCACCACCTGGCAGGGTTGCTGGGCTTGGGCTGCTTGGGCTATGCCGGACAG
This sequence comes from Oculatellaceae cyanobacterium Prado106, assembly GCA_025454315.1. Classification (GTDB taxonomy): domain Bacteria; phylum Cyanobacteriota; class Cyanobacteriia; order Elainellales; family Elainellaceae; genus Prado106. The sequence continues at coordinate 9,783 of JALOOP010000138.1, forward strand.
CAGATTCATGTGTCGCTGCCGATTAATGCTTGTTTAGATGCGATCGATGCGGGAAAACCCCTCAATATCGGTGGCAGGCTGATTAAAACAGTGGCGGATATTCCGTTGCCCCATGAGTGGATTCTTAATCCTAGCTTGATGGGTGACCTCTATCCCAGCGTCAACTGGGGATTTCTCTCGGGCATTACGCCGTTCTTTACCCTGGACTGGGCGAAGTACACAGAATTCCTCACCTTTAAGGGTGGATTGAATCCGGTGACGGGTGGGCTGTGGTTGACCGATACGGCGCATCACCATTTGGCGTTGGCCGTATTGTTCATTATCGCGGGTCACTTCTACCGGACGAATTGGGGCATTGGCCATAGCTTCAAGGAAGTCCTGGAAGCGCACAAAGGCCCCTTCACCGGGCAAGGTCACAAAGGCATGTACGAAATTTTCACGACATCCTGGCACTGTCAGTTGTCGTGGAACCTAGCCTGGATGGGTTCTCTGTCCATTCTGGTGGCTCAGCATATGTACGCCATGCCGCCTTATCCCTATATCGCGACTGATTACCCGACTCAGTTATCTCTCTTTACACACCATATGTGGATTGGCGGATTTCTGATTGTGGGTGCGGGTGCCCATGCGGCCATCTTTATGGTGCGGGACTATGTGCCGTCGCAGCATGTGGATAACCTGCTCGATCGCGTGTTGCGTCATCGGGATGCGATTATTTCCCATCTCAATTGGGTTTGTATTTTCCTGGGCTTCCATAGCTTCGGACTATATATCCACAATGACACGATGCGTGCCCTCGGTCGTCCCCAGGATATGTTCTCGGATACGGCGATTCAGCTTCAGCCCGTGTTTGCCCAGTGGGTGCAAAACATCCATACCCTGGCTCCCGGCACCACGGCTCCCAATGCCCTGGCTTCCGTTAGCCCTGCCTTTGGCGGCGGTGTGGTGGCTGTGGGCGGCAAGGTGGCGATGATGCCGATCGCCCTGGGTACAGCGGATTTTCTCGTCCACCATATCCATGCCTTTACGATTCACGTTACCGTTCTGATTCTGTTGAAGGGCGTGTTGTATGCGCGGAGTTCTCGTTTGATTCCCGATAAGGCGAATCTGGGATTCCGGTTCCCCTGTGATGGCCCTGGACGCGGCGGCACCTGCCAGGTTTCGGGCTGGGATCATGTGTTCCTCGGCTTGTTCTGGATGTATAACGCGCTGTCGGTGGCGATTTTCCACTTTAGCTGGAAGATGCAGTCCGATGTGTGGGGGACGGTGAACGCAGATGGAACGGTTTCGCACATCACGGGCGGCAACTTTGCTCAAAGTGCGATCACCATCAACGGCTGGCTCCGGGATTTCCTCTGGGCACAGGCTTCGCAGGTGATTGGTTCCTACGGCTCGGCGCTGTCGGCCTATGGGTTGCTCTTCCTGGGCGCTCACTTTATTTGGGCTTTTAGCCTGATGTTCCTCTTTAGTGGACGGGGCTATTGGCAGGAGTTGATTGAGTCGATCGTTTGGGCGCATAACAAGCTCAAGGTTGCTCCCGCCATTCAGCCTCGGGCGCTGAGTATCATCCAAGGCCGCGCGGTCGGTGTGGCGCATTACCTGTTAGGTGGAATTGTGACGACTTGGGCGTTCTTCCTGGCGCGCATCATTGCCGTCGGGTAACGTTCTACATCGTTCTACAAAATGTTTCACTGAACCTTTCACTGAAAATCTTATCGAACGTTTCCCTGAATCTTTCACCAAACGTTTCGCCAGAGGTTTCACCAGAGGGTTCACTCAACGCTTCATCGAACGTTTCATCTTCAACCGTCTTACTTTTTTCAACAGACCTCTATGGCAACTAAATTTCCCAAATTTAGCCAAGATCTGGCTCAAGATCCGACCACCCGGCGGATCTGGTATGGGATTGCCACGGCTCACGATTTTGAAAGCCACGATGGCATGACGGAGGAGAATCTTTATCAAAAGATCTTTGCTTCGCACTTTGGCCATCTTGCCATCATTTTTCTGTGGACTTCAGGCAATCTCTTTCACGTTGCATGGCAGGGGAACTTTGCCCAATGGGTAGCAGATCCCTTGCACCATAAACCGATCGCCCATGCCATCTGGGACCCTCAGTTTGGCCAACCTGCTGTGGATGCCTTCACCCAGGCGGGTTCGTCTTTCCCGGTAAACATTTCCTACTCGGGGGTTTATCACTGGTGGTATACCATTGGGATGCGGACGAACGGCGAACTCTACGCAGGATCTATCTTCTTGATGGTGCTGGCGGCGGTGATGCTCTTTGCCGGATGGCTGCATCTGCAACCCCGGTTCCGGCCTAGCTTGGCCTGGTTCAAGAATGCGGAATCCCGCATGAACCATCACTTGGCGGGACTCTTTGGACTGAGTTCTTTGGCCTGGACGGGACACCTGGTTCATGTAGCCATCCCCGAGTCACGGGGGATTCATGTCGGTTGGGACAACTTTTTATCGGTGCGTCCTCACCCAGCCGGATTAATGCCCTTCTTTACCGGAAATTGGAGCGTTTATGCTTCTGATCCGGATACGGCGAGTCATGTGTTTAATTCGAGCCAGGGGGCAGGCACGGCCATTCTCACCTTCTTGGGGGGCTTCCATCCTCAAACCCAGTCGCTGTGGTTGACGGATATTGCCCATCACCATTTGGCGATCGCCGTTCTCTTCATCGTGGCGGGTCACATGTACCGCACCAACTTTGGCATTGGCCATAGTATGAAGGAAATCCTGGAAGCCCATCGTCCGCCAGAAGGCACACCCTTTGGAGGGGCGATCGGAGCAGGGCACAAAGGCATCTACGATACCTACAACAATTCCCTGCACTTTCAACTGGGCTGGCACCTGGCCTGTCTCGGTGTCGTCACCTCGCTCGTGGCACAGCATATGTATTCCATGCCGCCCTATGCGTTCATCGCTAAGGACTACACAACGACGGCTGCACTGTACACGCACCATCAATATATCGCTGGATTTTTGATGGTCGGTGCCTTTGCTCACGGCGCGATTTTCCTGGTGCGCGACTATGATCCGGTCGGCAATGCTAACAATGTCCTGGCGCGGATGCTGGAACATAAAGAAGCCCTCATTTCTCACCTGAGTTGGGTGTCGCTGTTCCTAGGCTTCCATACCCTCGGGCTGTATGTTCACAACGATACGGTGGTGGCCTTTGGCACTCCTGAGAAGCAGATTTTGATTGAGCCTGTGTTTGCTCAGTGGATTCAAGCGTCTCACGGCAAGCTGCTGTATGCGTTTAATACGCTGCTGTCCGATCCTAGCAGTCAAGCCTTCACCGCTTGGCCAAACCACGGCAATGTCTGGCTTCCTGGCTGGCTCGATGCGATTAATAGCGGCACGAACTCGCTGTTTTTGACCATTGGCCCCGGTGACTTTCTGGTGCATCATGCGATCGCTCTCGGCCTCCACACCACCACCCTGATTCTGGTCAAGGGTGCGCTGGATGCTCGCGGTTCTAAGCTGATGCCCGACAAGAAAGACTTTGGCTATGCCTTTCCCTGTGATGGCCCTGGACGGGGCGGTACTTGCGATATCTCAGCCTGGGATTCGTTCTATTTGTCCATGTTCTGGATGCTGAACACAATTGGCTGGGTGACTTTCTACTGGCACTGGAAACATCTCTGCATCTGGCAAGGGAATGTCGCCCAGTTTAATGAGTCTTCCACCTATCTCATGGGCTGGCTGCGAGATTATCTCTGGCTCAACTCTTCGCAGTTGATTAACGGGTACAACCCTTATGGCATGAATAATCTGGCGGTCTGGTCTTGGATGTTCCTGTTTGGACATTTAATTTGGGCGACAGGATTTATGTTCCTGATCTCCTGGAGAGGATACTGGCAGGAATTGATTGAGACGCTGGTTTGGGCACATGAGCGGACACCGCTAGCCAACCTGGTGCGATGGAAAGATAAGCCCGTGGCGCTTTCGATCGTGCAGGCTCGGGTGGTCGGTTTGGCACACTTTACGGTGGGATATATCTTCACCTATGCGGCCTTCCTGATTGCCTCGACAGCGAGTCGGTTTGGTTAGGGGCGGATCGATCGCCCAGTCAGAACCTGGTAGGGGCATGGCGTGCAGCAAATTGCATTCCTGAAAGGCAAAAACCAATGCTCAGCTCCATTGCTCCTCCGGGTTCTCCTATTTCTCAATCATCGATTGGAATCAATATTGGAATTCATAAATTTGGAACCTTGAACGAACGTTGAAATTATTAATGAACTTCAATTATTAAAAATTCAAAGTTTGGGGCAGTTCGAGACTCTCCTCCTCTGTCCCTCGTAAAGTCCTGGTCACTAGGGGTAGTTGATCAGGACTTTTTTCATTTCTCATTGAAAGCGCATGGGATCAAACAAGTCGATCGCCCGTTTGGTTTTGCCGTCGATCGCCAAGTCGGCCAAAATTTCGCCTATGACGCTAGCGAATTTGTAGCCATGGCCGGAACAGGGAGATGCGATCGCCACTCGTTCCCATTCTGGATGCAGTCCCACCACAAAATGCTGATCCGGCGTATTCGTATACAAATAAGTCACGGTTTCTAAACAAGGACTGTTCAGGGTGGGAATCGTGGCGCTGCCCATGCCGCTCAGGCCAATGATGATGGTGTCGAAGGGTTGAGGCATATGCTGTGGGGAATGTTCGATAAATAGATGGGGGTGGAGAAATGGGAACACAGATGAACACAG
>JALOOP010000139.1 GCA_025454315.1 Oculatellaceae cyanobacterium Prado106
ATTGCTTTACACAAAAGACGATTTCATGGAGATTGGAACTACCGAATTCAACCAAGAGGAACCAAATAGTTGCTCAAGTTATTTTTACAAGCTGCCTAAATAGCGCGTGATCCAACCGGAGTTTAAACCTTTGTCTTTTTCTGTGCCTCGCTCCATTAAATCGGTGGCTTCAAAGTGCGATCGCGTGCCATTCGTCAAACCGCAAGCATGAACGATCGCCAATTGTCCACTATCGTAAATTTCCTTGAGTTCAGGGGCGGCAGGATGCAGTCGAAAATCTTGGTCAGTCGGGGCGTTTTGGAGGGGGAGGCCGGGGCGATCGCCTGATTCCTGAATGCGTAAATCGGCTCCTCTCGCAGCCTGATAATTAGCATCATCCACGGGGGCCACAAGGTTGAGTCCATCGCATCCACCCCGGAGAAACACCACGATCAGGGTTTTGTCGGAGGGGGAAGATGCGGCCAGAGTGGGGCGATCGGCTAAAGTATTTATCCCGATTGAAGCGAGTGCTGCACCACTGCCTAACATCAAGTCTCGTCTTGTCCAATTCATTTTGGAATCTCCGCTAAATTTAATCAAGAAGTGATCATTCCTCAAGATGGTGTTTTATGCTGGTGCTCTAGAACTTTGTTGTATGCTTCTACAGAGTGGTTTAGGATTGATTCTCATGAAGTTTACTCTAGAGATCACTGAAGCGGCTATTGAAGACTTGCAATATCTTGATAAATCTGCACAGGTTATGATTTTAGATGAGATTGAGCGACAACTGGTTAGCCAGCCTCTTCAAGAAACTAGAAATCGTAAGCCTTTGCGACTAGGTTCTCAGTTTCAGTGGGAACTGAGACTCGGTAAATACCGGATCTTCTATGATGTATTAGAGGAAACTGAAGGGGCATATCTCATGAGTGTGGTTTCAGTCGGATACAAAGAACGTAATAAAGTATACATTCGAGGTCGGGAGATCAATTTATGAAGATGGTTGAACTTGATCAATTAAACTTAACAGTCAGTGAGTTAATCGAATTAGCAGAACGAGACACGCTTATTATTAGAAAGGCAGATGGAACAGAGTTTGTTTTATCTGCTGTCGATGATTTCTCGGCTGAAGTGGAAGCCCTAAGCCAAAATCAGGAGTTTATGGAGTTTCTGGCTGAGCGATCGCAATCCCCAAACCGAGTCTCCCTGGAAGAAGCCCGAAAGCGATTGGGGATTTCACCCTCCCATCCGTCGATGTAGGTTGCTGAATTTAATCCATCAAATCTTGTTTTTCAATCAGAATATGTGATGTATTCCCGATAGTTATTTCAGGACAAACTGCTTGGGACAAACTTACCGTAGCCAAAACCAGTCTAAGTTGAGCGTAAATCCAGGCAGAATAGTTTCTCCGGATAGGATTTGGGGGGCTTGGAGAGTTTCGATGGGCTGTCCGGGGCGCGTGATTTCGACCTGTTGATCCTGGACATTCAACAGCCAGCCGAGGCGGTTGCCGCTAGCTAGATATTCTTGCATTTTGGCTCGGGTGGCGCTGAGGTTGTCGCTAGGGGAGAGGAGTTCTAGGACAAAATCGGGGCAGAGAGGCGGGAATTTGCGCTGTTGTTCGGGGGTGAGGGCTTCCCATCGGGATTTCTCGACCCAGGCCACATCGGGAGAGCGATCGCCCCCACCTGGCAATTGGAAACAGGTTGAGGAATCAAAGACTTCACCGAGTTGGGTTTGTTCATTCCAAACCACAAAGCGAGCAATCAGTTTGGCATTGTTTTTTCCGGTTTCTCCACCTGTGGGGGGCATAATGACGAGTTTTCCGCTGGGAGTGCGTTCAAATTTGAGGTCGGGATTGGCGAGGCACAGGCGCTCGAATTGGTCGGAGGTGAGGCCAGACATGGGGCTGAGGTCGATGGTGTAGGTCATGAAACCGTCCTACGATGAAAGCTAAATTGCAGCAATGAAAGAATTCTAAAAAATTGTCAAATCGGCGACAAAAGAATAACGAAAAAACTTGGCAAAGCTGACTGAATCAGCATTTGGCGATGCTCCTGATACGCTCTGTAATCATATACGCTATCTCAGGGCTGGAAGCATGGGTCAAATTTTCTGGAACGATTCTTGGAAACAGATTGTAACACTCGAAGTCATCTATGCAGTTTCCTTTGTTGCTCTCATCTTCCCAGGGGATCTCGCTTCTTACATCTCAACCGGAATTGGGTTATTACTGCTCACCTCTATGATCGTTAATCTGATCATTACCCTTGCAGCTTCCTCGCCGGGTATTTTGTCGGGTTACCAAGAAGCACCGACCGTTATTTTAGGGAGCATGGCAGTAGCAATTGCCACTCAGTTTTCTGCTTCCACCGCAACGGTCGAAGTTTTACCGACGATTGTTGCAGCATTCGGACACACATCGATTCTGACTGGTTATCCTTGGTCAGAAAATAATGTTGAGACAGTGAAGTAGCGATCGCAGTTGACGAACCGAGACGGGGGCGATACATGATCGAGCACCGGATCAGTGAACGAGATTAGAGTTGCGGGTATGCTGGGTGACGCTGTAACAAAATATGATGGCAAAGATGCTCAGGTGGGAGAAAAGCTTTAGGATTAGAAGTTATCAGTCGAAATGAGAGAAATTGGAGGGTACACAGGATAAAAACCTTGTTGCAGCGAAACTTTTGTTGATTAAGAGGGAGATCTATTTCGTTTCCCAACAATTGGGATGAGGACTCATCCTCGTTCTCAATTATTTTTTCGCAAAGGATGATATGTCCTCCATGAAACCTTCTGACTTTTTACGCCATCGCTTCCCAGTAAACGTTCCCCTCCGAACCATTCTGATTGTCCCTTTTGTACTGCAAATTTTGGGGGCTGTGGGGTTGGTTGGCTACCTCTCCTTTCTGAATGGACGGCAAGCGGTTAATGAACTGGCTAGGCAACTTCGTAGCGAAATGAGCGCTCGCGTAGAAGGGGAGTTAAAAAGTTATCTGGACAGCCCACATAGGTTCAATCGCGTTAATGCTGCTACCCTTGCTAAGGGGCAGTTTGATATGGCAGAAGCCAGCAATGCGGTGCAGTTTCTGCGTCAGTTGGAAGTGACTGACTTTGCCTTTGCAGCTTACTGTGGCGATGAGCAGGGACGATATCTAGGTGTTTCTCGCTTTATGGATGGCAATCGATCGAAGATTGTGCTGGATGCCAGCAATGCCGATTCTCGCTACAATCTAACGTCGTACAATATGAATGTGAACGGAAATAAAGAGAGGTCGCTCAAGCAATATAGCCTATTTGATCCTCGAAAACGCCCCTGGTATGAGGCAACAGGGGTGGCTAAGCGCCCTATCTGGACTGAGGTGTATCTGGATTTTACGACAGGACTACCCACGATTACGGCAAGTGAACCTGTGTATGGGCAGAACAATCGTTTGCTGGGTGTCTGTGCAACAGATGTGGTGCTGTTACAGGAGTTCCGCAAATTTCTGGCCAATCTCTCAATCGGTAATTCTGGAATTGCCTTTGTCATGGATCGCTCTGGCGCACTGCTCTCCAGTTCGACAGACGAACTCCTAACCCGGGGCGAGGGTGAAAAGATGACGCTGCTTCAGGCGACAGATAGCAGCTCACCCTTGATTCAAGAAACGGCTCAATACCTTCAGGAGCAATTTGGTGGCTTTTCAAGGATTCAACAAGCCCAACAGCTTGATTTTAGACTGGATGACGATCGGTTGAGTCTCGCGGGAGAACGTCAGTTTGTCCAGGTTTTACCCTTTAAAGATAATCGAGGATTAGACTGGCTGATTGTCATCGCCATCCCCGAATCGGATTTCATGTCTCAGATCTATGCCAACACCCGGAATACAATACTGCTCTGTATTGCAGCCCTAGTCGCTGCGACCGCGATCGGCATTCTTAACGCGCGCTGGATCACAAAACCGCTGCTGGAACTCAACAGTGCCGCCAAGGATATTGCTAAAGGAGAACTCGACAGAACGGTAGCGATTCAACGATCGGATGAAGTGGGAGAACTGGCGCGATCGTTTAATAACATGGCGGCACAGCTTCAGGGATCGTTTGAAGTGCTAGAAATCAAGAACGCTGAGTTGCAACATCTTGACAAGCTAAAGGATGAATTTTTAGCCAATACCTCCCACGAGTTGCGAACGCCGCTCAATGGCATGATTGGCATTGCCGAATCGATGATTGATGGAGCGACAGGCAAGCTCACCGAATTACAGGAACGAAATCTCTGGATGGTTGCCCAGAGCGGCCATCGGCTTGCCAATCTGGTTAACGATATTCTCGACTTTTCCAAACTGAAGCATCAGAATATTGAACTCCAACTTAAACCTGTCAGTTTGCGCGAAGTAGTTGAGGTGGTTCTCACCCTGAGCCGTCCTTTACTAGGCAGCAAAAAATTACAGATCGTTAATGCCGTCTCGTCAGATCTACCGTCTGCCAAAGCCGATGAGAACCGATTACAGCAAATTTTGCATAATCTCGTTGGCAATGCGGTTAAATTTACCTCGACGGGAACGGTAAAAGTTTCGGCTGAATTGCGGCATCAGGAAACGGGACAGCAGTTAGCCATTACTGTTTCTGATACAGGCATTGGCATTCCTGCAGACAAACTCGATCGCATCTTTGAAGCGTTTGAGCAGGCGGAGGGGGCAACGGCTCGGGAATATGGGGGCACCGGACTGGGTTTGGCAGTGACTAAACAACTCGTGGAATTGCATCACGGCAGGCTGAGTGTGAAGTCAACGGTAGGAGCGGGATCGCAATTTACCTTTACGCTGCCTGTCTCTGAAACTGAAGAGAATCAGGCTCTTGAAGTTGGCACTGCTCCAATTCAGAGGGTTGCTGCACTCGCTGAGTCCTTGAGGTTAGCGTCATCACCGCCCTCACCCGATGTCTCAATCCCGCCACAATCAACTGGATGCGTTGTTCTGATCGTAGATGATGAACCGGTCAATCTTCAGGTTTTGGTCAACCATCTTTCGCTTCAGGATTACTCAATTGTGCAGGCGAGCAATGGCGAAGAGGCATTGAAGTTGATCGACCAAGGGGTGAAACCTGCCATTGTGCTGCTGGATGTGATGATGCCCAAAATGACGGGCTACGAGGTGACTCAACGGCTACGAGAACGTTATGCTGCGACCGATCTGCCCATTGTGCTGCTCACGGCAAAAACCCAGGTTTCTGATCTGGTGGTTGGGTTAAACGTCGGAGCCAATGACTATCTGACAAAACCGATCTCACGCGATGAACTGCTGGCTCGCATTCGCACCCATCTCAACCTGAGCCAGTTACGGGAAGCCCTGCGACTCGAAGAATCTAAGTATCGCATCATGTTTGAGAATGCGATCGAAGGGATTTTTCAATCTTCTCCGGAGGGGCAGTTCTTAAGGGTCAATCCAGCTTACGCTCAACTGCTGGGATATGAATCGCCTGAAGAACTGCTGGCAGAGGTACAGGAAATCTCACAGCAAATCTATGTAGAGGGGGAGAGACGCAACGAGCTGAAGCGTCTGCTGATGGAACAGGGGGAAATTCGAGATTTTGAGTATGAGGCGTATCGGCGCGATCGCTCCAAAATTTGGGTATCCGTTTGGGCGAGGGTGGTCAGAGATTCACAGGGCAATGTGCTCTATTACGAAGGTACCTGCATTGACATTACCCAGCGCAAGCAGAAAGAAGAAACCCTGAAACAACAGTTACAGGAATTGCAGTTTGAAATCGACCATAGCCAGCGGGCGCGCCAGGTCGCTGCCATTACAAAGACCAACTATTTTCAACGACTGCTGGCAGATGCAGACGAATTGCGATATTCAGACGATACAGACAATTAGAGGAATAAATGGCAAAAATCGTATTGGTTCACTCTTTTCGAGGAGGTACGGGCAAGTCGAATACAACGGCCAATCTGGCAACGGCGATCGCCTGCACCGGTCAGCAGGTTGCCGTCATTGATACCGATATTCAGTCTCCCGGTATTCATATCCTGTTTGGTCTGGAACAGGACACCCCGTTGAAATACACGTTGAACGACTACCTGTGGGGCAATTGCGCCATTGAAGACGCGGCCTACGATGTCAGTCCTGAAGCAGCCAAGCAGAACAATGGGCGTGTATTTCTCCTGCCATCCAGTATTGAGGCCGAAGACATGACCCGGATATTGCACGAAGGTTATGATGTACGCTTACTCAAGAACGGCTTTCGCAGTCTGGTCAAAGCCCTCAACCTGGACTACATCTTTGTTGATACCCATCCAGGACTGAACGAAGAAACTTTGCTATCCATTGCGACCGCCAATATTCTCGTTGTGATTCTACGACCCGATCGGCAAGATTTGCAGGGAACAGCGGTCATGGTTGACCTGGCTCGACAACTGAAGGTGCCCAAAATGCTGATAGTGGTCAATCGCGTGCTGCAAGATATCGACATCAATGCTGTGCGGCAGCAGATTGAATCGAAATACGATGTCCCAGTGGTTGGCGTTCTACCTAACTGCGACGAGATGATGAGGCTTGGCAGTAGCGCTCTTTTCTGTTTGGAGTATCCCGATCATCCCCTGACTCAAGAAATTAAAACCGTTGCCCAATCAGTCATGACTTAGCCGTCTAGAGAAACCAATGCAACTCTTGACTAGCAATCAATTGAGCCGAAAAAATTAATGAGTTCGCAGCAACCTGAGTTTTGGGTGAAATTGCTGCTTTAACGAAATTCTGAGTTCTTCTCGCGCCTCGAAATTCTTGGACTAAAGGAACCCATGCAAGCACCCCCTAGCAATCGATTACTCAACCGTGGTTTACGCACTACTGTTTCACAGGAGTTGCAGCCTAGTCGATTGATCCCCACAATCACATCTGGGTTGATTACAGGGGTATTGCTGGTCATTTATTCTATCTCGATGGCTGCGCTGATTTTTTCCGGAAAACTGGCGACCTCCGTATCGTTAGGCATTGGCTTCACCCTTATTACTGCAATTGTGACTGCGGTGATTGTTGCCTTAACAAATTCGCTGCCTGGGGTTGTCACCATGCCCCAAGATGCACCTGCCATTATTGTGTCAATGATGGCAAGTGCCATTGCTGCTCAATTTTCTGACGCTGCTCCAGCGCTCTTGCCCACGGTGGTGATGGCGATCGCCATCACCACAATGCTGGTAGGTCTCATCTATCTTCTATTAGGAACTTTCAAGTTAGGCAATTTAACTCGGTTCATTCCTTACCCGGTCATTGGTGGATTTTTGGCGGGAACAGGTTATCTACTGGCTCAAGGCGCGTTTAATGTGATGACCGATCACTTCTTCGATCTACCGCATTTATCGCTTCTGTTCCGCTTTGAATACTTAATTCGCTGGTTGCCAGGATTGGGGTTAGCGATCGCACTGCTGATTCTGCTGGGTCGTTCCACCAGTGTATTCATTATGCCTGGCCTGATTGCAGGGTCTATCCTGGTCTTCTATCTGATGTTGGGGCTGACGCAAACCTCGATTTCAGAGGCGCGAGAGGCAGGTTTACTGCTCCAGGCATTTCCTCATGGAGGATTGTGGCGGCCCTTACACTGGTCTATGTTCCATTATATTGACTGGAAAATCATTATCGGGCAGGCTGGAAACATTGCGACTACGGTATTGCTCTCTGTCATATCGCTGCTGCTGATCGCAACAGGAATTGAGCTAGCGTCTCAGAAGGATGTGAACCTGAATCAGGAATTGCGTTCCGCAGGTATCGCTAATCTGATTGCAGGTCTGGGGGGTGGCATCATTGGTTTTCAAGCATTAGGTTTGTCAACTTTAAGTTGCGCCAAAATCGGTGCGAAGAGCCGATTAGTTGGCATCCTCGCCGCTACAATCTGTCTAGTGACCTTACTCCTGGGCGAAACTCTGGTTGCCCTTTTTCCAAAACCTGTATTGGGAGGGGTGGCATTATTTCTCGGCTTAAGCTTTCTAGTGGAATGGGTTTATGATGCCTGGTTTAAACTCCCAAGGGCTGATTATGGAATTGTTGTGCTAATTCTATTTGTCATCGCCACTGTTGGATTTTTACAGGGGGTTGCAGTGGGTCTGGTCGTCTCGATCGCCCGCTTCGTCATCAACTACAGCCAGGTCAACGTCACCAAACAGATCCTCTCTGGAGCCACCTATCAGAGTAACATTGTTCGCAGTTTGCATCAGGAGCGTTTCCTACGGGAAGAAGGCGATCAGATTTATATTCTCAACTTGCAGGGGTTCCTATTCTTTGGCACAGCCAATGCCTTGCTCAATCGCATTCGGGATCGTTTGCAAGATCCAAATCTCATCCCGCTCAGATTTGCTGTCCTCAATTTTCGACTGGTGAATGGGCTGGATTCCTCAGCGGTTCTCAGCTTCATCAAACTGAGGCAACTGTTCCAGCAGCACGATATCAAACTGGTGTTTACCCATCTCAGTTCCACCATTCATTCCCAACTGCAACGAGGAGGGTGCCTGAGTCCGGATGATCCCGTGTGCCATGTCTTTTCTGACCTCGATCATGGGTTAGGGTGGTGCGAAGATGAGATTCTCAGCCAGATTCCATTTCGCCGGGGGCGGTCAATTCCCCTGGTGATGCAATTGAAAGACTTGCTGCCCAACCACAGTCATGCCTCAGCCTTGATGGATTACCTGGAGGAATGGGATGTAGACGCAGGTACAATCGTTTTTCAACAAAACCAACCTGTCAACGCACTCTATCTCATTGAAGTTGGACAGGCCACAATTTATTTTGAGTACCAGCCCGGACAAACGCATCGGATTCAAACGCTGGGAGCAGGCAATTTAGTTGGAGAACTGGATTTCTTTCGCAACTCGACCCACCAAACTTCGGCAATCGTAGATGCACCCAGCACTCTCTACCGACTCTCAACCGCAAGCTTCCACCAACTGCAGCAAGAGCAACCCGAGGTTGCAGTCGCTTTTCAATCGGCAGTGATTCAAGTGTTGGGCGATCGCCTCACCCATGCCTACAAAGAAATTTCAGACTTACTGAAATCTTAATGCGTATGGGTTATTCATATCTGCCGCCGATGATGCAAACCGTTCTCCTCTGGTTCTTCTCGCGAATCTCCATTGAGCATTTAATCATTATCGCCATTGAAAATCAGGAGTTGTGGCCATCAAGGTGACCAATTCTCGGATGCGATTTTTGAGGTCTTCAGCGTCTTGAGTGGGTACTTCGTCGGGGTTGGTGTCTGGACTGATGAAGGACAGCAAGTGGTCGTAAACGGGGGGAGTGGGCGATCGCCCCAGAAACCGCCAAGCCCAAAAGTCCACGATCTGTCGTCCCGTCTTTACCTCCGGCGGCATTTGAGCGACCAAAGGGAACGCATCCGCCCCCAACCCTGCCCAGTCGGCCATCAATGTTAGTGTTGATCCAGTCCTCGGCGCGATCGGGGTGTCCGGTCGGAGTTTTCCAGGCAAACAGCGATTGCCCCATCGTATCCAGAATGTAGCTGCACTGAGGCGTAAACCTGAAGTCTGCTTCAGTGGCACGAAAAAAGGAAATCACCAGTTCAAAAGGGCGTTTCACCTTCTGTCCCCAGGTTTGGGTAAATTCGGCAGACCGCAAAATCGTCCGCACCGTCTGCAAGATTTGATCCGGGGCTTGCTGAGCATTCATCCAGGTTTGTACGGCCTGGTTCACCAGCGAGGCTGGAGGATGATCCGCGACCAATCGCCGACAGAGTTTGGTGCAGAGATGTTGCGCTGTTCCCGGATGAGCGGCGACTAGATCCAGAACTTGATAACCATCTGCTAAGGGCGGACGATTGGGCGGAAACTCAACGCCTAAGAATCGCTTTTGGTAACTGTCGTGCCAGGCTTCGTAGTAGTAGAATTCGCCCGTGTTGGGGAAGGTGTTGCCTTCGGTTTGGGTGCCGTCTGCGATCGCCCACCCGGTAAACGCTCGTGCCGCCTCATACACATCCTGGTCAATGTAACCCTCGGCTCGTCCTTGAGTGGCACCGGGGACAGATTGCCAGCGATCGTACAGATCATTGAAATAATGCTCTACCCCCAGCGTATGAAGCTCCAAGAGTTCCCGCGCATAGTTTTCGTTAGCGGGGCTGGCTTTGCTGCTGGCGTTATTGAGGTAAACCAGCATCGGCGGACTTTTGGCCACGCCTTCCAATAGCGTGCGAAAGTTGCCGAAGCAATTTTGTCGGATCATCCGGTCATAGGCGGGAAACGCAACGCTGACTCGGCTATCGCCCATGTAGGCATTGACATTGAAATGATTGTGCCAAAAATCCACCAGCACTTCCCGCAGTTGCCACTGGGAATAGATCGCCCGAATCCAGGTGGCAGCCCGTACTTCTTCGACCGGACGCATCCATTCCGCGTAATGGTTCTGGTTATAGTCTGTGAGCGGCCACAACTGTGACAGAGGCGCATCCAATGTTCTCAAGGGACGATCTTCCTGGAGCGCGGGATAATTCTGTCCGGCTTCGTACTCAATCCGCAGTCGGGCGTTAGCGAGACGATCTTGGGCGATCGCATCTTCCCCCTCCTGGGGATACAACTGCTCCTCCACATAGGCTGCAAATCCCATCTGCTGCACCCGTTCCCCATCTCCCGGCCTCGCCCCAAAGGCCATGCGGTTGAGGGCTATGACTGCGATCGGTGGGAGTTCCGGAGTGGTTCGCGCCTTGGCGGCTTTTGTAGCGGTCACTAAACCCGCTGACAGCAGACCACCGCCCCAGGCCAGGGCACTCAGGATTTCTCGTCGAGAGGATTGGATCATGGATGGATGAGGAAGGAAGACTTACCAGCATCAAAGTTTACCGAACCTTCCCCAGGAATACGGTTAAGAATCGCAACGAGGGGGCGATCGCCAGAGATCCTTCTAAAGACAGAATATCTCCGGAGATGTTCCAGGAATATTCCAGAAATATTCCAGAAATGTTTCAGAGATGTTCCAAAAGTAGACGTTGGCTGAGAGCGGGATGGGTTAGGGGTGGTCTGGTTCTAGGGGTTATCGGATTGCGATCGCAGTTGTTCCAAGAGTTCTGCTAGCTGCTGTTCCGCTCGTTCTGCGCGTTGTCTTGCTGCTTCTGCGCGTAGGGTTTCCTGTTCTGCTCGTTGTCGCTCTTCATCGGCGCGTAGGGTTTCCTGTTCTGCGCGTTGTCGCTCTTCATCGGCGCGTAGGGCTTCCTGTGCTGCGCGTTGTCTTTCCTCTTCGGCCAATTGTTCCGCTGCGACTCTGGCGGCATCTGACTCCTGGTAGTTCAGGAGTTTTGTTTGCGTTTGTGGATCAAAAAGTCTCAGTTCCCGCATGGGCACGCCTGGAAAATTGAGGGTCGCTTGTGAGATGGGCAATAGCCGCAGGTCGAGTCCTAGGGTTTGACTCTGTAAGACCGTTGTTCCATCGGCTAAATGGGTCGCTGGAATCGCTTCGTACTGGCCATTTACTAAGCGCCGTCCCTTTAGCTGAGGATTGAGATAGTCGCCCGTTGGGTCATACTGAAAATATTCTTGAATGCCTAAATTGGCGTAGAGTTCTGGCTTTTGGTTTTCGTCTTGATTGCGAGTCGTCTTGGAGGTGATTTCTAGCACAAAAGACGGGAGCTTTCCGCCCTCTTGCCAGACTTTGTAGCTTCTTCGCTGTCGTTTGCTCACTCCAAAAACGACAAAAACATCGGGCGAAATATTTTTCCTGGGATTGCCCTCTTCGTAGTAGATGAACAGGTTTCCAGACACATAAACCTGAGAACGCCCCTGAAAAAATAACCGCAGTGCCTCGACACAGTAAACCAAATAATTGCGGGTGGCATCGCTCTCGGTCATGGGTTGCCCGTCGCTTTCAGGGTAGTCAACTAGAGGGGAGTCAACTGGAGGGTAATCAACTGGAAAGGTGTCAACTGGAGAGGAGTCAACTGGAGAGGTGTCAACTGGAGGAGAATCAACTGGAGGGGAAGGTGGAATGGGGCGTGAGGTGTCAACCATGAGGCTAAATCAACCCGATTTCACGAGGAGAACATCCTTATTGTAATGGATGGGTCGCAATTGTAATGGATGGGTCGTAGGATGTAGCGATCGCCCCTCTTCCCACCACTGACGATGATCCAACCTTTTGCCCTGTCGAATCCCCGCCACAAGTGCTAAGGTTCAGAGTGGAGTTTTGTGTCCCATCCCAATCTCCCGTCCCTGTCTTTTGAGCAAGAAGCATTCCCATGAGCATTTTTACTTTACAAAGTGTAAAAAAGGATTTTGGTATCAAGGAAATCCTCAAAGATGCCAACTTCAGCCTCAATAGCACCGACAAAGTCGGCCTCATCGGCACCAACGGCTCCGGCAAATCCACCCTCCTGAAGATGATCGCCGGACTCGAACCGATCGACGAAGGGCAAATCCTGGTCAACTCCGGCACCCGCATCGTCTACCTGCCCCAGCAGCCCGACCTCGACGAAAACCGCACCGTCCTGGAGCAAGTCTTTGCCGACAGCGGCGAACAAATGGCTCTAGTGCGCGAATATGAAGAAGTCTCTGACAAATTGGCGCATCACCAGGGCGACAGCAATGCCCTCATGTCCAAACTCGCCACCCTCTCTCAGCGAATGGATGCGATCGGAGCCTGGGATCTGGAAACCAACGCCAAAATCATCCTCACCAAACTCGGCATCGAAGACTTCAGCGCCACCATCGGCAACCTCTCCGGCGGCTATCGCAAGCGCATCGCCCTGGCCGCCGCCCTCCTCTCCGAACCCGAGGTGCTGCTGATGGACGAGCCGACCAACCACCTGGATGCCTTATCTGTGGAATGGCTACAAAGCTACCTCAACCGCTACCGGGGAGCGCTCTTGCTGATTACCCACGATCGCTACTTCCTCGACCGCGTCACCAACCGCATCCTGGAAATCGACCGGGGCGACCTCTACACCTATGACGGCAACTACTCCTACTATCTGGAGAAAAAAGCCCTGATGGAAGATTCTGCCGTCAGCAGCCAGCGCAAACACCAGGGCGTGTTGCGACGAGAGCTAGAATGGCTCAAACGCGGCCCCAAAGCCCGTAGCACCAAGCAAAAAGCCCGGATCGATCGCATCCGGGATATGCAAAACAAAGACTTCAAAGTGGCTCAGGGCAAAGTCGAAATTTCCACCGCAGGCCGCCGCATTGGCAAAAAGGTGATTGATCTGGCCCATGTGTCTAAGGGGTATGGCGATCGCACCCTCATCCAAGACTTCACCTACGAATTTAGCCCCGAAGACCGCATCGGCATCATCGGCGGCAACGGAGCCGGGAAATCCACCCTGATGGACATGATCACCGGACGAGTCACCCCCGACTCCGGCACCGTCGAACTCGGCAGCACCATCCACATCGGCTACTTCGACCAGCACTCCGACGACCTCAGCCTCAACCCCGAGCAGCGCGTCATCGACTACCTTAAAGAAGTCGCCGAACTGGTCAAAACCTCGGATGGTTCCGTCATCACCGCCTCCCAAATGCTGGAGCGCTTCCTCTTCCCCGGCAACCAGCAGTACGCCCCCATCCACAAACTCTCCGGCGGCGAAAAACGCCGTCTCTTCCTGCTGCGCGTGCTGATGTCTGCCCCCAATGTCCTCATCCTGGACGAACCGACCAACGATCTCGATGTCCAAACCCTGGCCGTTCTAGAAGAATACCTGGAAGACTTCAACGGCTGTGTCATTGTGGTATCGCACGATCGCTACTTTCTCGATCGCACCATCGACTTCATCTTTGCCCTCAAACCGGGCGGCGAAATCCGCCAATATCCCGGCAACTATTCCGTCTATTTGGACTACATCAAAGCCGAAGAAGAGCAAACGCAAGAGGCGAAACCTGACAAGAACACCCGAGTCGCAGAAAAACCAACAGAACCCCAGGAAAAACCGCCAGCCCCCCGCAACCGCAAACTCTCCTACAAAGAAAAGCGAGAGCTAGAAGCCCTGGAAGTCCAAATCCCCCAACTGGAAACCGAAAAGGCCGAACTGGAAAAAAACCTCTACCAAAACCCACCCAACGGCTTCACCGATATTCAAAAAATGTCCGAACGCTTAGCCGAACTGGAACACTTGATTGACCAATCGACCGATCGCTGGCTAGAACTCTCCGAAGTCGAAGCCTAAGCCTCCTGCTTCACCTCTACCCCGTCCGCCTTTCTGCCCCATCCATCCTCTGGGATATCTCAGAGGACAATTTTCTGAACCCTGATTATTTCCGGGTGTATTACGGCGATGCTCACCATCGTAAGGACTAAAGTCCTTACTACCAGCCTGTTCGTAGTGAGGACTTTAGTCCTGACACCTCCCCTAACCCGAATGCTGATTCTTTAAGCTTCAACGGTTTCACTCTGAGCCTCATCCTTTTCACTTTGCCCCTGAACGTTTTCACTCTGACTCAGACCGTTTTCACTTTTACCCTCATTGTTCTTACCTTCTACCCCAATCGTTTTCAATTTTACCCTCACCGTTTTCACTCCTAACCCCGATCGTTTTCACTTTCACTCTGATCGTTTTCACTCTGATCGTTTTCACTCCTGACCGTGAAAATTCTGCCTTTATCCTTCAATGGTTTTACTTTGACCTTGAACATTCTGACTTTATCTCTCAGCGCTTTCCCTTGACGCCTCAACATTTTCTCTTTGCGCCTCAATGTTCTAACCGCAACTCTGACTGCTGCAACACCCGATCCTGCCCCTGAGTCCGTGAATTCGCTGTGCCTTGCAGAAAAGGTCAATGCCTCAAGAAACAGTTGCCCAAGAATTAGAAAATCTACGGATATCAGTCGTCCATTTGACACAGTACATTGCTCAGAGAATAGGCTTCTACCTCGCAATGAATGACATCCTTTGTCGTTAAAGGCTTAACTTAGACCTGTTTGAAGGGTAAATGGGAAATCTATTGCATAATAGAGGATTTAGCTTAGTCTACCTTGTAGAACAGGCTGTCTTCTCTTAATTCTAGATTTTCGTTACGACTAATAGCCAGTTGGGAATCGTAAATACATCTCTCGTATCCAAGAAATATTGGATGGGGAAAAGTTCGAGGATGTTTCTTCTCCTCAAAATCAGTTTCACCTCAAAATCAGTTTGAGACTTTGCTTTAGACTTTCTAAGTCCTTAATTTCGCCTGTCTATTTCGGTTCGCTAGATTGTTCTCGATCGCATCTATCTCGGTGAACTGATTGTATTCTCGCTGTGTTCACTGCTATTGTAAACAGTTTATTTGTTATTAACAACGGTTCAATTCTAATTTCAATTGTTTTTGCCACTCGTTCCTCACTCTTTCATTGGATCGAGTGATTCTTCACTCATGGAGTCAATAATGTCTTTTCAACAAGCCACAAATTCGATTCATCAACTGTTTGAACAACAAGCCGCTCAAACACCGGATGCGATCGCCCTTGTGTTCCAAGATCAGTACCTGACTTATCGTGAGTTGAATGAAAGAGCCAACCAACTGGCGCATTATCTGCAAAGCTTAGGCGTGAAACCCGAAGTGTTGGTGGGGGTATGTGTGGAGCGATCGCTCGAAATGGTAATTGCGCTCCTGGGGATTCTAAAGGCAGGTGGGGCATATGTTCCACTTGATCCGGCTTATCCTCAAGAGCGATTAAAATTTGTTCTTGACGATACCCAACTGCCGATTCTGATTACCCAGACCAGCTTGTTGGAGACCATTCCCCAACATCAAGGACACACCCTGCAACTCAATGGTAGTCAGCCCTATGAGCAACAACCGCTAACGAACCCAGTCAGTGAAGTTCAGGGCAATCATTTGGCCTACTTAATCTATACTTCTGGTTCCACAGGAGTCCCAAAAGGGGTAGCAATCGAACACCAAAACACAACTGCGTTCATCAGTTGGGCCAAGGCGTTTTTCACCCCTGAACAGTTAGCAGGTGTCTTAGCCTCGACATCACTCTGTTTTGATCTCTCCATTTTCGAGCTTTTTGTTACTCTAAGTTGCGGTGGTAAAGTTATCCTGGCTCAGAATGCGCTGCAATTGCCGGATCTGCCTGCGGCTTCAGAGGTTACCTTGATCAATACAGTACCGTCGGCGATCGCCGCGCTGATCCGCGTCAATGGTATCCCAACTTCAGTCAAAACCGTTAATTTAGCTGGAGAACCACTGCAAAACGCCTTGGTGCAAAAGCTTTACCAACTTGACCACATCGAGCAAGTCTTCAATTTGTATGGACCTAGTGAAGACACAACCTATTCAACCGTTGCCCTCATCCCAAAAGGCTTCGATGAAATTCCTCCGATTGGCCGTCCCTTGCCTGGCACTCAAATTTACCTAATTGAAGAACCCGCTCGTCGAAAAGAAGACCCGCTGAATCTAGCGCCAATCGGTGTTCCTGGAGAGATTTATATTGGAGGAGTTGGCCTAGCAAGGGAGTATTTTAAACGTCCAGATTTAACTGCTGAGAAATTTATTGCCAACCCCTTCAGCCCTGATCCCCAAGCAAAGTTATACAAAACTGGAGATTTAGCGGTTTATCTACCCGATGGGAATCTCAAATGTTTGGGTCGAATTGACCATCAAGTTAAGATTCGAGGTTTCCGGGTTGAACTGGGAGATGTGGAAGCTGCCCTCAACCAGCACGACAGTGTCAGGGACGGCACCATTATTGCAAGAGAGGATACGCACGGCAATAAAAGTCTCGTGGCCTATGTGGTTCCCAAAACACAATCGGAATTGGATGCATCAAATCAATTTTCCGAGGGGAAGCTCCAACAGTGGAAAGATGTTTGGAGTGCAACCTATAGCCAATCCGATAACGCCAGCGATCCAACCTTAAACAGTACAGGATGGATTGACAGCTTTACAGATTTACCGATGCCTGCCCATGAGGTGCAAATTTGGGTTGATACAACCGTGGAACGAATTTTATCCCTACAGCCACGGCATGTTCTGGAAATTGGGTGTGGTATGGGGATGCTTCTCTTCCGCATTGCCCCCCACTGTGAGTCCTACTTTGGCATGGATATTTCTGCCGAGGCGATCGGTAATATTCAACAGCAACTTCAACAAAAACCTCATCTATCACATGTTGCAGTTGCTCAAAAAACAGCCCATGAATTAGGTGAATTTACCCTTCATCAGTTTGATACTGTCGTCATCAACTCTGTCATTCAATATTTTCCAGATGTGGACTATCTAGTACAGGTCATGGAGCAAGTGACTTCACTGGTGAAGCCAGGGGGACAGATCTTTATTGGTGATGTGCGGAATTTGAACCTGCTCGAAGCCTTTCACGCTGGCATTCAAATCAGGCATATAGCTGCTTCCTCCACCTGTGGGCAACTCCAGAAACAGATTCAAGCAAGAATTGCTCAGGATAAAGAATTGGTTCTTCATCCTGATTTCTTCAGAGCATTACAAGTTCATCTACCTCGAATCAGTCATATTCAAACACAACTAGAAAGAGGTTACTCTCAGGACGAGCTAACCCGATTTCGTTCAGATGTGATTCTGCATTTAGAAACACCAGTCATGCAGATTGCAGCCCCCCCCATCTTAGACTGGAAACAAGAGGATTTATCCATTAGCAAACTTCGTCAGTTCATCCAGACCGAACAACCCGATCGGATTAGAATTAGTGGCGTCCCGAATTCACGATTCTTGGCTGAGATCGAACTTGCTGACACATTAGCCAATGTTGATCCATCAACCCCAATCGCAACACTCCAACAAACCTTAAAGCTTTTATCTCAGAACGGAGTTCATCCTGAAGCGTTTTGGCAACTCAGCCATGAATGTTCTTATCATGCTTACATCACCTGGTCAGAACAAGGTGAGTTAGGCACCTATGACATCATCTTGAGACATTTATCAATTGTAGAAATGGAGGGTGAACGGTTTGCTTTACCAGAATTACCCTTAGCACTCAGATCCTGGCAGACCTATGCCAATAATCCGTTGAGGGTAGACGAGAAGACAACTCTGGTTCCTCAACTGAGGAAGTTTCTGCAGGAAAAACTTCCTGATTATATGGTGCCGTCAACCTTTGTTCTTCTAGAAAACCTTCCGTTGACTGCCAATGGCAAAATCGATCGGCGTGCTCTTCCCGATCCTAAAAAGGAACGTCCTGTTCTCTCGGCAGCCTATGTTGCTCCCTCCACACTACTGGAAGAACAGCTTGTTTCTATCTGGGCACAAGTGCTAGAAATTGAGCAAATTGGGGTGCATGATAATTTCTTTGAATTGGGTGGACATTCTCTCCTTACAACCCAACTTCTAGTTCAAATCGAAGAAGCTATTCAGATCAAACTACCGCTCTTTTATCTTCTGAAAGAACCTACGATTCTAGGGTTAATCAAGGCGATCAATATCGTCAAAGGTATTCACAATCCAGCTCTGGTTGAAGAAACGATGGCGATCGTCGATTTATCCGCTGAGTCTGTCCTTGATGCAGCCATCCAACCTGCCGAGGCATTTAATCCACTTGCACTTGAACCAGAATTTATCTTTTTGACGGGTGCAACAGGCTTTCTAGGGGCATTTCTACTACACGAATTACTCCAGCAAACCCAAGCCACCATTTACTGTCTGGTGCGAGCGGAAAATGTTGAGGCAGGCCGTGTCAGACTGCAAGCCAATCTAGAACGATACATGCTTTGGAGCGGTGAACTCACCTCCCGCATTATACCGATCGTGGGTGATCTGGCACTCCCTTCCTTTGGGTTAACGGATGAGCAGTTTCAGGAACTTGCTAGTCAGCTTGATTTAATCTACCACAACGGCGCATCAGTCAATTTGGTGTATCCCTATGCTTCACTTCGCTCTGCCAATGTACTAGGCACTCGGGAAGTTTTAAGATTAGCTAGTCAAGGCAAAAACACAGCCGTCAACTTCATCTCAACAACTGATGTCTTTCGTTCTGCTCTGGCTACGCGAATCAAAACTATCCGAGAAGACCAGCATCTTGGTTCGGGACAAGATCTCGATAAAGGCTACGCCCAAACCAAGTGGGTCGCAGAGAAACTGGTGATGGCAGCTCAGCTTAGGGGGATTCCCGTCTGCATCTACCGCCCGGGGATGATCACTGGGCACAGTCAAACTGGAGTTGTGCAAACTAACGACCTGATGAGCCGAATTATCAAAGGAATGATTCAGCTTGAGTCTGCTCCTGATCTCAATCAATGGGTCAATATGATTCCGGTCGATTATGCGAGTAAAGCCATTGTCTATCTGTCCAGACAGCAACAGTCTTTAGGGAAAACGTTTCATATCGTCAACCCGCACACCGTACTCTGGAGTAAGCTCATCAGTGAAATTCGGAGTTTTGGCTATCCGATCAAACTTTTGTCTCATGAGGAGTGGCAAGCCCAACTGTTTAAAGCCGCAGATAGTTATGAGAATGCTTTGAGTCCACTCTTGTCTTTGTTTATTCGAGATAGGTCGCAACAGACACAAATGACCTACTTAGAAACATTTCTCATGTCTTCCCAATCTTTTGATTGTCTCAATACGATCGACGGTCTAGCTAACACCTCTATTGTTTGTCCACCCATTGATGGGAAGCTCCTCAACACTTACTTCTCCTATTTCATTCGCAGTGGTTTCCTTCCATCCCCTCTCCCCGAGTTAAATCGACAGCCTCAAATGACCTATGCCAACTCTTGTGATGCTGAAATCAGTCCTATAACATCTTCAGTTTCACACTCAGAAACAAATATGAGATGAGGGCTGATTTTGAAAACTTTATCTGTCTCATAAACGTATTCTGCATCTGAATGAATACGCAAACTTCTGATCAGTTTAAATTCAATCTCGGTGAGAATTGTAAGGAGTGAGTGAAGTTCGTTTCAAGGGAATACTAAATAAGTGATTTGAAATCAGTGATTCTTCGAGATCTATGCAGAAAACTACCCGAAATTCGATTGGTTCAAGGCTATTTTTCTATGTCTTGAGTGGTGCTTTGGTCGGTTTGGGAAGTATGGCATACTTCTTTTACCAGGCATTAGAAAGTCGAGCTAAGAGTGAAATTCAAGGTAACCTTAGCACGCAGGTGAGTTCGATCGAAGGGAAACTTGCCAGCGCTGAGCAAACCATGCTTAGCGTGGTGGCCGCAGCTAAAACCATGAATTACATTGAGAATAAAGACCCGGCTGCCTATGAGAAGATCATCCTTGAAATTCTTAAGCAACGATCATCGCTCACAATGGGGGTTGGCTTTGGTCAAGCTACGTCCGCCGTTCTCCCCGATCGCCAGCTCTACTGGCCCTACTTCTTCATTGATCAACAAGTTCCTGATCAAGTCGGCAAGCCATTAGCCGCTCCCTACAGTAATATTCGACAAACTGATGTTTGTGAACTCGATCCAACCTGTTTAAATCAGGAGTATTTTACCCTTCCCGTTAAAGCTGGCAAAGCTATCTGGATGGAGCCTTATGAGTGGTCAAAAATTGCCCTAACAACAGTCACGGCTCCTGTCCTAAATGACAAGAATAAGCTTTTGGGTGTGGTTGGATTAGACATTAACGTTACGGCATTGACGCAGGAAGTCAAAGCACCATCCGGCTGGGGAGATGGCTATTTTGCAATTCTAAGTGAGAAGGGCAATCTCCTAGCCTATCCTCCGAATCCTGAAAAGGCGAAAGCTTTAGCAACCTTCAAAGATATTCCACAACTGCAAAATGTCTGGCAACACATTGGTAAGGAAAATACTGGGTTGATTTTTGCAGAAGGGAAATACTGGGCTTATCAGCGGGTTGAAGGCACTCATTGGGTGATGTTAGCGGTTGTCCCGCAATCTGTGGTACTAGTCCCTGTGCTATCCATTACCGTCGGAGGTGCACTGGGAGCAGGTTTGGTGTTGTCTCTGGTGGTCACCCTGTTTGTCCGACAGTTGAATCGACGATTAGAACCCATTTTGGACGAGTGTCGCAAACTTGCAGAAATGGATGAAGCGCGATCGCAACGTCTCAACGCCGATCCCAATGCCCCTGTAGAGCAGAAACAGCGATCGCAAGAAATCCAAGGCGCAGACGAACTGGACGTACTCACCAAGTCCTTCCACCAGATGACCGCCCAACTCAAGAGTTCATTTGAAGAACTGGAGATTCGCGTTGAAGAGCGGACGGTTGAATTGAAGCAAGCGATGCAGACAGCCGATGCAGCGAACCAGGCCAAGAGTGACTTTTTGGCCAACATGAGCCATGAACTGCGAACCCCGCTGAATGGGATTTTGGGCTATGCCCAGATTTTGCAGCGATCGCGTTCCATGGCCGAACAGGATCTGCGCGGCGTGAAGATCATTGACCAATGCGGTTCTCACTTGCTGACCTTGATCAACGATGTGCTGGATCTCTCCAAGATTGAAGCGCGTAAATTAGAACTGCATCAAAACCCCTGCCACTTGCCCTCCTTGCTGCAAGGCGTGGTAGAAATTTGTCGCATCAAAGCCGAACAAAAGAACATTGAGTTTTGCTACGAACCGCCTGCCGATCTGCCCGTGGGTGTGGTCGTGGATGAGAAACGGCTGCGCCAGGTGTTGATCAATCTTTTGGGCAATGCGGTCAAGTTTACCGACAACGGTCAGGTGACCTTGAAAGTCATCGTCGAGCCAGAAAATCCTCTGGCAGACAACCGGGAAGCTTGCCACTTGCAGTTCCAAATTATCGACACGGGTGTGGGCATGACACCCGCCCAACTGGAAAAAATCTTCCTGCCGTTTGAACAAGTGGGCAGCGTAGAGAAACAGCGAGAAGGCACCGGACTGGGCTTGACCATTAGCCAGAAAATTGTAGAAACCATGGGTGGCGCACTGCAAGTGTCCAGTGAGGCAGGCGTGGGCAGTGTGTTTGAGTTTGGCTTTAGCTGTGCCTTGGCTGAGGATTGGGTGCGGGCTAGTGCGATCGCCCAAAACAAGCGCATTACGGGGTACAAGGGCGATCGCCGCACCGTGCTGGTGGTGGACGACTATCCCGAAAACCGATCGGTGATTGTCCAGTTGTTAGAACCCATTGGGTTTACCCTGCTGGAGGCGGAGAATGGCAAAGTCGGGCTGGAACAGGCTCAGAAGCATCACCCGGATCTGATTGTTTGCGATTTGTCGATGCCTGTGATGAACGGGTGGGAAATGCTGAATCAACTGCGGGCGATCGAGGATTTGAAAGACACGGTTGTGATCATTTCTTCGGCGAGTGTGTTTGAATACGATCGCCAAAAGAGCATCAGCGAAGGCGGCAATGACTTCCTGCCCAAACCCGTTCAGGTCAATGTTCTTTACAGTATGATTGCCCAGCATCTCAATCTGGAATGGATCGATGAAGCCCTGGATGTCACACCTAGCCGTCCGGCTGTCTCTAATGATGCTATGGTGATTCCGCCCTCAGCAGAATTGGTGACGCTGTTGGAATATGCCAGAAAAGGACAAATCAAAGGAATCCAAGAAGAATTGAAGAATATTTCCCAATTGAATGCTGAGTATCAACCCTTTGTCGATCATCTCGACCAACTGGCCAAAGGCTTCAACATTCAAAAAATTCGTCAATTCCTCCAAGACTCTGCTTCGGAACGTCACGAGTTAATTCAAAACTCTTAGACAGAACTTATCATGTTGAACCCCAACTCGGATGGCACGATTCTCATTATTGATGACACACCCACCAATCTAGAAGTGCTGTACAGCGCGCTGAGTGGCGAAGGCTACGAAGTCCTAGTAGAAATGGAGGGTGTCAGCGGTATTGAGCAAGCCCGGAACAATTTGCCCGATCTCATCTTGCTGGATGTGATGATGCCGGGAATCGATGGGTTTGAAACCTGTCGCCGCCTCAAGGCCGATCCCATGACTCAGGAAATCCCCGTGATCTTTATGACGGCGCTCTCGGAAACCGAGAACAAGGTCAAAGGACTCAATGTGGGAGCCGTCGATTACATCACTAAACCCTTCCAGCATGAAGAAGTGATGGCCAGGGTGAAGGTGCATCTCCAGATTCGGCGTTTGACGCAGCAGCTAGAGACGCAAAACGGTCAACTTCAGAATGCTGCGGCTGACCTGGAAGCAAAGGTGGCGGAGCGGACTTTGGAATTGCAGATGGCGCATATGCAGCTTTTGCAGCAGGAAAAGCTGTCTTCGCTGGGACAGCTTGTGGCAGGCATTGCCCATGAAATTAACAATCCGATTAATTTCATCTACGGCAACTGTTCTCCTGCCCAGCAGTATGTCCAGGATCTGCTCGATTTAGTCGATTGCTACCAGACCGTCGATCTGTCAAGCCATCCTCAGATTCAGGAAAAGATCGAAGACATTGACTTTGACTTTGTTCGGGAAGATTTGCCAAAAGTCTTGGATTCCATGCGGATGGGAGCCGATCGCATTCGTGAAATTGTCCTCTCGCTCCGCAACTTCTCCCGCCTAGACGAGGCCGAATTTAAGCAAGCCGACCTGCACCAGGGACTCGACAACACGCTGATGATTCTGCATCACCGGATTAAGGCAAAGCCAGATATGCCCGAGATCAAGGTGATTAAATCCTATGGAGAATTGCCCTCCGTCAACTGCTACCCTGGGCAACTCAATCAGGTGTTTATGAATCTCCTCAGCAACGCAATTGATGCCCTCGATGAATCGATGGAGCAGAATGCCGATCTTTCTCCCCAGATTCAGATTCAAACCACGGTCATAGAGTCCGACTGGGTATCGATTCAAATCTCAGATAATGGCACTGGAATCAGCACCGAAACGCTGTATAAACTTTTTGATCCTTTCTTCACGACTAAACCCATTGGCAAAGGCACAGGGCTAGGTATTAGCCATCAGATTGTCGTTGAAAAGCATGGCGGCAGGTTGACCTGTACCTCTGAACTGGGCAAAGGCTCAACCTTTACGATCGAGATTCCCATCCACCACAACGCTCTAGAAGAATCGCAGTTGCCTGCATTGGTGGGGGATCAAGGGAGATAGGGAAATATTGCCTTGGCAACTAAATTGAAAGCAGGGTGTGGGGTGCGAAGCACCCCACACCCTGCTTTCAATTTAGTTGTCGCATTCTCTTTCATTGCCGAGGCAATAGTAGGGGGATGGAGAGATGAGATGATGGGAACGGTGGTTCTTGTCATCTTATATTTTTTTGAGGTTGTTGTTTGAGTTATGGGTTCTATTTCTTCGCTACAGGCCGATAGGGTGCAGATTTGGCAGATTGATCTCGATCGCCCCATCCATCCCATCGAAGAACTTTATGCGAGTTTGTCTTCGGATGAGCAGGCTAGGGGCGATCGCTTTCGGTTTGAGCGCGATCGCCACAAATTTATCGTGGCTCGGGGGATGCTGCGATCGCTCTTGGGTCAGCACTTAGCAGTTGCTCCGGAAATGCTGGAGTTTGTCTATGGCGATCGGGGTAAACCCACACTCGTCAACCCACACCCGGAAGGAACGCTGCATTTTAATGTGTCTCATTCGCAGGGGATGGCCTTGGTGGCGATCGCCCTTAATCGTCGCGTTGGCATTGACCTGGAATATCTCCGTCCAATTGATGCTGATTCACTCGCGCAGCGGTTTTTCTCGCCGCAGGAAGCCGCCATCATCCAGACGCTTCCTGCTCCCGCAAAACAGCAACTGTTCTTTCGTGCCTGGACTCAGAAAGAGGCTTATCTGAAGGCGACGGGAGAGGGTTTAGGGAAGTTGGAAAACGTGGTGGTGGATTTGCAAGGGGAACCGTTTCGGTTTTTGGCGTTGGGGGGAGATGCGATCGAGAATTGGACGGTGCAGGAAGTCACCGTTAGCG
>JALOOP010000550.1 GCA_025454315.1 Oculatellaceae cyanobacterium Prado106
GGCTTCGTTTCCAGCCCGCCCGTAGATGAATCACGGGCTATTAGCCCAAAGTCCATTGAAATGGACTGCGGAGGCTGGAAAGCTATCTGGACATGCCTTTCAACCCATTTTAATGGGTTTTGCCGATTAGCCCGCAATTCATTCGCGGGCGGACATGGAGCGTAGCCATTTCAGGTTCTTGAGTGCTAAACCCTGCGGCTACAAGATTTTTGGAATTCGCCAACAGCATCTAACTTCTAGAATTACAGCGAATGATCACCTTAATTTTTCATGAAGCCGCTCGAATTTGGTCGAGGAGGTGGAGATAGGTTTGGGCGGTGGGGTGTTGGGGATCGAGGGATTGGGCTTGGTTCCAGGCTGCGATCGCCCCTCCCCACTGTCCTTGCAAAGCCAAGAGTTGCCCTGCGAACGCATGGAAGTCAGCATTTTGGGAATGGAGCGCCAGAGCCTGCTGGTTTTGGGTGAGAGCCTGGGGGTAATCGCCTGCTGTGAACGATTGAATCGCCTGTTGATAATGCCAAAGGGCGCGATCGTGAAGCTGAATCAGATCGGATAAATCCGTCCCACAGCGGCGGCAGGACTGGGTAGGGACGGGGCGATAGACGGCGTTGCAGACGGGGCATTTCATGGGTGAGGCTTCCTAGCCTTGGGCGGTGCTGGCGTAGTAGAGGAAATCGGAGACTTCTTCCTGGACTTGGGCGAGGGCGGGGGATTGGCTGGCGATCGCCGCTTCCAGTTGCCCTAAAAGATCTTCGAGTTCTTGCGCCTGGTCGGTTTCGAGGGTGGGGAGGGTTTGGTAGGCGCGGTTGAGCAGGTCTTCGAGGGCGGGGTCGAGGGGAGGCGTGTCGGGCGTGTCGCCTGCTTCGTCGGATTGGAAGAGGGATTCCAGTTCGGCCTGAGCCTGGGAAATTTCGTGGCTGGACATCCGCTGAATTCCGGCACCGCTGACGATGAGCGTGCCCTGTTGGCCTTTGCCCTTTTCGGTGGTGGTGACGGTCAGCATGCCGCTTAAGTCAAAGTCAAAGTGGACTTCGACCTGGACGCTGCCTGCAGGGCGGGGCGGAATTTTTTCGATGCGGTAGGAACCCAGAGGGACGTTTTCTTCGGCGATCGCATGTTCCCCCTGAAAGATATTGATCTCGACGGTTTCTTGATGGTCGGAGGCGGTGGAGTAGACCTCCGATCGGGAAACGGGCACCACACTATTGCGCGGAATAATCACGCTGAAGAAGCCAGGCATAACGCCCATAGGCGTTTGCGCTGCCACTTCAATGCCCAGCGAATGGGGAATGACATCCACCAGGATGGCCTCAACGGCTTCACCCGAGAGAACCCCGGCTTGCAGCGCGGCTCCTAATGCAACACAGAGATCCGGTTGCACACCGTCGGTAGGCGGCTGTTCGAGATGCTCCTCTACCATTTGCTGCACTAGGGGAATGCGGGTAGAACCGCCGACCAGGATGATGCGATCGAGGTCTTCGGGCTTGAGGTCGGCATCGGCCAGGGCGCGGTCGATTGCCTCCAGGGTTTCTTCGAGCAGGGGACGAATCAGGTCTTCAAAGTCCGAGCGGGCGACTTCTAGTTCCAGGTGGAGCGCGGTCTGGTTTTTGCTGCCCAAAAAGGCTTCTCGAACCGAGGCAAAGGCATGGTGGCTGAGGGTAATTTTGATTTGTTCTGCGGCGCGAATCAGGCGGGCTTGGGTGGCGGCATCGTCGGGAACCGCAACCCCATGGGTTTCGCGGAAGCGATCGGCCAGGTACAGGTAGAGACGGCGATCGAAGTCATCGCCCCCCAGTTGGTTGTTGCCGTGGCTGGCCAGCACTTCGGTGACCTCGCCCGTGATCTCCACCACCGAAACATCAAAGGTGCCGCCGCCCAGATCGTAAACCAGGACTCGCTCGGTTTCTTCCGATCGCGCATCATAGGCCAAAGCCGCTGCGGTCGGCTCATTGATGATCTGTAAAACTTCTAATCCAGCAATTTCTCCAGCCAGCTTGGTTGCCTGCCGCTGAGCATCGGTGAAATAGGCGGGGACAGTAATCACAGCCTGAGTCACAGTGTCGCCCAAGGCATCCTCAGCGCGCTGCTTCAAGGCTCGTAGAATAATCGCGGATATCTCATGGGGCAAATAGGTCTTCGTCTCATCAGACTGAATCCCTCCAGTTCGCAACACCGTCTGATGCTCCGTGCCCATCCACCGTTTAATCGAGCGAACCGTGCGATCGGGAGCCGCCGCATACTGCCGTAATGCCTCCCGTCCCACCAAAAGTTTGCCCATGTCATCAAAGCCCACACAGGACGGCATAATCAGATCGCCATCCGCCCCCGGCAAGACCCGCGCCTGACCATTTTCGACGATCGCCACTTCAGAATTAGTGGTTCCCAGATCAATGCCAACAGTTTTACTCATAGGTGAAATAAAAAGGATTTTATAAGGGTGAATAGGAGGGTGAAACGCTGAGAATCAGCCGTGTTTTGTTCGTTAATCTTCCATTAATATTTAGGAGCTACCAACCATGCCCGACCTTTAACGCTCCGTGATCTAAAACCCGTAATCCAAAGATAGACAACCCATCCCCCATGCTCAGCTAATTGTAATCAACAAACGCATGACACATTGCAAATCAATTAGGACTAAGCATTCAATAACCTGACATGCCCCGACCCAAGTGGAGAACCCTAAAAACAAATTCCTCTGCGTCTCTGCGTCTCTGCGGTTAAAAAAGCATCAGCAATCGCCCTCCCATTCCATCCCATCCCAGTATCACGCCTCACTCCGACCCGCGACAATTACCTGAGATTCTCTTAAGATTTCGTCTCCCCATAAATATCCCTTGACCACTTCTTGAATGACAGTATTTTCAGCAAAGTCTGGATTAATTTGGCGGCCAATGGCGTACATGGACTGGGGATTAAAGGGTTTCCCCTGAGCTTCGAGGGGGATGACTTGGCGCTGTCGCAGCAGGTCGAGGAGCGATCGCCGAATCAGGTCAATCCCCTGCTGATTGCTGGCCAGAATCTCCTGAGCGCCGTGGGACACTGAACTATCTGCGGATGAACCGAGCAGCCAGCGCTTCCAAACGGGTAGGGATTTTTCGGCGGGGACAGGACTGGGAGCGAGGGGGGTGAGTTGCGATCGCCAGTAGGTTGAAGCCTGATCCAGAGCATCCACAATGGTCAGCAGATCCTTGAGCAGTGATTTCTGCGACTGGTTGGCCTGGGCTAAACTCTGGTTCTGCGTTGCCGCCTGCGCTTGCTGAGCCTGTTCCTGCTCAGATTGCAGGTTCGTCAAAGCTTGTTGCAGCAGAGTTTGGCTGTTTTGCAGGAGCTTCCCCTGCTGCTTCATTTCCTGCCGCAAAGCCGTCCATTCAGCCACCATCTGGTAGGGATCAAAGGCTGTCCCAGACTCTGAAACAGGGAATGCTCCCGAAGAGTCTCCAGGGGATTCTAAGATAGTTCCAAGAGGCTCAGGCGGGACTGGGGCTGTTTGTAATGCCTCCAGCAGTTGATCCAATAGGGTTTGGCGATCGACCATATTGCAAACTTGAATTTAAATCAGGATGAACTGGATTAAAACGTTTCTCGAATCAGGTCTTCCAGAGTGACTTTGGTTTGGGTGACGACGCGCGATCGCAGTTGTGCCAAAGCATCAGGGTCAAGCGTAGCCTCCAAGGGACGAGGCTTAAAAAAACTTTCGGCCTTCTGAGCCTCCCCTTTCCGAATCGCTTCGTAAGCTTCACGGATAGCCTTAAACTCCGTCGGGTGGCTATGCGCCGGAAATTCTCGCAGTTTAGCATGATAGGCCGCTTTTGCTTCAGCCGCAGTAGCCGTGGGGGGGATGGCGAGGCGATCGTGGGGAGTGGTCATGGGAGGGGAAGGGGAAAGGGGAAAGGGGAAAGGGGAAAGGGGGGCTTTCTGGACTTAACACTGTAACCGTTCAGGGGGGTAACGAGAGAATGCGGGTTTCAGCCACTTGAACAGGCTAATTTAGCCTCATTTGCTCAGTTCTCTGGGCTGAAAAGTGCCTC
>JALOOP010000551.1 GCA_025454315.1 Oculatellaceae cyanobacterium Prado106
ATTGCTTTACACAAAAGACGATTTCATGGAGATTGGAACTACCGAATTCAACCAAGAGGAACCAAATAGTTGCTCAAGTTATTTTTACAAGCTGCCTTAGGCTTAGCGATCATTAAGGAACCGATTCCAGAAGGCCAATAGTCATCGTTTTTTAAGGTATAAATCATGGATTATAAGGCAAGAGCGGGTATCATAATGTGCGATAGTGCCCATTGCACATGTTTTTCGCTGATTGAATATGGTGTGGGCTGGCTGAGCAATAGCCTGGTTCTGGTGGTTGATTCTGGGCATATGTTCATTGATTGTCTGGCAATGGTGCTGTCACTAGCCGCGACTGCGCTGGCTCAGTCCTCTACGCTGAATCGCACGGTCGGAACCCACAAAGCCGAAATCATCGCTGCAACGGCAAATGGGTTTAGCCTGCTAGTCTTAGCGGTCTGGGTGACCTGGGAAGCGGTGCAACGCTTTCAGATTGGTCATCCGGTGGTGATTAGTGGAGCGGAGCGATGTTGTTGACGGCGATCGTTGGTTTGGGATTTAACATCGTGACAGCTTCCCTACTCCACACCCATAGCCACGCCGATCTCAACATCCGGGGCGCGTTTCTTCATGCTATGGCCGACACCGTTAGCTCGATCGGGGTGCTGATCGCAGCGCTGTTGATTTGGTTGCTGCATTGGAATTGGGCAGATGAGGTGATGAGTATTTGCACGGCAGGGTTAATTGCAGCGAGCGCATTACCCTTGATCTCTGAAAGTCTGCAATCTTGGCAAGGAAAACCGTAGGATGGGTTCGCGGAGCGTAACGCATCGGGAAGTCTTGGTGATGTCTGGGTGAGCGATCGCAAATCTCTCCGAATTAACCCGATCGCCACTGCAAGCATTTCCGATGAAGAAATCACATAAATTAACATGAAGCGATAATTGCTTGAAAAACGACCAACATCTATAGTAGGGTGCGTTTCGTTTCGCTTCATCACTTTACCCTACTTGACTGTATTTTAAATTGCTACGAATTGAATTCAATCAAAGCTGCTGGGTTGGCTTCTTCTTCAGCAAAGCTTAACCTGCGCTTTCTAAATTCTTAAGTGCGATCGCCCACAATGAGCGTGGAGCGATTTGGTCTAGTCATCTATATCGACTAGACCAATTCAATTTTACATTGAATCAACTCTATCTCGGTGGCATCCATGTCGATTTGACTCATCTTGAGCCGATCGCATAGACTTTTCTGGCGGTGCTGAATTCAGCTATGAAATGCTGTGTGGCGGCGCAGCCGCCACACAGCATTTCATAGCCCCGATCTGCAACACCACTTTTCTGACGTTGATTGTTGGGGATGAATCAGGGCGCAGCGCATTCGCTGCGTTCCCATTGATCTCGACTATTCACAATCTTGCTCTTCTCTGCTGAATTACTGGTTAGGAGCCGAACTTGAATGCATCAAATTATGCGGAATCCATTAAGTTTACCTGCCGTTGAAGTTCGACAACTGAGAAAAGTCTTCAAAGGTCGGGTTGCGCTGCAGAGCGTGGATCTCTCCGTTGCAGAAGGAGAAATGGTCGCATTGGTGGGTGCATCGGGATCGGGAAAGTCCACGCTCCTGCGGAATATCAATGGGCTTCAGCTTGCCGATAGTGGGGAGGTGGCCGTGTTTGGAACGCCGCTGCAAGCCAATGGGGTTTTGCATCCCCAGGTTCGGAAGCTTCGTAGTCAAATTGGCTGTGTCTTTCAACAGTTTAATTTGGTTAGTCGTTTGACGGTTATTGAGAATGTATTAGTCGGTCATTTGTCTCAGGTTTCAACCTGGCGTTCTGCCCTACATTGGTTTACGCCAGCAGAACGGGAACAGGCATTGGCCGCGCTGGAGCGGGTTGGCATTTTGGAACAGGCTTATAAGCGGGCTTCAATGCTTTCAGGCGGACAACAACAGCGAGTGGCGATCGCCCGTTGTCTGATGCAGGGCGCAAAGATCATTCTGGCCGATGAACCCATTGCCTCGCTCGATCCGGAGTCAGCCCGAAAAGTCATGGAACTGCTGACGCACCTCAACCAGGATGCTGGAATCACGGTGATTACTTCATTGCACCAGGTGCAAGTGGTGCAGCGCTACTTCCCACGGGCGATCGCACTCCGTGACGGCGAGGTGCAGTTTGACGGCAGAACCGTAGAGCTAGATCCGCCTGCCCTCAACCGCATCTATGGTTCTGCGGCTGAAGAACTCGTCATGAGTGGGCATAGCGAAGTGTTCGCGACCTAACACCAATTCAAGTTCAACGCCAAGTCAAGTTTGTTCGTCCTCCACACCGATTACAGCGGATTGCTCTCAAACTTTACAGGACATTACAGGAAAGACTCATGCTGAAACAAGTTATCACTCGACGGTTTGCGGTACTCACCCTCGCCATTTTGGGAATGAGCGCCTTGGCCAGTTGCACAACGCCCCAAGCGAACCAGCCTGCGGCATCCGGCACGACTGCTGGCGCAACCTGTGCCCCTGAATTTGCTCAACTTGACTTTGGCATCATTTCTACCGAATCCCAGGATAACCAAAAGCCCAAGTGGGAGCCGTTCATCCAGGCGATGTCGGAGCAGTTGGGGCGGCCTGTGAAAGCATCCTATGCCACCGACTATGCCGCCGTAATTGAAGCTATGGGTGCCAAGAAAGTGCAGATCGCTTGGTATGGCGGCAAATCCTACATTGAAGCCGCCGATCGCTCCAATGCCGAAGCCTTTGCCCGCGTCATCAATGAAGATGGCTCAAGAGGATATTTCTCTCACCTGATTACCAATGTCCAAAATCCCATTGTGTCTAAAATTGATTTGACCAAGGGCGATGGCGATCAATATGTGGTGAAGAATTCCAAAGATTTAACCTTTGCCTTCAACGATCCTGAATCGACCTCTGGGTTTCTGGTTCCCGGCTACTATGTGTTTGCTAGGAATGGAGTCAATCCCGACGGAGCCTTCAAGAATCTGACCTTTGCAGGCAGCCATGAAGCAACCGCGCAAGCTGTGATTAACAATCAGGTGGATGTTGCGACGAATAACAGCGAACAGATGGAGATCATCAAAGCGGCTGATCCAGAGGCATACAAAAAGATCCAGGTGATTTGGACTTCTCCCGAAATCCCCAGCGATCCGATCGCCTACCGTAAAGATCTACCAGATTGTTTGAAGCAGCAAATCAAGGATTTCTTCTTGTCCTACAAAGATGCATCCATTTTGGGCGCGCTGGATTGGCAGGGGTTTGAGCCTGCTCAAGATACGGATTGGAACACGATTCGGGAACTGAAGATTGGCAAAGAAATCATGGATATCCAAAACGACAAAAAGATGGGCGAGGCGGACAAGGCTCAAAAAGTTGCAGAGTTAAACAAGCAGCTTGAAGCGTTGAAGTAAGCGGCAAATGCTGGGTCGAAATGGCAAGCCTTTTTGAAGGAGGTGCGGTACATTGGCAATGCGAAGTATTGCCAATGTACCGCACCCTTCCGTCCCTCACTCAACCTCGATTCTTAACGATTCCATCGGCAAATACCTATGATCCAATCCCCCAAACCCCTGACTTCTGAGGCTGTTCAGCAGATGCTCAAACAGGAGAAGAAGCTGATTACGCTGAAGCGAGTGGTGTATGTGGCGATCGCCCTCATCATTCTCATTCTCGCAGGCATTCAAAGCGAACTCAGCTTTATTGAACTGGCCGAAGGGGG
This sequence comes from Oculatellaceae cyanobacterium Prado106, assembly GCA_025454315.1. GTDB lineage: Bacteria > Cyanobacteriota > Cyanobacteriia > Elainellales > Elainellaceae > Prado106. The sequence goes on from JALOOP010000551.1 coordinate 3,710, forward strand.
GAGCAACATGGCGGAATATGTCAGCCGCTACTTTCCCCCCGACTTTACAGACTGGGATTTGTATTTAGAAGGAACGCTGGAAACGGTAGCAATGGCGATTTGGGGCACTTTGATGGCCGCAATTCTGGCGGTTCCCCTGGCCATCTTTGCCTCTCAGAACCTGGTTCCAGCGCAGATTGTGTTTCCCGTTCGCCGCATTCTGGATGCGATGCGGGCGATTAATGAAGTCGTATTTGCGTTGGTGTTTGTGGTGGCTGTGGGGTTAGGGCCGTTTGCGGGGGTATTGGCGTTATTTGTCCACACGGCTGGCATTTTGGG
>JALOOP010000140.1 GCA_025454315.1 Oculatellaceae cyanobacterium Prado106
TAAACAAATTAAAGCCATCCCCTGCAATTCAAGGCTTGAATTAACCTTTCAAATAAATTCCTTCAGGCCAATCCTTCCAAGCAAGTCCTCTCAAGCCAGGAGGAGCAGTTGGCCTGAAAGGGTAGCGCCGTTTTTGCTACTTCTTCTAGCAAGCAAAAGCCCCAAATTATCCAAAAAGTAAAATGAAGTCCGAATATCCGAATAGAAGTCCGAATAAAAGAAGTCCGAATAAAAGAAGTCCGAGTAAGAGAAGTCCAAAAGGTAGAAGAGTTTCAGCAATGCAAAGAAGAGGGAAACAATTGAAGATGCGATTGGGCAAAGCAACTTCCCCAGTAATCACCCATCCACCCATCCACCCTTCCACCCTTCCACCCTTCCACTACATCATAAACATCCGCTGATCCAGCGCCTTCGGATCATGGGTTTCTACATAGCGATTCAGGCTATCGTCCGATTCCAAGCGGCCATCTACCAGGGTGACAATGCGATCGGCCACGTCCAAAATCCGATTATCGTGGGTCACCATCAGAATGGTGCGGCCATGCTCCTGAGCCAGTTTTTGCATCAGGGTAACCACGTCCCGACCCGATTTCTTATCTAGAGCAGCGGTCGGTTCGTCTGCCAGAATCAGAGCGGGTTGATTGACCAGGGCACGAGCGATCGCCACCCGCTGTTTCTGTCCCCCGGAAAGCGACTTGGGTTTGTAGCTGACCCGATCCGCTAGACCCAGTTCCGCCAGCATGGCATGAACCCGCTTGCGTTTTTCGCGCCAGTCGTCCAAGAGTTCGATCGCCATTTCTACATTCTGGGAGGCGGTCAAGGATTCAAACAGGTTATGCGCCTGGAAAATGAAGCCAATATTGCGGCGTACTTCCACCAGGGTCGATTTGCTCAAGCCCACTAGCTCTTGCCCTAGCACCTGCAAACTGCCCTCCTGAAGGTGTCGCAGTGCCCCAATTAGGGTCAGCAGCGTGGTTTTTCCAGATCCAGAAGGCCCAGTCATAATCACAATCTGTCCTTGGGGCAAGTCCAGGTTGATGTCATACAGCACCTGTTTGCGGAGGTCACCCTGGCCGAAGTAGTAGTTCAAATCCCGAATTTTCACGGCCATCTGAGTGAAATCGGCGGTTTGGTCAACGGATTTTTGAGTGATCTGCGACGAGGCGCGATCGCCATTCACCAAGCCATCCTGGAACGCAGACTGCTCATCGTAACTGGAATTTGCTGGGGAAATCATATGCCAAAAACCTCTGCTGGATCAGTTGCCTGCACTTTACGAACGGCGATCGCCCCTGAAATCAGACACATCACCACCGTTGCAATCAAAATATTCAACCCCCGCCCCCAGGTCATCTGCATCAATAACCCGGTGCCATTGGCCGCCAAACGGTACATTCCCAAACTCAAAAGTAATCCTGGAAGATATCCAATCAGTGCCAAAATGACCGCCTGCTGCAACACAATAGTCAAGAGGAAGAAATTGCTATAGCCCATTGCCTTCAGCGTGGCATATTCAGCCCAATGTTCGGCTACATCGGTATACAAAATCTGGTAAACAATGATGATGCCCACCGCAAATCCCATCGCGGTCAAAATCGTGAACACAAAGCCGATCGTCGTGTTCACCTTCCAATAGTTGAGTTCATTTTCCACAAACCCCGCTTTGGTGTAGACCGTCACATCCTTGGGCAATGCATCCTGAATGGTTTTCACCAGCGCCTCCGCATCAGTGCCCGGTTTCAGCTTCAGTAAACCAATATCGACTGTGGCCAAAGAACGGCTGTCTTCATCGGGGCCTAGCTGCGAAAAATAGCGCAAGAAATTCTGGTCACTCATAATCACATTGCCATTCCCAGCGGCAAAGTCAGTGCCCAGCGTAAAGTTGCCGACGATCGCCACCTTCCTCTCGGAAATCTCAGTTTCGGTGCCCGGTTGAGTGGAACCAACTTCAGGACGAGATTGGGTGTCAATCAAAGCAGTCCAGGGCAGTTCTAGCGCCGCCAGGTTGGCCGGATTGTCGTAAATACCAGGAATATTCAGAGCCGGATCATTGAGGTTAAAGGCCAGCACGCGCAGGGGACGAACTCGCTTAGTGACGGGATTTTTCCAGTCAGCAGTGGTGGTATACAGCGGATAGGCCGCCTCAACCCCTTCAAAGGCTTGTGCCTGAAACAATCGACTGCGGGCAAAGGTATCCGGAATAAACATATAGGTTTTGATCCGGTTGACCATGACAATGTCGGCATTGAACAGCTTAATCAATTGCACCTGGCTGTCATAGAGAGCATTCTCAAAGCCTCTAAAGATAAACATCAGCACCACTGCAAACGCCACACCCGCCAGCGCAGTCAGCAGGCGCTGCCGTCGATAGGTCAAATTAAACCAGGCAAGGGGAGTACGACCAAACATCAAAATAACTCCACGGGTTCAGCAGTAATGACTTTGCGAATGGAAACCAGACCCGAAATAATGCAAATGCCAACGGTCAACAGCAGCACATAAATGGCGCGATCGACTTCCATCGCCACAGGTAAACTGCCGCTCGTCGCCTGGGTGACAAAGGCATACAGCCCCACGGAAATGATCAGCCCCGGAATGTAGCTCAGCACCGCCAGAATAATGGCTTCTTGAATGATCACGTTACACAGATAACCACTCCGATAGCCCATCGCCTTAAGCGTGGCGTATTGCTTCATGTGGTTGGAAATATCGGTGTAGAGAATCTGATACACCACCACCACGCCGACAATGCAGGACACCACAACCCCCATGCCGAAAATAAATCCGGTCGAGGTGGAGGTAATCCAATAGGTGCGATCGCGATTCACCAATTCCGCTTTGCTATACACCAAAACATCCTTCGGCAACACTTCCTGCAAAGCCGTCTGCACCTGCTTCAAGTCCGCTCCTGGCTCCAATTTGATCAATCCCAAATTCACCAAGCTCAAAGGAATCGGGTCAAAAAATCTCCGAAAATTCAAATCGCTAGTAATCAGCGTCCCATCCGCAGCAAACCCACCGCCCAGTGAGTAATTACCCACGATCGACACCCGGTCATAGCTCATCACCGTCTCGGTTCCGGGCGTTTGTGGCCCAAATTCAGGACGAGACAGCCGATCCATCAGCACCGATTCAGGCCGTCTCAACTCAAACAGCACCTCTGGGTCTTGCAGTTCCGGCAGCAAAAAGGCCGGATCATTCAAATTAAAAGCAAAGATATAAACTGCCCGATTCACCAGCGTTTCCGGGTTGCGCCACTGCCGATAGCCCATATACAAGGGCATCGCTCGCTCCACCCCCGGAATTCCCTCCGCCTGATATAGCCGCTCCCGTGGAAAGGCTCTCGTGGTGCTAATTTCCAAAGATAGGGGAGAAACCAGATAGATATCCGCGTTGAACTCGTTATAAAACACGGTCGCGCTTTTGGCTAAAGCGCCCAAGAATCCCAGGTTCATAAATACCAGCAGCACGGCAAAGCCGACTCCGGCGATCGCCGCCAGTAATCGACTTTTTTCATGCACCAGGTTCAGCCAAGCGAGAGGCACTCTCATGAATCTCAGGGGTCGTAGGGATTACGGTTAGGGTTACGATGCGGTTTTCAGATCGGTTTTATAGCCAGTTTTAAGGCCAGTTTTGCGACCCGGTTCACGGCCAGTTCTACGACAGTTTTACGACTGTACATCGATCTTGACATCGACTTGTAGGTTGGTCAGCGCTTCAACGGCTTTGCTATCGTCCACCTGAATGCGAACTTCTACAACACGGGCATCGGCGATCGCAGCCGGGTCATCATCCAACACATTGTTCTTAAAAATTTGCCAGCCAATCTCTGAAACTCTTCCGGTCAGCGGTTCTTTGAACGCACCGTTGCGGCTGATAATCGTAGCGTTTTGTCCCACCCTCACCAGGGGCACATCGGTTTCATACACCTCAGCCACCACAAACATCTGGCTGGTATCCCCCAGATCCAAAATGCCCTGCTGGTCGATCGCCTCTCCCGCCCGAGTAATCACCCGCAGCACTCGCCCCGCGCTTGGCGCACGGATAATGGTTCGCTGTAGCCGTGCCTCAGCCAGGTTCAGGTTCTGCTGAGAAGACTGCACCTGTGCTTGCACCTGAGAGAGCGGCAGGTTCGCCTGCTGTGCCTGGAGTTGGGCTTGGGCGTTCTGGACATTCGCCCGCTGTTCGGCCTCCAGTTGTGACAGCCGCGCTTCCGCATTCTTGAGGCGTTCCTGGGCTTGTTGAGCAGTACTCACCTGTTGATCCAAGTCCTGCTGAGAGATCGCGCCCTGCTGCTGAAGGGATTGTTGACGCGCTAAGTCCTGTTGCGTCAAGGTCAATTCAGCCTGGAGTTGTCGAACGGTCGCCCGTTGTCCTTCCAGTTCTGCGCTACCGGGCTGCTGCACCTGCTGGATGCGCGTTTGGGCTTCGTCAATTTGCGCTTTGGCAAACTGCGTCGTAGCCGCCAGCCTCTGTTTGGCCTCCGCAAGCTGACTAGCTGCCAAGTCCCGCTGTGCCCGTTGCTCCTCGTAGCTTTCTAGATAGGCAATGATGGTGCCGGGTCGCACCATGTCTCCCTGCTTCACTTCCAGGCGCTGCACTCGTTCCGTCGTTGGACCACCCACGCGGATCACTTCCCCTCGGGGTTCTAATCGTCCCAGTGCGGCGACTTCTACTCTCTGAGGGGTCGCGGTCGCCACCTCAGAAGCGGCAGGAGTGCTAGCCTGTGGGGTCATAATTCGACCCACCCCCAAACCCAGTAGACCGAGGGCGATCGCACCCCCCGCTATCCCGAAAAACAGTCCACTCCGTTGCAGTGGAGACTTTGTACTCAACTTCATAACTGCGCCTCAAACTAAATTAGTGTGCGTTTCGAGACAGAGCAAACCGATTCCTAGAGAGCGACCTTGTCGCGGTATCGAAGGGTTTCTGAAGAAAAGGTTTCTGAAGAATGATTCTCCAGACTCTTCTCCAAGTAGGCCGTGAGCATTTTTCCGAGCAAGGCACCCTGTTCTGCAAATGAAATCACTTCTTCGTTGTACAACCTGCCCAAAATCAGGCCATCTATCAAACTCAACACCAAGGTGACAATATTGGGATCTTTGAGCTGCAAAAGATCGGCGACCTGTTGGCGCGATCGCTCACAGACCAACTTAAAAATCTCGTGGTGACGTGCCTTCCCCCGTTCCTGCTGTTGATAAAAATCATTCAGAATAAACACCTGCTTCATGAAATAATCCTCATGATCAGCAATGTACTGAAAAGTGACCTCAATTCGTTCAGCCAGACTCAGCGCCCGTTTCAATTCGGTGGAAACTCTCAACAAATCTTGCTGTGTCCATTCCTCAACAAGCTGCTCAAACAGAGCCTCCTTATTCGGAAAATAGTGATACAGCGTCCCGGTCGAAACCCCCAGTCCTTGCGCGATTTGCCGCATCGTAATGGCCGAATAGCCCTTCTCCGCAAACATATCAAAGCACTGATTCAGAAGTTCCTTACGGTATTGGTCATGATCCACAACCTTGGGCATGGCGTCGGTTCGGTGAAGGAGGAAGAAAATCAATCAGGAGCGCAATCAGCAGTAAATCAGAGGAGTAGGGCTTGACCGAGTTGTTTTGCTTAATCCAAGGTCTGCCTAATCCGAGGTCAGCCTAATCCAAACTTGTCTAATCCAAACTTGTCTAATCCAAACCTGCCTAATCCAAACTTATCTGATTCAAACTTGCTTAATTAAAAATCTGCTTGATCCAAAATTGCTCAATCCGCTCTGTATAAAACTCTCGGTCAATCCTGTGTTTAATTCTTTGTCTAATTTTTTGTTTAATTCTTGATTTAATCCTTCTCTATCAGTTTGCAAGGTTGGGTTAGAGCTTGAAGCTGGAAAAAGTCGGAAGTTAGGCCAGACTTTGAGGGATCTTTGGGGGCATGGGGCAGGAAACACTGTCCCTCCGAAATTCCACGAGCCGATATAGTAAAGTTCTCTTAACTAATGTCTTTATTTTAATCGAACATTCGTTTTATAACATGACCCGTTAACCTTTGTAAAATGAATCTGTAGATTTTTGCCATTTCTTTAAAGATTGTGACTATCAAAATCCATTTCCTCCCCAATGGCATCTCCGTAGATGCCGAGGCCGGAGAGCCTCTGCTTCAGGTCGCCGCCCGTGCCGGAATCACCATCCCCACCGGCTGCCTCATGGGGTCTTGCCACGCCTGCGAAGTCGAACTCGACAACGGCGAAGCCATCTGCGCCTGCATCTCCGCTGTCCCCCCCGGTGCCCCCGAATTGACGATTAATCTTTATAGTGATCCGTCTTGGTGAATGGGGAGTGGGGAATAGGGAGTAGGGAGTGGGAGGAAGGGAAAAGGGACAAGGGGAAGGGGGAAAGGGGAAATCTTGAACCCCTTCATCAGATCAATCCACGAAGAGAAAGGAGAAATTCTCTTCGACTCCTCCCATCATTCATCCAGTGCTCCCCCTTTCGCCTTTCGCCTTTCGCCTTTCGCCCTTCGCCCTTCGCCCTTCGCCCTTCGCCCTTCGCCTTTTCCCTCTCTGCGTCCTCTGCACCTCTGCACCTCTGCGCTTAAAAAGATCAGTCCCCTTCCCGACCAAAAATAGAAGGGCAGACATTTCACGCCCACCCCAAGCTTCTACCCGTTATGTTCTGTCCATCAGCTAAATCTCAATGGGCTGCTTTCCGATGGAATCATCCTGAGCCTCTATTTTGGGTGAACTCTCACTTGCAGCCGTTGTTGAATGATCTTCTGGCAGGGTTTCTGGGGGACGCGATAGAACTTCACGGGTTTTGGCGATCGCCTGAGCCAAATCAATATCCTCGGCATCCAACAGCCCAATCAACCGCTGCGGCAACTCCCGAGTCACCACCGGAAGCTGTTGCAACCCCCTTGCGCTCATCCGCGCCGTCGCCTCACTCAGCGGTTCATCAGCATACACATAGAGCAACTCCTGGGTACAAATCTCCCCGATCGGCTGGTTCAACAACTGCTCCACATCCGCCGCCGTCTTCTCCGGGCTAACCTTGACGCGATGCACCACGCGATAGACATCTTGCAGCGTCAAAATCCCAATCAGTTCATCCGCCTCATTCATCACCAAGGCACTACGACAGCGATCGCGCACCAACAGCTTCCCCGCCTCCAGCAAACTCAAACTGCTCACCAACTCCAGCGGAGCCGGATGCATCGCCTCAGATACCATCAAAGACGGCAACCCTGGCTGGAGCGGTTGCTCCTTGGGCGGTTCCGGCTTCGGCGTATTGTCAATCACCACCTGGGGCTGCAAAATCTCCATCGCCCACACGCTCAGCCCCACCGCCGACATCAGCGGCAGGACAATCCGATAGTCATGGGTCAACTCAAACAGCAGCAAAATCGAAGTCAACGGTGCCCGCACACTCGCCGCCAGCACCGCCGCCATTCCCACCATGGCGTAGGCCGGAGCCGAAGCCATATACTCATGGGGCATCGGCAAAATCAACGCCAGTCCCTTGCCATAAATCGCCCCCAGTGAAGCCCCCAAAAACAGCGCCGGAGCAAACACCCCGCCCACAAACCCACTGCCAAAGCTCACCGCCGTCATCACCAGCTTCACCAGCAGCAGCGCCACCACCAACTGCAACGGAAATTGCACATCCTGCAGCATCGATTCCACCGTCTCATAGCCCACGCCCAAGATCTGCGGCAAAACCAGCGAAATCAGCCCCAGACAAGCCCCCGCCATCACCGGATGCCAAGGCTGGGGAATCCGCGCCACCCAGGCCAATCCAGACACCTGCCCCTGAAAACACCGCTGGGAAAATCGGAGCGATCGCACATAAATCAGCGACACCCCACTGGCCAGCAACCCCAACCCCACATACAGCGGCAGTTCCATCAAACTCCGCACCTCATAGGCCGGCAGCGTAAACGCAGGCTGAGAACCTAGCCCAATCTGAGCCATCCAGGCCGCCACCACCGCCGCCAGCAGCACCACACTCGCCGAAGAAGTCGCAAAGGTCTTTCGCAGCACCACTTCCAGCGCAAAAAACACCCCCGCGATCGGCGCATTAAACCCCGCCGCTAGCCCCGCCGCCGCCCCCGCCCCCAACAGCAACTGCTGCCGCTCATGGGAAACCTTCAGCACCTGTCCCAGCAGCAAACTAAAATAAGCCCCAATTTCCACACTCGGCCCTTCCGGTCCCAGCGATGCGCCACTCCCCAACGAGATGGAAGCCGCCGTCATTTTGGTCACCGGATTGAGAATTTGCAGATCGCGATCGCCCTGTGCCACCTCAATCAACGTCGTCAACCCCGGCCCAAAATCCTTCACCCGCCACCGCATCAACCCAATAACAATGCCCCCCAACAGCGGAATCAGCGCCAAAGTCCAATGTCCCCACTGGGACAAAAAACTAGACACCTCCCCAAACATCAAATGGTGAACCAAATGGATCAAAGACCGGAACAGCACCACCCCTGCCCCCGCCCCACCGCCCACCAAAACCGCCAGCAACAGCACCACCATCTCCGGCGTTGGCTGCAAACGATTCAACAGATGATGCAAGCGCCAGGAAGACTGATCCGGCGACGAAGGTTGAGGCGAAATCAGCCCCTTAGAACGAGAAGTCAAAGTCATGGATCAACAGCAGGGGGCGACAGGGTAGCGTTTAACACCCATCTGCCATCAGCGTCCCAGCAAGAGGCTCATCACCCGCCCCCCAAAACACCCACAGCAGACTCAGAACGTTAAATCTTAGAACATCCGACAAAACACAGTACAGATTACAGATTAAAGACGAAAAGCAATTCAAGAGTCATCCCAACCCGCAACCGACTCCCGGCACAGAAGGATGACAAAACGGATGAGCGATCGCCGTAATGCGACCCATCTCTACCATTCCGTCACGCACCCGTAACCTAGATCATGGCCAGCACCAACGAGGTTCCTCTAAGGCAAGCCGAATCATTCTCAAAAAGCTTTTCTTCTTATTCTCTTTTCTTCTTATTCTTATTCTGAAGGATCTCCAGCCAATCGGATGTTCATTTAAAGAACTCATCAAGCAACCTCACACAACCAGCCAACCCCATTTCGCCTCCCCTTTTTTACCATTCTTACCTCTCTTCCCTCTTTTATCTCTCTCCCCTTCTCTCCCCTCTCCCCTCTCTCCCCTCTTCCCTCTGCGCCTCTGCGTCTCTGCGGTCAAATTTCAACCCCCAGCCTCTCAACCAGTTTCCATCACCCCAACTCCTCCCAAAGCCGCTATTATTTTGCAGTGTCGATGAAGTTGGGCACACTACGCACAGCCGCTTTTTTCCTAATCGGGTAAGTTCTACTCCTCCCATGGCCACTCAAAAGCTTCCTCTACCTGCAATCCAGCAAATTCGGCAATATGTCAAAGGGACGATCGCCCTGACAGAACCCGACTCCAAATTCCAATCCTGGGCGCTCCTCGACGAACTAGAAGACATCCCCGAACCCGAATCCCTCGACGACCTCAGCCATGTCTTCGGCTTTGGCAGCTTATCCACCGAAGCGATCGCCCCCCCCAGCCTCACCAACCCCTGGTCGATCAGCACCGTCAACCCCGCTGCCGCCCTCCAAAAACTCCCCGGCCTCAAGCTCAAACCGGGCTTCCGCATGGTCTGCTACCTCTACCGCAGCAAAGCCAACCTGCCCAAAGCCGACCCCAGCAAAACCGACGGAGCCGGACTCGTCTGGGCCGTCCCCGAAGCCCAAAGCACCACCGCCGCCCTCGAAAAAGCCCTCTCCAAAAGCGTAGACCTGACCCAACCCCCCAAACCCGAAGGCGCACTCCCCCACTTCATGGAAGCCATCGAAGGCGATCGCACCCCCGTCTCCTTCATCGCCGCCGCCATGCTCCGCCGAGAACTCGAAGAATTTGGAGCCGTCGGCCAGCGCTGCAACTGGAGCCACCACCGCCTCATCGACGCCATCCCCCCCCAAGTTCAATGGCAATGGGGCACCCCCAACCCACCCGACCTCACCCCCAAAATCAAACTCATGCCCGACAACCAAGCCGCCCTAGAATTCTTCACCTGCCGCATCACCCACCCCATCGGCATCTTCCGCCACCTCGAAATCTATCCCTCACACAGCTACTATCCCCAGAGCCAGAGCCGCCCGATTGCTGTGGCGCAAAAATAGGGGAAAGGGGAAAGGGATTCCATTGTTCTTTGATAAGGAAACTCTAAAACGATTTCACTGAAGCGACCTATGACCCGTTCTATGAACTGTTCAGTGTCTCCCCCTTTCGCCTTTCGCCCTTCCCCTTTCGCCCCCTCTCCGCGTCTCTGCGTCTCTGCGGTTTAATATTTCCGTCCCAAATCTCACCGCCCCTCCGACACCTTCCCCTGCCCCATCTGAGCCGAAGGAAAAGCCAAACTCCGAAAATAAATTCCCCCCACCGTTCCCAAGAAAGCCAAATACGCGATCGCCTGCACCCCATACAACCGCTGCGTATACCCAAAAAACGCCTTGAGCAAAATTCCTGGAAACTGCCGATCGGGCAAAACCTGACTCAAATCCCATACCAGCGGCCCTAAAAGACAAGAAGGCTCCCCCGTCCAACACAGCGCCCCATACTCCGGAGCTAGCTGTACCCAAGCCGCGATCGCCCCATCCAACTTCCGCAGCGCCGTAATCACCAACCCCGACACAATCAGCAGCAGCAGCACCCCCATCCCCTGAAAAAACTGCCGCAGATTAATCTTGACCCCAATCTGAAACAACAAAAACCCAATCAACACTGCCCCACATAAACCCGCGATCGCCCCTCCCACCGCCATCCATCCCACATCCCCCTGAGCCGCAATAAACAAAACCGTCTCAAACCCCTCCCGCAGAACCGCGATCGCCACCAGTCCAAACAAGCCCCAGCCTGCCCCACTGGCTTGCTGAAGCACCGCATTCACCCCGCCTTCCACCTCCGACTTCATCAGCCGCGCCTGCTTCGTCATCCACACCAGCATCCAACTGAGTAGCGCGATCGCCACCCCACAAAAAAAAGCCTCCAACAAAGGCTTCAAAACGACCGCATTAGGACTCTCAGAGGCCGCCAACCGCAGCAAAATCCCATTCAAAATCACGCCAACCAGAACACTGGCTGCCAGCCCGCTACCGACCCCCGCATACACCCAGGCATTGAGGCCAGACTGGTTCACCTTCTTCAAGTAGGCCAACACAATCCCCACCACCAACGCCGCCTCCACGCCTTCCCGCAGCGTGATCACGAAGGTCGGTAAAAAAGCACTCCAGTCCATGATGCCAGTCCTAACTGATGCAAGTTCTAATGCAAGTCCTAACTAAAATCGCGGAGCATCTTGCGTAACTCTAACGTATGCATCTCTTCATTGCTGATCATCGTGCGGGCAAACTCCTCCAGATACACCGAAGCATCCGCCACCTCATCCAGCAACGCCTTGTAGAGACTCAACGCCTTACTCTCATGGGACAAACTCTCCGCCAGCACATCATGAATGGAATGCTGATGGCTCTCCTCAATCGGCGCAATCTTCAAACTAGGGTGGCCTTCTTCGAGTCCCGTAATAATCTCGCCCACCTGCTGAGCATGGAGCAGCGACTCACTCGCTTGAGCTTTCAAAAACTGCACAATGGGAATCCGATTCGGCCCCGTCACCATCAAAGAATAATGGGTGTATCGCACCACACCCGCCAGTTCAAATTCCATGATGGAGTTGAGCAGGCCAACCGTCTTCAGAGTATTGAGGTCTTTCATAATTCGCTTAGGGCTTGAGCTAATAAAGGGGTGATTAACCAGGTGAAATGAATGGAGCGCATCAGTCTAGTCGATCGCATGAGATGGATCGATTCAGATTGAACACATAAATCTCATCTCGATCGAATTGATCTAACTAGAGCCAACTAATTGAATCAATCTAATTGAATCGATCTAACTAAGCGCTTCTGAGAGATAATCTGCCGTTGCTTCTACCAGGGCGATCGCATTCTCATAGGCCATGCGAGTCGGTCCCAGCATTCCCACACTGCCCACCGGAATTGTCCCCCGCTGGTAGGTGGCTGAAACCAGCGCACAGGTGCGAATCGGTTCCAAGGGGTTTTCCGCCCCAATCCGAACCATCACCCGCTTGCCCGTCTCAGGCTCCGCAGATTCAAAAATCAACGACCAAAGCTGGTCTTGCTCCGACTCCAAAAGCTGCATAATCGTCTGAATCTGCTGAAGCTCAGCAAACTCAGGCTGACGACGCAACACCTCAGCCACACCGCTGATCAAAATTTGAGTCGAAAAAGACATTTGAACACGACGATTCAATTCTGTCAAAGATTGCTTCAGCAACGCCGTGTAATGGTCAAACTCCTGACCCAACTGCTGCTGATCCAGCATGGCAATCTCACCCAGCGATCGCCCCCGCAACTGCTCACTCAAAAAATTAGAAAGAATCTGCAATTCCCGATCCAGCTTCTCCCCATCCGGCTTCTCCCCATCCGGCTGAGTCGGCAAATCCACAATCACCGACTGTGTCTCGTAGGAGTCCAGCACCACAATCAGCATGATCCGACCCGCGTCGATCTGCACCAGTTGCAAATGCCGCAAATGCGCCGTACTCGTCTGCGGCATCGTCACCAGCGTAATGTAGCCACTCAAGGTCGAAAGAATCTGCGAAGCCCCCCGCAGCAGCGCCTCAAAGCTCCGCTCCTCTGGGTTCAGTTGCTCCGTCAGCATCTGGTCTACCTTACGCGCCAAGGCATCCGAGGGTGTCACAATCTGATCCACATAAATCCGATAGCCCGAATCCGAAGGCACCCGCCCCGCCGAAGTATGGGGCTGATACAGCAACCCCGACTTTTCCAGGTAACCCATCGCATTCCGAATCGTCGCCGCACTCACCCTTGGGTTAAAGTCCTCCAAAAGCGCCTCCGACCCCACGGGCTTGGCGGTCGCAATGTAGTGCCGTACCGTTGCCCCCAAAACTTGCTGTTGACGAGGACTCAAATTAACTTGCATAGGAGGATATCAAAAACGACGGGTGAGAAGGTTAAATCAAACGAGTCAAAGAGCAAAGCACCTTATGAAATGAAAGAGAAAATGAAAGGGAAAGGAATGAAGTGAAAGAGAAACGATAGGATACAAACCACCCTGATCCCAGACTAAAAGTCACGAATTCCACCGCAACTCTGCTTCTGAAACCAACCCTCCATCAGGAGGTCTTTTTCTCAGTCTAGAATCTCACCGAGAATATCGCAATCCGCTCTATCCTTGTGCCACCGCTAAATCTAGGTCACCCCTCCTGAGAATGGGTCTAATTTGCCCTCAAAAAAGTCTAAGCCTACTCTCTTCGCTAAAAATCTTTGGATTGATTTGATTCCTAGAACTCTATTGACCGAAAGGAGACCTACAGCGCTAATCCCAGGCATTGCAAAACAAATGAAGTTCAATATCGCGGCACTTCCGAGTCCACGATCGCCGCATACTCCTCAATCCCGCCCAACACATTCTTGACATCGGTGAACCCCTGCTGCACCAACCATTGACACATCTGCGCCGATCGAATCCCGTGATGACACATGACAATCGTCTCCGCATGAGGATCAAGCTGGGTTGCAATTTGCTCTGACCACTCCGGAAATTGACTCAGGGGCAGATTGACAAAATCTGGAAGACTAGCGATCGCCAACTCCTCTGGTTCTCGCACATCAATCAGCTGTAGATTCTCGGACGGCTGAGCCATCCGTTTGGCAAGGTCAACAACTTGAATTTGGCTAAAGGCAAGGGTAGACATGGGGAAAGGGAAAAGGGGAAAGGGGAAGGGGGAAAGGGAAAAGGGGAAAGGGGAAAGGGGAAAGGGGATCAATGAAGAAACTGAGCGCAGCAACTGCGGAAACGCCTCAAAGGATCTTAGTTGATCTTCCCTTCAACTTACCTGGGGATCGCCCCCTATGCAAGTTCAACATGAGCATTTCGGGGGCGGGAGCGGGGAAAGGCGAAAGGGGAAAGGGGAAAGGGGAAAGGCGAAAGGCGAAAGGCGAAAGGGTGGACATCGAGAAAATCTTGGGAAATCTCGTGGGTCTTTTCCCATCACTTTTCAAGGGGAAAGGGGAAAGGGGAAAGGCGAAAGGGGGAAGGGTGAACATCGAGAAAATCTTGGGAAATCTCGTGGTCTTTTCCCATCACTTTTCATTGTTCTCCACGAATCCTTCAACCCTTATTTTTCCTCTCCTCCCCAATGGTTCTTCTAGAGAATCCTCAATATCTTTTCTAGAAATCCCAAGTCCATCCACATTCCTCTCTGGAAATCCCAAGTCCATCCACATTCCTCAAGGAAATCCTCGAAAAGGAAATCCTCGAAAAAATCCAAAACTCCCCCTTCCCCTTTCCCCCTTCCCCCACGGAAATCCCACAA
>JALOOP010000552.1 GCA_025454315.1 Oculatellaceae cyanobacterium Prado106
AGTTTCGATCGCCTTTTCCTTGAGCGATCGCACATCCGCCAACCCAATGCCATAGGCCGAAAGCACCCCAGCATAAGGGTGAATAAAAATCTGCGCCATACCCAGTGCTTCAGCAATCAGGCAAGCATGTTGTCCGCCCGCACCGCCAAAGCAGCAGAGGGTATATTGGGTGATGTTATAGCCCCGTTGCACCGAGATCTTTTTGATGGCATTGGCCATTTTATCAATGGCGATCGCCAGAAACCCCTCCGCGACCTGTTCTGGAGTCTGCTCATATCCCGTCTTCTCAGAGATTTCCTCAGCTAGCTGCTGAAACTGCTGATGCACCACCTCAGCATCAAGGGGCAAGTTACCCTCAACCCCAAACACCGCTGGGAAAAAAACAGCTTGCAGCTTACCTAGTCGGACATTGCAATCGGTCACTGTCAACGGCCCCCCGCGACGATAGCAGGCCGGCCCCGGATTAGCCCCAGCGGACTCCGGCCCCACCCGATAACGAGCGCCATCAAAGGCCAGAATCGATCCGCCCCCTGCCGCCACCGTATGAATCGCCATCATCGGTGCCCGTAGACGGACTCCCGCCACCTCCGTTTCAAAAGTGCGCTCATACTCGCCGTCATAGTGAGCCACATCGGTCGAAGTGCCGCCCATATCAAAGCCAATAATCTGATGAAACCCGGCCATCGTACTGGTCTTGACCGCGCCCACAATGCCTCCCGCAGGCCCCGAAAGCAAACTATCCTTGCCCTGAAATCGATGAGCCTCCACCAATCCCCCATTAGACTGCATAAACATCAACCGAGGCGTTCCCTCTGGCATCCGCTCGGTTACCTCTAGTCGTTCTAAATTCCCAGATAATTCCGTGGCCACTTGATCGACATAGCGTCTCAGAATTGGAGAGAGATAGGCATCCACCACTGTGGTATCGCCGCGACTCACCAGCTTCATCAGTGGACTAACTTGATGCGACACCGAAACCTGGGTAAACCCCATTTGCCGCACCACTGCTGCCACCTGTTGCTCATGGTTAGGATACCGATAGCCGTGGAGGAATGCGATCGCACAAGCCCGAATGCCGTCGTCATAAGCCTGTTGTAGCGATCGCACCAACCCCTCACTAATCTGCACAGGCACCAAAATCTCCCCCTGAGCCGTACAGCGTTCCTCCACCTCAATGACTCGTTCATAGAGCATCTCAGGCAGAACAATATGCCGCGCAAAAATATCAGGCCGATTCTGGTAGCCAATTCGCAGCGCATCTGCAAACCCTTTTGTGATGAGTAGGAGCGTGCGATCGCCCTTCCGTTCCAACAGCGCATTCGTCGCCACCGTCGTCCCCATCTTGACCGCTTCAATCTGTTCAGTTGGAATCGGCTCATCCGCAATCAGTCCCAGGATCTCTCGAATTCCTTGAATCGCCGCATCCCGGTAGCGCTCGGGATTCTCAGACAGCAGCTTATGCACCGTGATGTCGCCGTTGGGATCTTGCGCCACAATATCGGTAAAAGTGCCGCCGCGATCGATCCAAAATTGCCAGCCCGATCGGTTCAAGGGGAAGTGGGTGGAGAGTTGTGAGTCAAGATTCATGGTGTGGCTCTAGGGGAGATAGGGGAATGGGGAGATGGGGAAGTGGCTGCTGTGTACAAACAAGTCTAACTGTCTTCACTGCTGGGTTTTCGCCCCCTCGTCTCTAACTTTGGGGAGCCGAGCCTTTGAGGAGTCTTCTATGAGTCTTCACAGGAGTTTTCATAGAAGACTTATGGAATTCAAAGTCCTCCAAAACTAGGGGATCTAGGGGGCGCAAACTCCTGAAGCGAAGTCGATCGGGACTTGTGTGTACACAGCCGGGAGAGCAGGTGATAGGAAGCTGGCTAGAAAATTCCCCTTTCGCCTTTCCCCTTTCGCCTTTCGCCTTTCGCCCTTCCCCTTCTCCGCTTGCTAAACTTGATTATTTTATAGAGCAAGAAGCGTTATATATCAAAATATGCAGTGAGATATATCGTTCTTTGGGTAGGCGAATAAGCTATAAACAGGGATAGTCCTTCACGCCCCTCAACCGAACTTTGGATTGATTGGGATGTGCGATCGCCCCCCCAACAACTGAACCCGGATCATGAACTTACAAAACCTTAATCACTTTGACTTACGGCAAATCTACCATTTCATGGCGGTTGTGCAGGCTGGAAACAATTTTAGCGAAGCCGCCAATCGTCTAGGACTGAAGCAGCCCAACCTGAGCCAGAGTATTCAAACCTTGGAGAAGCAACTCGGTCACTGTTTTCCGCGTCCCTCTGCCCAGTCTGTGAATTCACAAGTGCTGAATCGACCTATGGCTGAAGTGAAATTGTTTGATCGCAGTAAACGTCCGATTGAATTAACTGAGGCGGGGCAAGTGTTCCTCAAAGAAATCGAAATGGCGCTGGGGCATTTTGACCGGGCGATCGCCCAAGCCCAGCAAGCCAGCCAGGGACAGATTGGCCGACTCAAAGTGGGGTTAAATAATGCGATCGCCAACAGCATCCTGCCAGAAGTTCTCAAGGTCTTTCAACAACGATTTCCCAACGTTGAAGTAGAACTGCGCGAGGTCACCATTCAACAAGAAATTCAGATGCTCAAAAACCGTGAGCTAGATGTGGTGTTTCAGCGTTCTCCTAGCTTTGACCAGACCGATGGTGATTTAAGGTTTGAAACGATTCTGGATGAATACTTTGTGGTGGCATTGCCACGATCGCACAAACTCGCTCAGCAAACCTACATTCCCTTAACCGCCTTAGAACATGAACCCCTGATTTTGCCTTCTCTAGACGTGCTGCCCTTTTACGAAGAAGTATTAACCCGATGCCGCACCGTCGGCTTTGAACCCAAGATTCTATCCAGCATTACCGTCACGGGTGTCGTAGCGCTGCTTAGCCTAGTGGCCTCTGAAAAAGGCGTGGCAATTCTGCCCAACCATGTGCAAACTCTGCACCGTGAAGGGGTAGTCTATCGCACCATTCGCGATGCCGCCCTGACTCGGCAAATTGCTATGGTTTGGCGACAAAAAGACACCGCCATCACTC
This sequence comes from Oculatellaceae cyanobacterium Prado106, assembly GCA_025454315.1. Taxonomy (GTDB): domain Bacteria; phylum Cyanobacteriota; class Cyanobacteriia; order Elainellales; family Elainellaceae; genus Prado106. Next base: position 3,060 of record JALOOP010000552.1, read on the forward strand.
TGTTTAATTTCCTTAACGTCATCCAGGAAACCATGCAGTTGCCGCTTCTAGATTCCTGGTAGATTCAACTGTAAATTGAGCCTAATGGCAGATTTTCGGAGGAGATATCTTGCTTAGGCTAGCTCTATCTACCCTTTTCTGCGCTTCTAACGAAAGATAATTGGACTAAAGAGGAGCAGAAAATTACGCATCTTTTGGAGGAACCCCTCGATGAAAGTTCAACTCAAAACTCAGGCTCTGCGTTCCACTTTGCGATCCTGGAAAAAATCGCTGCTCCTCTCCTGTGGCCTACTCACGGCGCTCCTGATGCCCTTTGCAGTCAGCGTCCCGGCTCGTGCCCTCAACAATGTTATTGCCGATGGAAATCTAGGCGAATACGCTTCCGCCAACACTGCGCCCGTCCTCTCCTTGGGTACCGTTAGCCCAGTCGTCGCCGATGTCCAATTTTTCCTCAGTGACCAAGGCTTCTACGAAGGTGCCGCAGACAGCGTTTACGGCGATGCCACTTTTGATGCAGTGGTCAGTTTCCAACAGGCGCAAGGCATTACAGCCGATGGTGTGATTGGCTCTGAAACCTGGTCAGCGCTGTTCGCCATTGACGATCGGATTGCATCAATTCAATAAAAGGTTTTGTCCGTCTGTAGAAGCAACAAAGTAAAAACAGTCATATCACAACAAAGCGGATGGAATGAGGCGCAAAATGCCTCACATCATCCGCTTTATTGATGATCAGACTCTAACAACAAGCCAGGTGATCAGAATTAGGCTAATCGTTGTCGTTCTACCATTGATCCAGTTGCGGTTGTCTAGAAGTCAGATTACTCTAAGAGCGCATTTCTAAAATAATAATGGCCAATTCAAATCTGAAGTGCATCAGTGCCTGATTTGTTAGCATAGAATACCTCAAAAGGAGTTCTGTAATCAAGCGATTTTCTCGGTCTGTGATT
>JALOOP010000141.1 GCA_025454315.1 Oculatellaceae cyanobacterium Prado106
GAGGGACTTGCACCCTCACGGTGATTCAGTTGTCGAGGTTCAACCCTCGCCATCCGTCCCTGAGTATTGCTCTCATTTAGGATGAACGAATCGCACACGGCCAGTTTGATCAGAAGACAGCTCAAGCGATCGCCCAATTTCAACACCAGAAAAAGCTAGACCCCGATGGCATTGTCGGCCCAGAAACCGTGAAGACTCTCTGGGCGTGAGTTGAGTTAGCTTTGGGAGGCTAGGATGAAGGTGGATGGGTGGATGGGTGGATGGGTGTTTTAAGAGATGCCTTCTCTAAACACAAGAAATCCTTTAGGAGGGAATTTTTTATATTTAAATGGATTTCTTTTCTCAGATGCAGGAAAGTCCTCAAGAGGGAAGTTCCTGCATCCGAGAATAAGTCCCTCTTCTCTTACCCATCCACCCATCCACCCTGTTACCCATCCACCCTACTCCCTACTCCCTACTCCCCACTCCCCACTCCCCCTATGTGCCAACTCCTGGGAATGAACTGCAACGTCCCCACCGACATCTGTTTCTCCTTTGAAGGCTTCTCAGCGCGGGGCGGGAGAACGGACGACCATGCCGATGGTTGGGGGATTGCTTTCTTTGAGGGACGCGGTTGTCGAACCTTTATGGATCAGAAATCTTCGACTACCTCTCCGGTGGCGGATTTGGTGAAGCGCTACCCGATCAAATCGACCCATGTGATTGCCCATATTCGCAAAGCCACTCAAGGTGCGATCGCCCTAGAAAACTGCCATCCCTTCCAGCGCGAACTCTGGGGACGCTACTGGGTCTTTGCCCACAACGGCAACCTGGAAGGCGACCTCCAGGCGCTGCGAACCTATCCTACCGATCGCTACCAGCCCGTCGGCCAAACCGACAGCGAACAAGCCTTCTGCCTCATCCTGGAAAAACTGCGCCACCACTTCCCCGACCGCAAGCCTGCCCTAGGCGACCTCTACCCCGTCCTCCAAGATATCACCGCCACCCTCGCCACCTTTGGCACCTTCAACTACTTGTTCTCCGACGGCGACTCCTTCTTCGCCCACTGCTCCACGAACCTCCACTACATCGTCCGGCAAGCCCCCTTCGCCGCCGCCCACCTGGTAGACGAGGATCTCACTGTAGACTTCAGCGAACTGACCACACCGAGCGATCGCGTCGCCGTCATCGCCACCCTGCCCCTGACGGACAACGAAGCCTGGACGAAGATTCAGCCAGGAGAGTTGTTGGCGTTCCGGGATGGCGTGTTGATCTAGGCGAAAGGGGAAAGGGGAAAGGGGAAAGGCGAAAGGGGGAAAACGGGCTTCCTCTGCGACCTCTGCTCCTCTGCTTCTCTGCGGTTAGGTGAATCTTGGGGTGAATCGTGAGCAAGCGAGCAGTTTAGGCTGGTAATGTGTAGAACTTTTACGAAAGTCACAGAGCTTGTGCCTTTGAGCTTTCAGCCTGAATTCACACTAAAAACTTGCAGTTGTGGGGAAGAACAACGTTCTATGGAATCAGGCTAAAGTCCTGTAAAGCCTTTACTAGCAGGAGTTTCAACTTTAAAGTACATCATAAAAGAACGGGCAATGACTCCCTAAATCCACACCCATCCACCCATCCACCCATCCACCCATCTCCCCCTTCACACTCCAGGGAACAGAATTTTTTACGGATTTATCGTTCATTTTCCAAAAAATCTCTTACAATGCAAACCGTTAACGACAGGAAATCAGGCTCTAATTCCTATGAACAAAGGCGAACTAGTTGATGCAGTAGCAGCAAAAGTCCAGATCACGAAAAAGGAAGCCGATGCCGTCCTCACAGCGGCGATCGACACCATCATGGAAGCGGTCGCCTCGGGCGATAAAGTCACCCTGGTGGGTTTTGGCTCCTTTGAACCCCGCCAACGGGCAGCCCGCGAGGGACGCAACCCCCAAACGGGAAAAACCCTACAAATCCCAGCCACCACCGTCCCCGCCTTTTCCGCAGGCAAACAGTTCAAGGACAAAGTGGCCGAATAAAGACCAGTTCATGCCCAGTTTCTACGGGCTGCTGTCGATCGGCTTTCGATCTACCAAATCTGCTTTTCCAAGGCTTGGAAAAATTAGGATGGGATGGCTGTATTTAGGCAGTCGTCCCATCTTGTCTTTGTTTTGAGGCGATTCGTTTTGAGGCGGTTTAATCTTGTCTATAGCGTTCCGATTTGATTCTTGAAATGATTTTGAAGGGAAGGCGCAGATGACTCTTCCCTTGAAAAATCATTTTGGATGGTTAGATGGCTATCTCTCATCCAGTAGGGCGGCGATCGCCCGAATCACCTTAGCCACAGCATTCAGAGGCTTCTCGATGGTGCCTAAAAGGGCAGTCAGCACGATAATCCAGACCAAGGGGTTGGTGGAGTCGAGGGGGAAGTGGGAGGGACGTGAGGGTAATGTGGGTTGGGTGGGTTGAGTGGTGGTGTTTGTGGTGTTCGGGATGTTGGTCATGGTTGGGATTCCTGTTTCGGTTGATGAATCCAGTGAAAGATTTCGGGGATCTCCGAAGGCAAGGGCAGAGAACTGGGCGTGAGTCTGTGCTAATTCTCCGGACATCCGCTATTTTGGGGAGAGCATTCAGATTTGCCCCCCGAAACTTTCCCCGAAACTTTTCCCTGAACTTTTCCCCAAACTTTCTTTGCATTGATCTGCGAAGCCCCCTATACCAAGTTCGTCCAAAAAATCCTATGGTGCTGAGGTGCAGGCGCGGGCGCGGCGGTTGCTGGAGGCGATTTTGTTGGGGGTGTCTGGCGATCGTCCCCCCCTGCGAGATCTGAGGTGGTTCTGGGCAAACACTGAATCAACACCTCGCGAACGCCAAAATTATTCGAGTCGAGATCGACTCCGCTTCGACTGGTAATTCTGCCCCCGCTCCCTATCACCATCCCTGGATGTCATTTGCCGAAAAACTCAAAGACAATCCCCTGCTTGATGAAGTCGATCGATACATTGCCGAATCGTGTCGTTAATCAGACAAAAATCTTGCCCACGAGGACATCCTAGTGACCTGTAACCTTTAGCGATCGCACTAACCAAAAGATGGTGAATGAGCGATCGCCAAGATCCCTCACCATCCTGTTCTACTGGCTCAAATGGCTTTAAGATGTCTCCTCGACTGTTAAATTGCGAGTCAGGTGTTTTAAAACTTGGACAACCGTATAAAGCTCATTGCCCTGCCGGGTTGAGAGGGTGAACTTATCCGAGACATCATAGAGTCCGGATTGGCGATCGAGTTTAACAAAGAGGTAATCTTCACCGGTTGTAATGCAACCAAACATCTTTGACGCTGCATCTGGATTGCTCATCATGTAGGCCAAGGTTTGGGGCAGAGCTTGCATGACGCTAAACCCATAGCGTTTACTTTCAATGACCACGACCCAAAACGCTTGTTGCACCACTAACGCATCAATCAATCCTTCTAAAATTCTGTCTCCATCCTCAATTTCGATTTTGACAAACTTCTCCCCTCGCACTTTATACGGCGGATCGCACCATCCCAGCAGATCGAGCAAGGGAGAGAGCAAAATCAAATTGACGGTGCCCTCAGTGATTGAGCCATCGGTTTGGTAATAACGGTAGCGGGCTTTGAGGCGATCGAGCAAGCGCATTTCGGGTTCGCTGAGGGCGGGAAACTCTCCCTGCCATTCCGCAAAAAAGTCTGGCTCAGAGGCAGGCATGAGGTGAAAGGCTGCATGAGCATCGTTGAGATTGGTGATGGCTTTGGTGACGGCAATTGTTTGAGGCATCAGTCTTCATCCTAACTCTAGCTTCAAGGTTGAAATTCCAAGGTTAAGGTTCAAGGTTGCAACCATCCTAGAAATCGCCAGGATGGTTTTATTATGCAACGAAATGGGGAAATGAGCGATCGCACGCTTCCGCCACTCCAGCGCATTCTGGGTAGCTCAGGAGTGATGGGGAGAGGGGCGATCGCCATTCATTCCCTAAAAAATGCCAGGGATGCTATTTCAAACCGCAACGATGCGACTGAAAACTGCAATGATGCAGGTTGAAATTGGAAAACCTAATCGATGGAGTTCCTCAACGCGAGTTGAAACGGAATCATTCCGACTTAAACCCGCAACGATGCGACTTCAAACTGGAAGGATGCGGTTTTCGATCGCAACGGTTCAGGATGAAATTGAAAGGATGCGGTTTGAGGTTGGAGGGTTGCGGTGGGGCGTGGGGGGCGATCGGTTTGAGATTAGGAAAGCTTATTCTTGGTTTAGAGCGATAGATGCTGTGCGGCTGATGGGGTTCGTTCGAGAAGCAGAGGGTGGAGCTACAAGACAGAGGTTTACCACCCGTCATAACTCGGATATTGCTCGGGAGCCTTACCATGACGTTCTAACAGTTTGCACTGTTTCATTTTTGGGTCAGACGGTGCAAGGCTTTCAAGCTCAACCTTAAATTTCCAATTGTCACCAAAATCATACCTAAATTGCATCGCCTGTCCCGGAGGCAGCACGACATCCCCCACTCTCACTTCATCCGTAAAGGGCGGTTCTTCACAAGCCGGATGGCAAATTTGGCAAAGCAGTCCTCGTTGATCCTTGTAGCTAAATTCATAGAGGTGATCATCATCAAAGCCATAACTGTTGAGAATAGCGTATGCCAGATCTTCTAGAGAACACTCCGCCGGACTCGCAATCCGTCGCCAAACGCTCCCCAGCGACACCTTAAACGTATAAATTCCTTCCTGAAACACTTGACTCGGCGGTGTCCAGACGGTTTGCAACTCTGGGAAAAACGGCTGCAATGCGGATTTCAATAAACCAAACCCAGGCGGTTCATCCGGAAAATCCTGCTCATCCATCGCCGGATCATTAAACTCAGCATTCCAGGGATACGGATAGTTGAGAAAAGCGTTCATCGTTAAGGGAATTAAGGCATCACCCAAGGGTAATTTTTTGACCTGCTTAACCTGCCAGCCTTTGCCTTCCTTGGGCTTGCCGGGTTGAATGGATAACAGGCCAAATAGCTCTGCCAGTGCCAGATGGGGTAAGCCAGGAAGTCGCTCAAGCCCATCCTGAAGAAGATCATTAGTAATTTTTTGAGTCGGCTCGGTCAATTGCCAATACAAGGCAACCTGATTGATGATTTCGCGACTTCTTGCCTCACCCAGCACCGCTTCATTGGCCACGATTAACCAGGCTTCCAGAAGCGCAAAATATTGCTCGGTGGGGTTAAGCTGATTCCAGGCTTGCAACCGTGCCTCATCCAGTTCAAAAACCTGATTTCTGCCGCGCGGCATAATCTGGACAATCGCCATGACACGCAGCAACAAGTACAGCCCATGAATATAGGGATAGGACTTGTGTACCGGACGTTTGAGCCGGAGGTCAGTCGAGTGGCTGAGGCGATCGTTTAGGGCAGGCAAAAACTTAAGTTGCAGGAGTTGATTTTTCCCGCCTGCTAGCACCTGTTCTTCCTGGAGAAAGTTCAGTAGGGTGCGAAAATCTTTGAGGATAAAGCCAGGGCTTTCCTCCGTGATGGTTTGCGATCGCAGCAGGTCAGTATAGGTCTCTAGAGCAAACGGCTGTTTCTTTCCCGGCATCGTTCCAGTAAAGTTAAAGAGATCTCTCCTATTTTAAAGGGATTGGCTACAAGATCTTCTAAATCCTACCCTTTCGTTCCGCCTGCCTCATCCGCATCGCCGATCGCACCAACTTCACCTGATACGCATCCGCATCCTTGCGCCACACCACCCGATGCCCCTTCAACTCAGCGCAGTGGTCTGCCAAACATTTCTGCCAACCTTGGCGATCGAGAATACTCCCCAAATCATCTAGTAAACCCCAGTCTTCTTCCTGTCGGGTGAGCTTAGCAAACTTTTCATAGCCGGGATAGTCTGGCGTGACGAGGCGATCTTTTTGATGCAGCAGGGGTGGATTGTCGTGGTGTTCATAGTCGCGGTAGTGGACATGGAGATCGCGCAGGTCGATCTGCATAGAGGTTTGTAGGGCGGGATGGGGTTCTGTGTCAAACTGTGGGACGACCAGGTAGGAGATCTGGGGTTTGCGAACATGAAACTTGATGACGTTGGCTTCTTGGGGACGACCGATCGTCCGGGACGCACAGCCCTCGTATAGTCGCAGCAAGGGATCTAGGGATTCGATCGCCGACACATGAATCCACAAAGAGTTCGGTCGCTTTTGGCCGATCGCACTCTTTTGACATCGTTCCTCAATATTTTCCAAATTCCCCAAGCTCATCAGCATCAAATCCGCTGCGGTGCAGGCTTGCGGATAGCCGCCGAACAGCCCTTTGATGTCATTTTGGACAACGGGGGATAGGTCGCGCAGTTTGGGACGATGGCTGAAGTGGCTGAGCGCCAGGTAAACCAGCAGATCTTGACGACGGCGATCGCAAATCCCGTCCCATTCCTGTGGGTTGGTGGCTTGCAGAACAATCTGGAAGGCTTTTTTGAGCGTGCCAAACTCAGCTTGGAGCGTTTCGGCTTGGGGGAGTTCGCCGGGGAGGGGCAGCCGTCCGCGATCGGTGACAAATGCCATGAGGGGAGCCAGGAGGTCTTGGTAATCCTCGAAGCGCTTGCTCTGGAGGCGGACTTTGGGGACGGTGACGCGCGATCGAAATCGGGAGGCGCGAAAGCTCTGAGCCTGAGCCTCGTCGCGAAAGACAAAGTAAATGCCTAGGGCGACTGGCACTGCATCAACGCCCAGCACCTGGTCAATGTAAATCTTCAGTTCTTCCTGGTCGTAGTATTTCTGAAAGGTGTTGCGGCTGGTGATGATGCCATCTTCGTAGGCGATTTGGCTGTTGCCCTGAGCGATGAGCACTTGAGCGGCCACAATCAGCACTTTCTGGGTCAGTTGCCAAGCGTTGATCAAGGCTTCTCGGCGTTCGGCCTGGGATTCAATGACATTGATCACATATCCCAGATTGACGACATCCGCTTCGATGCGTGGCACTTCGGGACGGTAGTAAGGGTCCCAACCGCTGCTGTCATAGCCTAGCTGTTTGACCCGTTCCATATCTCCACCCTGGCCACAGCCATAGTCAAAGAAGCGGCTCTCGGGCGGCAGGAGTCCGGCTTCGATCGCCAATCTCACGGGTTTGGAAAAGTCGTTGCGGTGGATGGCGGCTTTGTGGCGATCGATCTTGATGCCGGGGAAGGAATCTTGGAGGGGCGATCGGGGGATTAGGGTATGTCCCTGGAAGGCGACTTTGAACTGGGCGAGGCGTGCTTCCCAGGCTTGGCGAGTGCCGATCGCCCGAGGGTTGTCGAGGAGGCCGAGGGCTTCTTCTTGGCGGGTGAGGGCGGCGAACTGGGCGTAGTGGGGATAGTCGGGCGCGACAAAGGTTTCTTTGCGGTGGAGGATGAAGGGGTTGGGGCTATCTCCATAGTTGCGATGGGTGACTTCCTGGCTTTGTAAATTGACCTGAATGCTGGTTTGCAGCGCGGGGTGGGGGTTGTGGTCGAAGTCGGGATAGCTGAGGTAGGACAGGCTGGGTTTACTGAAACTGAATTTGACCAGGGTGATCTCGGGGGGTGGGGCGGCGAGTTGTCTGGCCTCTTGCTCGTAGGCTTGCAGCAGGGGTTCTAGCCTGGGTAGGGCTGAAATGTGGACATAGAGGGCATCGGGCAGGAGTTTCCCGACCGGGCTGCGCTGGCAGGTGCTGACAATGTTTTGGAATGGCTCCTCTTTGCAAAGCATAAGCAGATGTTGCACCGTGATTGATTGCACATGCTGATTTCAAACTATTATGCGATCGAGTCTTGAGGATGGCATAGCTTGAATTGGATAGAAATCTATACTTTGGGCAAAGACAAAAATATCCTTCGTTGAATTCATTGGAGTTGATATGAACCTTGAGCAAATGCTGGAGAAGGTCAAAACCTTTCCCCCCGAGGAACAGCAAAGAGTGATACAAATGATTGCCGCATTGGAAGAAGAGATTCAGCATCGTGAAGCCCGTCCATCCTGGGAGAGGATGTCTGCCTTGGAGGCTGCTCGACAAGTCCTGAGTTTTGTGGGGGATGGGCCAGCCGATCTCTCGACGAATGAGGCTTATTGGGAGGGCTATGGACTAGACTCCATATCCCAAAATATCGGGAATGGGTGAATCGAGTTCATATTTATATTTCAGCAAGATTAAATCCCCCTGCTTTTACATAGTATATTTAGAGGGATTTCTCACTGGGGAACACCGCATATAGTGTTTTCAATGAGTCTTAATAAAATCTAGCCATTTCTCTAGAGATGATAGAGAATGATAGGACTGTAAGTACAAGCGTTCCTGACTAGCCCCTATGGTGATGCAAATTGATTCCAGCTTGGCGATCGACTCCAGCTTGGCGACCCCTGGTCTTCCCAAGCTGAATGCCTTTGCTCGGCATGAAACCTTTCATCCTCGGTTTGGCTGGCTGCGGAAGGGGTTTGAAAAGGCGTCGGTTGATCCGGGGATTTTTTTGGCAGATGATGCGCCCGTTCAGCTAGGGGTTGGGAAAAACATGGTGCGGGCGATTCGCTATTGGTGCCATGCCTTTAAGTTGCTTAGGGATGACAAGCCGACTCTGTTTGGGGAGCAGCTTTTGGGGAATCCAGGATTGGAGCAGGAAGGATGGGACTCCTATTTGGAAGATCCGGCTTCGCTGTGGTTGTTGCATTGGCATTTGATTGAATCTCCCTGTCAGGCAACGGCTTGGGAGTTTACGTTCAATGATTTTCGGCTGACGGAGTTTACGGTTGAGGATTTGTTTTATCAGCTTTGTGAGTATCGCGATCGCGAGTCGGTTCGCACGGTCGATTCTTCTCTGCGAAAGGATGTTAGCTGTCTGCTGCGAATGTATGTGGAACAGGCGACCCGGTCTTCGGTGAGTGAGGAGTCGCTGGACTGTCCCTTTGCTCAGCTAGGGTTGATCCATACGGCGGGTGATGCGCGACACTATGTCTTTCGGGTGGGTTATAAACCGACTTTGCCGGCTGCGATCGTGGTTTATGCCTGTTTGCGCTACCTGCAAGCCTACCCGGCGCGGCGTGTGCCGCTGGCCAAATTGCTCTATGACCCTGGCAGTCCTGGGGTGGTGTTTCGGCTGACGGAAAGCGGGTTGAGTGATGCGATCGAATCGATGGCGCGGCATCACGATTTGGGGATTAGCGATGCGGCGGGGAAACTGGAGTTTTTCTTCATGGGCGAGGCTGCTGCACTGGCCGATGTGATTTTGAATGATTACTACACCACCTATTAAGGAGCGGCGATGTGGCAAAGTCTAAGGTAGCCCAGTCTAAGGTGGCTCAGTCTAAGGGGATTAAGTCTAAGGTCGAGTCTGAGCCTCAGACAACGGTTGTTCCTGCCCGTGAGCAGCCGCTGTCGGCTTACTTTAGCCTGCAACGCCGCTATTACCGCTCGGTCAACTTGGAGCGAGACTTTGACAAGACGAATGCGGTGCAGGGCTATATTCTGACGGAGCGATCGGGGGATGCCCTGCGGCGAATGATCGCGGCGTTTGGCAATCGTCAAGCCCATCGAGCCTGGACGATGACGGGATCGTATGGCACTGGGAAATCGGCGTTTGCTCACTATTTGGCCTGCTTGTGTGCGCCGCAGAAAAGTCCGGTGCATCAGGAGGCGATGGCGATCGCCCGTTATTCCTTTGGGGCCGAGAGTCCAGAATTGCAAAGCCTGGAGGAACAGTTGCCCAAACAGGGATTGTTTCGAGCCGTGGCGACGGGGCAGCGAGAGCCTTTGACCTGGACGATTGTCCGCGCCTTGGCCAATGGGGCGGAACAGTTTTGGCATCAGAAAAATACTGCGACGCTCCAGCAGTTGACGGATTGGCGCTTAGAGATTGCCAGGGGCAATGCCCAAATTACGCCGCAGCAGGTGCTGTCGGTTTTGGCCGATCTCATTCAAGCGGCCAAGGTGAATCTGCTGATTGTGCTGGATGAACTGGGCAAGAACCTAGAATTTGCCGCGCACCATCGCGGCATCGAAGACCTGTACTTGCTTCAGCAAATTGCGGAGTTGCAGTTTCGCGGTGAGCATCAGGTTTATTTCCTGGGCATCTTGCACCAGTCCTTTGCGGGATACAGTGAGCGGCTGGCTGCGGTGGAACAGAGCGAATGGTCAAAGATTCAAGGACGCTTTGAAGATATTCCGTTTACCGAATCGCCCAATCAGATGATTCGGTTGATTGCTCAGGCGATCGACCCAACCCAGGCTGATCCGATTCTTCCAGCAGTGCAGCAACAGGCAAAATCCTGGTCAAAAGCTCTAGAGGCGGTGCTGAGTGAGCAAGGGGTTCCGGTCGAGATCCTCACCCCCCTTTACCCGCTCCACCCGATCGCCGCTTTGGTCTTGCCGATTCTCTGTGTCCGCTATGCCCAAAACGATCGCTCTCTCTTCACGTTCCTCACGGGGGACGAACCCCATGCGTTTGAGGCGTTTCTTCGGCAGCAGGCGGTGAATGCTGATTCATGCGATGAAGGTTCATTGCCAACACTGAAGCTGTATCAAATTTACGATTATTTTGTCGAATCCGTAACGGGCTTGGCTTCGCGGGTGAATCTGCAACGCTGGGTGGAGGTGCAAAATCTGATTCAGGATGTCAGCGATCGCAATCCTCAAATCCTCCAGGTGCTGAAGACGATCGGCATTTTGAATCTGGTGGCTTCGGTGGGGACGCTGCGGGCGAGTGCGCGGCTGGTGGCGTTGGCCTTGTGCGATCGCCCCGGTGAGCAGGAGCAAGAATGGCAGCAGGTGATTGAAGAGTTGCAGCAGAAAGGGGTGATTACCTATCGGCGGCAGGCGGATGAACTTCGCATTTGGGAAGGCTCTGACTTTAATGTGGAATCGGCCATCTATGAGATTTTGGAAAAGATGCGATCGCCCCTGGCCGAACTGCTGGGTGCGGCGCGTCCCTTGAAACCGCTGGTTGCCCAGCGCCACTATTCCACCACGGGAACCCTGCGCTACTTTGAGCAGGTTTATGTGGAGGGGCAGGCGGAGTTGGCAGCGCTGCGCTGTACGGTGGAGAGTTCCGATGGGCTGATTGCCTATTGGATGGATCAGGCTGCGCCCCCAGCGGTGCCGACGCAAACCCTGGAGGGTAAACCGCTGGTGGTGGTGAGTACGTGCGATCGCGATCTTCTCCGGATTCGGGCACAGGAGCTGCAGGCGCTGAAACAGATCCAGAAGGAAGCGCCTGAGTTGCAAAATGATGGGGTGGCGCGTCGGGAGGTGCGGCATCGGCTGGTGGAGGCGGAGCGGCTTTTGGCGGAAACCCTCAACCAGGTGTTTGATTGGTCGGAGGGCAAAAATCAATGTTGGATCGAGGGTGAGGCGGTTGTCATTCCCCATGCCAAAGCGTTTCAGTCGGCCTTGTCGGATTTGTGTGATGCCGTTTATCCGCAAGGGCTGGTCTTAGACAATGAGTTGATCAATCGGCGAGAACTGACCTCTCAGGGAGCCAAAGCCCGTCGAGAATTGATTGAGGCGATGCTGGAACGGGGCGACCAGGAACGGCTGGGCTTAGTTGGCTATGGGCCAGAAGTGGCGATGTATTATTCCTTGCTGGAGCATACGGGCATTCATGACCAGGAGGAGGACAGCGAAGCCTGGGGGTTTTATCCGCCCTATGAGAATGCGGGGGTAGAGTCGCTGTGGCAGGCGATCGAAACCTTTTGTCTGGAGGCCAAAGAACAACAGCGATCGCTCGACCACCTCTATCGGCAGTTGGCGCAGCCGCCCTATGGGGTGAAGGCGGGGGTGATTCCGGTGCTGTTGGCGGCGGTGTTGTTGCACCATGTCGATGACATTGGGGTGTATCGGGATGGCACCTTTATTCCGATTTTGGGGGCGGAACACTTTGAGCTATTGGTCAAAGATCCGGCGCGGTTTGCGGTCAAATCCTTTGAAATGACGGGGTTGCGATCGCAGGTTTTCAAGGCACTGGAGAGCATTCTGCGGAGTCCCACGGCGCGAATGCCTGCCAAAGTCCGCAACGAGTCGATTTTGGCGGTGGCAAAACCGCTGTTTCAGTTTGTCAAAAAGCTACCCGCCTACACGCTCAAAACCCAGCATCTCAGCCCGGAAGCCCTGGCCGTCCTGAAAGCCCTGCAACAAGCGCAGGAACCGGACGAACTCCTGTTTCGATCCTTGCCCCAAGCCTTTGGGCTGGCGGTGATTTTGCCCGATCAGCGCAACAATGCCAAAATTGCCAAAGAACTGCGGCAGCGGCTGGTGCAGGCGCTCCACGAAATCCAAACCGCCTACGATGCCTTGCTGACTCGCGGTCAGGGGCTGCTGCGGAGTGCCTTTAGCATTCGGCAAGATGAAACCAAGCTGCGGGAGGATCTGCGGGTGTGGGCGGGGCGGTTGGTAGACCGTTGTATTGAGCCGACGCTGCGCCGATTGATTTTGGCGGCGGTGGATGAGCAGGCGGACGATCGCACCTGGTTGGAAGCCTTGCTGATGGTGATTGCCGACAAACCCGCCACGGCCTGGAGCGATGAGGATGCCGTCACGTTTGAACTGAAGCTGAGTACGATCGCCCAACAGTTCAAGAATCTGGTGGCACTCCAGGCGGAGGTGGAGAGCCGGGGTGAGCAGGAAGGCTTTGAGGTGCGGCGGCTGACCCTGACCAACCAAAACGGCGAACAGCGGCAGCAGGTGGTGTGGGCAGACCCGATGCACTGGGACAAAGCCCAAGAAATTCTCGATGAAATCTATCAGCGCTATGATTTAGCCCAGAATGTCCAACTGCGGCAGGCGCTTATGACCCGATTCACCGATCGCGCCCTCAACACTCCCCTCCAGGACGACCTGGCGCGATCGCGCAACAAAACCCGGCACCCCTCCCGATCGCACCTGTCCGAGGGCTAACCTGACTCCAGCCCCACCGTTCTGATTTCTCGATAAACTACTGGGTAAGCCGCTTTGGAAACTGCTCAGAACGCTTCCCCGCAAACTTCCCCGCAAACTTCCCCGCAAGCTTCCCCGCAAGCTTCCCCGCAAACTTCCCCGCAAATTTCTCCGCAAACTTCCCTGCAAACTCTCCCGTACACTTTCCCGCAAACTTTCCCGCAAACTTTCCCGCAAACTTTCCTGTAAACTTGCCCGTACTTCCCTGTAAACTGATTCGATCCTGGACTTGAGATCATGCCCCCATCTGTGAGACATATCCTGGGACTCTCCGGCGGCAAAGACAGCACCGCCCTAGCGGTCTATATGCGGCAGCATTACCCTGAGTTAGACCTGGAATATTTTTTCTGTGACACCCACAAAGAACTCCAGGAAACCTACGATTACCTGAAGCGGATTGAGGCCAGACTGGGCATCAAAATCCATTACCTGGAGGCCGATCGGGGGTTTGACCATTGGCTGGACATCTACGGTGGGGTGCTGCCTTCGCCCAAAATGCGCTGGTGTACCAAGCAGCTAAAAATCATGCCGCTGGAAAAATGGGTGGGTGAGGATGAGGTGATTAGCTATGTGGCGATTCGGGCCGATGAAAACCGGGATGGCTATGTCTCCACCAAGCCCAACCTGAAGGCGGTTTTTCCGTTTAAGGAGCGGGGTCTGGTCAAGGCCGATATTCTCCAAATTCTGGAGGACAGCGGCATTGGACTGCCGGACTATTATCGATGGCGATCGCGCTCTGGCTGCTACTTTTGTTTCTTTCAGCGTAAGTATGAGTGGGTGATGTTGGCCGAGGAGCATCCGGACTTGTTTGAAAAAGCGGTGCGCTATGAGCAAGACCACAGCGACGGCAGAACCTACACCTGGACTCAGGGCGAAACTCTGCGCGAACTGCTGACCCGCAAAGACCAAATCATCGCTGACCACGAAAAGGCCATGACCCGCCAATCCCAAACCCGCAAAAACCAATCCCTGGCCGATGCCTTGGCTGAGGTTCTAGACGAGGAGGACGATACTTTGCCCTGTTTGGCTTGTCATCTCTAGAGGGGGAGTGGGGAGTGGGGAGTAGGGAGTAGGGAAACTCATTGAATGTCTCCCTATCCCCCCATCTCCCCATCTCCCCATCTCCCTCTCTTCCACCTCACCCTGTTCTGCCTATGCCTGCCCTCCCCGCTGCTCCACTTCATAAGGCTGCTCTGCGATCGCTCCTGGGCAATCTCGCGGCATCTTCTGCAACTGAACCCACGCAATGGCCTGCGAACTTGCGCGATGAGAGGGAATGGGCGATCGCCGCTGGATTGGCCAATGAACAGGGTTTGACGGCTGAAGGGCAATTGGTTGCGGCTGAAGATCCTTATTTAGAAACGACGGTAACAGATTGGTTAATTCATGGTCATTTAAGTTTAGGGGATACCCGTTTTGACCGTGGCAATGTATGGCAGTATTTTGTGTATGAGTTTCTACCGAATCATTCCTCT
>JALOOP010000553.1 GCA_025454315.1 Oculatellaceae cyanobacterium Prado106
GGCTGTAGATGGCTAATCACGTATTGATACTGCACCTTGGCCAGTTGGTCTTGATACTCAACCAGACGCACTTGACTCGGTTCAGAGACGGTATGTCCATCTGGAATGGTTTTCAGCCAGTTGATGGCCTGTTGGAGTTTAGCTTCTGCCTCTGCCAATTGCTCTGAATTGGGTTGAGATTGAAGAATGCGATCGGCCTGCCACTGCAAATTTTGAGCTTGAGCGAAGGCATCAACCGCCTCCTGCTCATATCGTATGCGATGACGGACTTCTGTTAGTTGAGCTTGGTGAAGGGTTAATGATTGTTCAGCTTGATCATGGATCTTAGCAGTATCTTGAATCGATTGGAGAAGGGCGATCGCTTGTTGTAGACTGGCTTCTCGCGATCGCCACTCTACAACCGGAAGAATGGTTTGCCCATTGACGGCAAACGCAACGCTGCTAAGTTCTTGTGCTTTGAAGAAGCTTTGGGCATCTTTCAGGTCTTGCAAACACCCAGCAAAGCTGATGCGTTGCTTCTGCACAGCCGATGCATCCAATATCGGAATATTTGGGATATTGTCCAGAAGTTGAGTGCCTTGATTTGCCTGAGTTTGAGCCGCCCTCAAAGCGCTAGGACTCGCGATAAAGTCAGATTGACAATGAGGATAGTTTTACGAGTTGCAGGGCTAAGTTTTGGAATCGGATTGATAGGATGAGTAACTCTCATGGTGATGCTCCCCTCTTCTAACGATTGACATTTGTAATCTAGATCTGAAACATGAGGAAGTTGTGAGGGGCTACAAACGTACAAAGATCAACGGAACTCGGCTTGTTCGATCGCCACCCGGAAAAATTCAAAATAGCGATCGGTTCCGATCCACCAGCCTGCACCCATTTGCGAGGGAATGGTATAGCCACCAAAGGTCTTTTCGGCTTGAAACTTGCCGCCAAAGGGAATCTCGGCATAGTGTTGATCCGGGGTTTGATTGCCCCACCGCAGCAGAGAACTCCTCAAAACCTGGCCTTGCTCGTCAATCTCAAACGTCAGGGTAATGGGTTGGCCATCCGCCTTCAGACTGGCTTGAATCGTATTCGAGTCGATCGCCCGCCAACTCACCCCACGCTGAGGTAACAAAGCCGAGGGCAGCCAGAAATACTCTCCGATCCACCGTCCGATCGCCGATCGCATCACATCCTCATTCTGCGCGTTGACGACAGGAATCATCCCCCAAAGCGAAAAGCGCATTCGTCCATCCCCCTGAGTGTAGTAATCTGCGCCTTGCATTTGCATCACGCCTTCACCCGCGATCGCCCGCCAAATAAACCCTTGAGTCGAGAGGATTTCCTGAGCTTGCACAGGCATCCAGTTCTGCTCAGGAGAGAGCCGAATCTGACCGCTCATGGTCAGTTGCACGGAGGTGGCCAGGGGCGTTCCAGGGGCGATCGCATGGCAAATCTGAGCCAGTTCTTGATTCGTTTTGGCTTGAAGGATGATTAAAGTGATGAGGGCGATCGCCACTGATAAACCCAGAACCTGAACAAGTTTAAGCATGATGGGATTCACCTCCAACAACCTAAACCTACTGTAAGCAAAAGCTTACAAACTAATAACTTCCATAGGGCTAGTTTGTCTCAACCAATCAGGACAAAGGTTTATTGATGAGACTTAAACCACAACACTGACCACAATCCAGGTCAAAAGCAAAGAACCCAAAACCATGAGCCACATTTTCCAAGTCACCATAAATTTTCCTCCTCGCTAAAATTTCAGAGGCTGTGGACTGGAGTGGAGCAATGAACGATCGCCCTCCTCCATTCTTCAATTTAGAGCAGGGATATGAGGAAGTTGTGAGCGATCGCTACCTGAGAAAGATAATGGGTAGCTTCCTCCTCCTCAAGAAGCTACCCGGATAGCTTTACAAGGCGAAATAACTCTCTCTACAAGTCAGCGTATCGGGTTAGAAGCGTACTCCAACACCCGCTTGTAGGCTAACCGCATCAGCCGAGGTGTTGCGATAGGCATCAATGCCCCACTTCGCGTCACCAAAAATCACAATGTCATCATTCACTGCGGTTTCAACGCCAGTTGTCACAACCACGGAGTCTTTGTTGCCCAATTGGGTTACATGGCTATCATCGACCAAGAAGGAGTAACCCACTCCAGCATAAAGGTTGGTGTTGCGGACAATTGGAAAGTCGTAGGTTACCGTGGGTACCAACGCAACCGTATCTCCTCCAATCAAGGCTGCCCCACGCAACGAAATCGGAGTCGAAATGTCAGGAATTTGCCAACGGCCTTGCAGAGTGCCACCGAATTGAGCATCATCATGGCCTCGGCCACCATTTGTCACGCCTGCGGCAACGCCCGCTCCAATGTAGCTACCGTCCATCCCTGGTTCAGCCATTGCCCTTGAACTGATCAACAGAATGGGCGTCGCGGCTAGTGTTACCATCATCAACGTTGAGAGAAGTTTGTTAACGAGTTTCATAAAACCCTCCCTCCAGAATAATTTTGCTTACGCTTCTGGAATTTAAGGATTAACCTGTACCTTATGTTTCACTCTGACCATGAACTTAGATGTCTAGCTCGTCGTTTTTCATCATTCTTTAGCTTGTCAATCTCCTGTACTTAACTCTATCTATATTATATCTTTTTCTTTGACAACTGCTGAGATTAATGAGTGTCTAAAATCTGCACTTCTCATTAATCGTATTCTCTGAAGAAACATTTTAGAGAGTACTTCATGCTCTCGTGATGTTCGGCTCCTACTGAATCGTGCCCCCAACAGCGGTCACATCCCCACCCACTTTTTCCCCAGTTCTCAGAAGTGTAATAATAATTTTTTCGATTGCGTTCAGTCTCATCTTTCCATCTCCCCATCTGTTGCAAAAGACTTGCGATCGCCCCTCAATCTAGACGAAAAAACTGAGGAAGCTGTGGGGATGGCTACTTTGATGTGATACAGAGAATTTACGGGTCGTTCTCTGAGCCAATCCCTGTAACACCAGCCTGTTTGACCCGGCGCAATCTCCTATCTGCCGTTCGACAAAGCACCTGCAGATCTGAACCATCCTGCGGGTACTCTGCTACACCTGCACTACAGGTAATCTGCAACGCATGATCCCCAGACATCGTAAAAGTTTGTTTCTGCACGGATTCAAGGAGATGGGTCAATCGCTGAACCGCATCTGATTTTGTCATTCCATACATCCCAATCATAAATTCTTCACCGCCCCAGCGCCCCACAATATCTTCACTGTGAAACGTCATCCGCAGCAAGTGCCCCAGTTGACGCAGTACCGTATCACCCATCTCATGCCCATACTGGTTATTCACCAACCTGAGTTGATCAATGTCCAGGAGTGCGATCGCCATCGGTTGCCTCAAGCGGGCAGCAGAGCGCAGAAAGTCTTCGAGTTCCTGGTTCGATTTTTGACGATTCAAAGTCCCTGTCAAAGGATCAATTTCTGCTAAACGGCGTAATAGCTTTGTTCGCTCCAATCGATTGAGAATTCGGGTGACGAGTTCAGGCCCCACAATCGGCTTGCTGACAAAATCATCTGCACCTCCCGCAAAGACTTCTGACACCGTATTCGGATCAGTGTGAGCCGTGAGAAACAAAATCGGCAAGTTACTCCATCGCAAATCATTTCGCACCACCTGGCAAAGCTCCAAGCCGCTGACTTCAGGCATTTCAACGTCTAAAACCAGCAAATCTGGCAAAGTGCTTTCCATCGTTTCCAAAAATTTCTGAGGATCGGATAAAGGGATAATTTTCAGTCCCCAGGGTTCCAATAAGTTGCTGAGAATGGATAATATTCTGGGATCATCGTCCACAACCAGGACTTTGGACTGCATCACCTCATTACGGCGCAAGACCCGCGCTACCGCTTCAAAAACTTGCTCTGGCAAGATCGGTTTTTGCAAAAGGGTTCGACCGCCGCAACGCAAGATCTCTAACCGCTCTGCCAATCCACTCTGACCCGCAAAGGCTAAAACTGGAACAGGTGGAACTTGCCGACTGAGTTCTGTGATCAGATTTAGCCCAACCGAATAATGCTCTGCCTCTTCTAAATCCAACAATACTGCTTGAGGTTGAATACGATTTAGCATTTGCCGAGCCTCTAAGAAGTCGGCTGCGATCGCCACCCGCATTCCCCAAGATTCAGCCGCATTCCCAATGCTTTCAGCAAAAGGCTGATCGCGTTCTACGACCATGAGTAAGGGACGTGAATCAGAGAGTTGCATGGGCACAACAGGGGCAGAAGCAGGGAGATTGCCATTTTGCTCAATGTTTTGACGCAAGCTGGTAACGCGATCGCCAAGCCGCTGAATCTGCTTTTTCTTTAATCCTTGTCCCTCTTTCAAATCGGATTCAATTTCTCTAGCCAGACGAGTTCCTTCACTTAAGCCAAACGTCCCTAATGCACCCGCTAAGGTATGGGCTTCTTGGAGCGCCTGCTGTTGCAGTTCAGGATTCCAGGTTTCATTGGATAAGGACGACACCGCTTGTTCCAAGACTGCAATTTGCTCGTCAATGCGAGGGCGAAAGCGATGCCAAACCCCACCAATCAAACTCAAGATCTGCGGCTGAGTTGAAGAGCCAGATGAAGATGAGACTGACGAAGACGGCTTCTGAGCTTCAGTAGACAACGGGAGATGCTCAAGCGGTCTGAGTCGATAGCCAATGCCGTAAACAGTCTCCACCACATCTGGCGCGCCCGCAGCTTTCAGTTTTTGGCGCAATCCCTTAATATGCGTTCTAACGGCTTCTTCCCCAGGAACATCTTCATAAGCCCATAAATGTTCTAGAATGTCACCACAGCTAAAGACGCGCCGATGATTCCGCAAAAATAGTTCTAGCAAAGCATATTCTTTGGGCGTTAATGACAGCAGATGGTTGGCATATTGCACCTCGCAACTAATGGGGTCAAGTTGCAAATTCCCCCACTCTAGCAGCGGTTGTAACGAAGAGCTGACTCGTCTCAGCAACGCCCGAATCCTTGCGGTTAACTCTTCAGGGTCAAATGGTTTAACCACATAGTCATCTGCTCCCGCATCTAGCCCAAGAGCCTTATCATGATGATCGGCAAGACCCGTGAGTAGTAAAATTGGCATTTGATAGCCTTGCGATCGCACCTGTTTACAGAAGCTAATTCCATCGAGTTGAGGCAACAGCACATCCAGCAGCAGCAAATCATACTCAAACGCCTGCACCATCTCCCAACCCAGTTGGCCATTGTTGGCAATTTCAACA
>JALOOP010000142.1 GCA_025454315.1 Oculatellaceae cyanobacterium Prado106
ATGGCGCAGATTTTTATTCACCCTTATGCTGGGGTGCTTTCGGCCTATGGCATTGGGTTGGCGGATGTGCGATCGCTCAAGGAAAAGGCGATCGAAACTGCTCTCACGCTCGAAACGATTCCTACCCTGGAGCAAGCTTTTGGGGAGCTAGCGGAGGAAGGGCGGCAGGAGATGCGATCGCAAGGCATCCAGTCCCAAATCCAAGTCCTGTACAAAGTTCATTTACGCTACCAAGGAACTGATTCAGCATTAGTGGTGGACTATGGTGAACTTACCCTAGATACGGATCAGGAGAATGATTCGAGGATAGTACGCGGGAAAAATCGTCAACGCTGTGGGGGATTGCGCGATCGCTTTGAGCAAGCCTATCAGCAGCGCTATGGCTTTATGATGTCGGGCAAAGCCTTGATCGTCGAAGCCGTTTCGGTAGAAGTCATTGGACAAACTGATACCCCGCTCGAATCAACGCTGAGTTCTCCCCGCACTACGCCGCTTCAGCCTGTGACAACTTTGGACATCTACACGAAAGGGGATTGGCATAGCACCCCTGTTTATCATCGGCAGGATCTGAGAATGGGCGATCGCATCCCAGGCCCCGCTCTAATCCTGGAACCTACTGGAACGAATGTCATTGAACCGGGTTGGTGGGCAGAATTCACCGCTCAAAATTACCTGGTTCTCAGGCGCGAAAAAACGGATAGTGCGCTGCATTCTGCTGATTCTTCGGCGACCCTTGCGACGGCTAGTCCTGATCCGGTGCTGCTGGAGATTTTTAATAACTTGGTACGGGCGATCGCCGAAGAAATGGGCATCACCCTACAAAACACCAGCTACTCGGTCAACATCAAAGAACGACTCGATTTTTCCTGCGCCATTTTTGACCAAGCAGGACAACTCGTGGCCAATGCGCCCCATATCCCCGTGCATTTAGGCTCGATGAGCGAAAGCGTCGGAAGTTTGATTCAGGCGAAAACTCAGGCTGGGAGTCCGTTGATGAAACCTGGAGATGTCTATGTTTCCAACAATCCCTACAACGGCGGCACGCATTTGCCGGACATCACGGTGATCACGCCCGTGTTTATTCCCCAGTTACCCACGCCGATCTTCTATGTGGCTTCTCGCGGACACCATGCCGATATCGGCGGTATTACGCCCGGTTCCATGCCGCCCTATAGCACCACGATTCATCAGGAAGGCATCTTACTGGACAATGTTCAATTAGTTGATCAAGGGCAATTCCAGGAAACCACGCTGCGACATCTGCTCTCTAGCGGCGAGTATCCTGCTCGCAACCTTACCCAAAATTTGGCTGATCTTCAGGCTCAGATTGCCGCCAATGAACGCGGAGTTCAGGAACTTCATCGCATCCTACAGCAATATGGTTTGGCAACTGTACAGACCTACATGCACCATGTCCAGGCCAATGCGGAAGAATCGGTGAGACGGGCGATCGTCGTTCTCAAAGATGGTCGCTTCACCTATCCCATGGATGACGGCTGTGAAATTGTCGTGCAAATTACGATCGATCCGGTGCAACGATCCGCCTGCATTGACTTTACTGGAACTTCTCCCCAGCAGGCCACCAACCTCAATTCCCCTTTAGCGATTTGCAAAGCTGTTGTCCTGTATGTCTTCCGGACGCTGGTCGAAGATGACATTCCCCTCAATGCAGGATGTCTGAAACCGCTGGAGATTATCGTCCCCGAAGGCTGTCTACTTAACCCTCGTTATCCCGCTGCGGTGGTAGCCGGGAACGTGGAAACCTCACAGGCGATCGCCAACACCCTCTACGGCGCACTCGGCATCATGGCCGCATCCCAAGGCACCATGAACAACTTTACCTTTGGCAATGCCCAGTACCAGTACTACGAAACGATCTGCGGCGGTTCGGGTGCAGGTGCAACCTTTGACGGCACCGATGCCGTCCAAACACACATGACCAATTCCCGCTTAACCGATCCCGAAGTTTTGGAATGGCGCTTTCCCGTCCTAGTGGAAACCTTCGCAATCCGTCCCCAGAGCGGCGGTCAGGGACAGCATCGCGGCGGCAACGGTGTCATTCGCCGCATCCAATTCCGCGAATCCATGACCGCCGCCATTCTCTCTGGCCATCGCGTAGTGCCGCCCTTTGGCCTAGCAGGCGGTGAACCAGGGGCGATCGGCCATAACCAGGTCATCCGCCAAGACGGCACCATCGAACCCCTCACCAGCAAAGCTGAAGTTCAAATGCAGCCCAACGATATCTTCGTCATCGAAACCCCCGGCGGCGGCGGCTTCGGTACCCTGAGAGTATAGACCCATGTTCATCTGTGTTTATCTGTGTTCTTTCACGCTTCATCTTTTAATTATGCCAACGCCATCTCTTCCCTCCGAAATTCGTCAACTATGCCGCTCTGGCCACATCACTACACCTACTCCTGGACTAGCTCCCGGCTATGTCCAAGCCAATCTAGTTGTCTTACCCGTCGAGTTCGCGCTAGAATTCCTCGTCTTTTGTCTCCGCAACCCCAGACCCTGTCCCATTCTAGAAGTCACCGACATCGGTGATCCTCGACTCAAGCTATTGGCACCGGATGCAGATATTAGAACTGATTTACCTCGTTACCATGTATTCCATCAAGGACAAGTTGAGGAAACAACTGATATTCTTTCTTTCTGGCGAGAAGATCTGGTGGCTTTTCTGATTGGATGTTCCTTTTCCTTTGAACAGGCCATGCTTAACGCAGGGTTATCCGTGCGTCACCTGGAAGAGTCCAAAAATGTTCCCATGTACCAGACCTCGCTGGACTGTATCCCGAGTCGTCTCTTTTCCAGTCCCCTGGTAGTTTCCATGCGTCCGCTGCCTATGCAGGACGTGATTCGAGCGATCGAAGTGACGGGCTGCTATCACAAGGCACATGGCGCGCCGATTCATATTGGCGATCCGAGCAAAATTGGCATTGCGGATTTGTCCTGTCCTGATTATGGCGATGCGGTGACGCTAAAGGAAGATGAAGTGCCTGTATTTTGGGCTTGTGGTGTGACAACTCAGACCGCTGTTTTACAGGCGAACCCCGACTTTGCCATTACCCATGCACCAGGACATATGCTGATCAGCGATTGGAAAGATGAAGCATTGAGGATACCTTAGACGAATGCGGTAAGGTTAAATCATGCAAATTGAGCTGAGAAGGAATCCATGGCGCGTTTTCTGATTGCCACCATTCCGGTCGTGGGTCACGTCAGCCCCGCCAAACCGATCGCCCGTCAACTCATCGATCGAGGCCATCAAGTCTGGTGGTATACCGGAGGGGCATTTCAGGCCAGCGTGGAGTCAACGGGCGCACATTTTGTGCCCATTCGCAGTGGATTAGATTATTCCTTTCCCGAAAATGTGCCCAAGGCCGCTGTGCAGCCACGCGATGCCCTGCGCGGGTTGGCTCAACTCAAGTTTGATCTGAAATACTTTTTCATTGAAAGTGCGATCGCCCAAGTTGCCGATCTGCGCCAGATTTTGCAGGAGTTTCCGGCGGATGTGATTCTGGCCGATTTTTGCTTTTTGGGAGCGGCCTGGCTGCATGAACAGGGAGGCCCTCCTTGGGCAGGGTTTGGGGTTTCGGTTTTGGCACTGAGCAGTCAGGATACACCGCCCTTTGGGTTGGGATTATTGCCTAACGCTTCGCTGTGGGGGAGATTTCGCGATCGCAGTCTCTACTGGCTGATTCAGCGGTTGTTTCGCGATCTGCTGGCCGATACGAATCAAATTCGTGCCCAAATGGGACTTCCAGCCACAACTCAGGGCTTTTTTGATACCCTATCGCCCTTTCTCCATCTGGCCGGAACGGTACCAGCCTTTGAATATCCCCGTCGAGATCTGCCGCCCCAGGTACATTTCATTGGGCCGTTGCTGGCTTCCGTCACCGATGAATTCACGCCGCCTCCCTGGTGGGCAGATCTTCAGACCGATAAACCGATTATCCTGGTGACTCAGGGAACAGTAGCCACTAACCCTGCCGATTTGATTGCACCAACCTTACAGGCACTGGCACAGGAGGATGTTCTGGTGGTGGCCACAATGGGAGGAGTGCCGATCGATCGCATTCAACTTAATCCTATTCCTGCCAATGCCAGGATTGCATCGTTTATTCCTTTTTCCCATCTGTTGCCTTCTGTCGATGTGATGGTCACGAATGGGGGATACAATGGCGTTCAAATGGCGTTGGCGCAAGGGGTGCCGCTGATTGTTTCAGGCCAAACGGAAGATAAGCCAGAAGTGGCCGCGCGCGTTGAGTGGGCAGGGGTTGGGATTCGCCTCAAGCCGAACAAGCTGACTCCCGATCGCCTGAAAACCGCAGTCCGACAAATTCTCACCGACCCACAGTATAAGGCCAGAGCAAAACAGTTGCAGGCCATCATCGCAGGCTATGATGCGCCTGTACGAGCGGTTGAGCTGTTGGAACAACTAGCGGCAACACAGCAGCCTATAAACTCAGGTCGTTCAACCGTCTGACTTGCCTCTGGCATTTGCCTCTTTGCTTGGAAAGAGTGGAATATCCCGAGAAGTGGGGCAATCTAGGGCTGTGCTTTAGTAGGGCGATCGCGCATGGTCAAAACCAAGCCTAAATCTAACAAGCCTAAATCGAAGAAGGGCAAGTCCAGGTCAGAACCGCAGCCGGAGGGTGAAGTTCTCAGCTTAAAAGAACAACTAAAGCTGAAGCGTAAGGCAGAACGGCAGCGCAAGGAACTGGTGCAGTTTACGGTGTCTGCGATCGGGTTCGCTCTGTTTCTAGGCGCTTTAGTGGGCATTGTGGCAGAGCCAAAGCTGGCCGTTGGCGCAGTTTTAGCCGTGCTTTGCTTGACCCTCTCTTTTAAATATCCCCGGCAGGCGCTGTGGGGCTTTTTAATCTATCTACCGCTGAGTGGCACAGTGATCTATGCGCTGGGCAACAGTCCGGTTCTGCAATTGGCTAAAGATGGCTTCTATATTCCAGCGCTGATTGGCGTGGTGCAATATTGCCGTCGGGCTAAGCTGCCCATTCTCATCCCCAAGCAAATCACCTTGCCTTTGGCCATTCTGCTGAGTTGTTGTGCTTTGACGCTGCTGGTGGTCAATGGGGGACAGCAGTTTATCCAGAAGGTGCCAGGAATCCCGATCGCGATGGGCATTTTGGGCATCAAGGTGCTGATTGGCTATGCGCCGTTGATTGTCTGCGCTTACTATCTGCTGCGAAATCGTCAGGATTTTTTGTTTCTGATGCGCCTTTCGACGCTGCTGATTATTCTGTGCTGCGGGTTGGGGCTGGTGCAGTACCTGATGCTGCTGACGGGCATTTGTCAGGGAACCGATGATGCGGTGGGGGCGGATCTCTTCAAGGCGACGATCGATGCCCGCTGTTTTGTGGGCGGTTCATTGCTCTACAGTCCGTCCCAAGGCGTGATTCGATTACCGGGTACCTTTGTCGCGCCCTGGCAGTGGGGCTGGTTTTTGATTTCCAGTAGCTTTATTGGGTTTCCGACTGCGTTCAATGATCCCAAGCCTTTTTGGCGGCTGGTGGGGCTGGTGGGACTGGGAGCGGTTTTTGTGATGGCGGTGGTTTCGGGACAGCGGATTGCCCTGGCACTGGTGCCGATCGCCGTCGGCATTCTCCTGGTATTTACGGGACAGGTGACGAATCTGAAGCGGTTTCTGCCCATTGGCGTGGCCTTGGGGATGCTGCTGAGCTTTGCGGCGCTAAAGAATCCTGAAACGGTACAGGAACGGCTAGATAGTTTTATCTCGCGCTGGAATGCAGCACCCCCCTACGCCTTTATTCAACAGCAGATGGAATGGGCGATCGCACAAGGGGGCTGGATTGGCCGAGGGTTAGGCCGAGCCACCAATTCCGCCCGAGTCTTGGGCGAAACCCAACTGGTAGAAACCTACTATCCCAAGTTGATTTACGAGATTGGCATTCTGGGCGCACTAGCATTTTTCATCCTGGTGACCACCCTGACCTATGTGACGTTCAAGGCGTATCATCAGGGGCGCGATCGCACTCTCCGCGCCTATGGTGCCGCCCTCTGGGTGTTCATTCTCTTCATCAGCTACAACACCTACTACTACCCGCTGGATGTCGATCCAGTCGCCGTCTACTACTGGTTCTTCGCCGGAGCTATCCTGAAGTTGCCCGAGATCGATCGTGCCGAACGCAAAGCCGCTGCAGAGTTGTCCAAGCCTACGGATCAGCGGAAGAAGTCGAAGAAGAAGGCTGGGTTTGGGTGAGGGGAGTTAGGGAGTGGGGAGTAGGGAGTGGGGAGTGGGGGAAAGGGGAAAGGGAAAGGGGAAGGGGGAAAGGGGTTCTTTGTCGTTTTAAGGAAAAGTTCTGGGTGTGGGCAATGAGGGTTTTCTTTGTCCAATTCTACGAGGGGAAAGGGGAAAGGGATTCTCTGAGATTCGGAGTTGACTGATGGAAAAATTTTTGATTCTGAGAACGATGATCTTCTGGGAATATTTCAACGATAGTTCTTTGGATAAGTTCATTGCTCCCCCTTTCCCCTTTCCCCTTTCCCCTGACAACGCTACTCTTCCTACCCACTTGGGATAACTAAGGATGCGAAAAAAGAACGCAGTGCTTTGAGGGATATTTCCCCGTTTCCCATTCACCGAGAGATTTAGCCGTGAGCCATCCTTCGATTTCTGTCATTATTCCGACCTACGGGCGCGAGGAAACCCTGCGGGACACCCTTGCTGATGCGATCGCCCAGGATTATCCAGCCTTTGATGTGATTGTGGTAGACCAGAAGCCGCAGCATCAGCCAGAAACTCAGCAGTATTTGGAGCAACTGGCGCGGGAGCAGAAAATTAGATTATTTCAGGTGGAGTGGGCGAGTTTGCCAGCGGCTCGGAACTATGCGGTGAGGCGATCGCAGTCTGACATCGTGCTATTTCTGGATGATGATGTGCAGTTGCCGAAAGGATTTTTGGCGGCTCATGCCAGGAACTACGATCGCCCAGAAGTAGGTGCGGTGGCGGGGCGCGTGTTCGACCGGATGAAGTTGGCCGATCATCAGCCTGATTTGCTGATTGAAGACTTGCCGCCGGAAGCCATGGACCCTGGAATTGCCTGGTATCACATTAATCTGGTGCATACGGTCAAGCCGCAGCAGGTGCTGACTGCCCGAGGCTGTAATATGTCGTTTCGACGGGATGTATTTGTCCAGGGGATTTGGTTTGATGAGCGGTTTCGGGGCAGTGCGGTGCGGGAAGAGTCGGACTTTTGCCTGCATTTTCGCCAGACGGGGTTACAAATTTGGTATGACCCGGCGGCTCATTTAGTTCATTTGGGGGAGGAAACGGGTGGCTGTCATGATATTGGGACGCGATCGCTGCAATACCAAATCACCTTCTACCACAACCATTTTTTGATGGGGTTGAAGAACCTGACGCTTTGGCAATGTGTTCGCTTCTTTAGCAAGCTGTTTGATTGTCATGTTCTAGGACATCCGCCTTGTTATAAGAGTGGTTCACCGATTAAGGTTTTGACTCGTTTGGTGTTTTATATCCTGGCTTTTTTCAATGCGCTTTGGACTTTGACTCAGGGGCTTTGGGATGATGGGCAGAGGGTGAGTCAGCAGGATGTTGCGGAGTGGCAGGCGCAGATCGATCGGTTTGATGGCTGCGGGATAAATGCGCTGGCTTCGCGGGATGCGATCGGTTAGGACTCAAACCTTTTTGAACCGCAGAGACGCAAAGACGCAGAGGGATTTGTTATTTGATGGGTGGTGACTTAGGGGGGATTGGGTTGGATAGCGCTATGTCCAATCTCTGATGAATTGCAAGTCAGAGTCTAGTATCTAAAAATTTTCCATGAACATCCTGATTGTTAGCCATACTTACATTGTTGATTTGAACTGTGAAAAGTTTAAGACTTTGGCAGGCTTAGCTCCGGATTTGAATGTCACCATTGTGGTGCCGAAACGGTGGCGACCTGGGGGGGTTCAGAATAAGACGATCGCCACTCGTCCCTGGCAGGAAGGATCGTTTCGGGTGGTTCCCATTTCTAACTTCAGCGAGAACAATCAGGGACTACTGTGCTTTGGTCAAGATCTCATTGATCTACTAAAGTCTTTTCGCCCAGATATCATTCAGGTAGAACAAGGAGCGAAGTCAGTGGGCTATGCCCAGTTGATTACGCTGAATCGGATGATGGGGTTAAAGGCGAAAAATCTGTTTTTTACCTGGTGGAATATTCCCTACGAGTTGAAGTTCCCGATCGCAGCATTGGAAGCGTATAATCTGCGACACAGTCATGGGATTGTTTCGGGGAATCAAGATGGCGCAGATGTGTTACGGCAGCGAGGATACTCGGGGCCGATCCGAGTAATGCCACAGTTAGGAGTTGATGAATCGCTGTTTCGTCCCCAGGCGCAACCCGAACTGATGACACAGCTTGGCATTCAGCCGGATGAGTTTGTCGTGGGATTTGTCGGACGCTTTGTGGAAGAAAAGGGGTTGCTGACACTGTGTGATGCGATCGCCCAACTCGCCCAGCAATACCCGGATCAACGCTGGAAACTGCTGTTATTAGGTCGCGGCCCGTTAAAGGAACAGATTCAGCAACGGGTTAATGCGGCGGGGATTGGCGATCGCCTCATCCTGCTCGAAAGCGTCCCCCATGACGCAGTGCCCCGCTATATCAACCTAATGAATACGCTGATTCTGCCTTCTCAAACCACCGAGAATTTCAAAACCTTGACTTCGGTGGGCTGGAAAGAGCAATTTGGCCATGTGCTAATCGAAGCGATGGCCTCACAGGTTCCTGTCATTGGCTCTGACTCCGGGGAAATTCCCCATGTGATTGGCGATTCTGGATTGATTTTTCCGGAAGGGAATGCCGTTGCTCTCAAGGATTGTATTGCTCAACTGATGCTGCAACCAGAAGTGGCGATCGACTGCTCCAAGCGAGGCTATACCCGAGCGATGGAATGCTACACCAATCGCGCCTTGGCTCAGCAACAGCTTGCCTTCTACGAAGAATTACTCGCTAACTAACCTTTGTTTCTCCCGGTTTCCCATGAAGATCCTGCAAATCATTCCTTCAGTTTCAATGGTGTATGGTGGCCCTAGCCAGATGGTGTTGGGATTGTCGAAGGCTTTGGCAGAACAAGGGGTGACGTTAACGATTTTAACGACGGATGCCAATGGGGATTCGGGGCAAGCGCCGCTGGAGGTACCGCTCGATCGCCCCGTGATTCAAGACGGTTACGAGATCCGTTACTTCCGCTGTTCACCGTTTCGTCGCTATAAGTTTTCCACGAGTTTACTCCAATGGCTCTCATCGCATAGCTACGAGTATGACCTTGCCCATATCCACGCGCTGTTTTCTCCAGTCAGTAGTTTCTCTGCGGCGATCGCCCGTCACCATCACCTCCCCTACATTCTCCGTCCGCTCGGTACGCTCGATCCTGCCGATTTGCAAAAGAAGCGATCGCTCAAACAACTCTACGCCGCTTTCCTAGAACGTCCAAATTTAGCGGGAGCATCTGCCCTCCACTTCACCAGCGATCAGGAAGCGAAAATCTCAGAGCGATTTGGTACCCTGACTCGGGATATTGTGCTGCCACTGGGTGTCAATCCGGTAACTGCCAATCCCTCCGCACGCCAAGCCATTCGAGAACAGTATGGAATTCCAGGCGATCGCCCCCTCCTTCTGTTCATGTCCCGCCTTGATCCCAAAAAGGGACTGGATTTACTGATTCCTGCTTTAGAACAACTTTTGACTGAAGGCTTAGATTTTCATTTTGTCTTGGCGGGATCAAATGCTCAAGATCCGGATTATGAACAGCAGATTCGCGATCGCATTCAGTCTTCTGCATTGGGGGAAAAAACGGCGATCGCTGGCTTTGTCTCAGGCCATGATAAAGCAGATTTATTACAGGCTGCTGACCTGTTCGTGCTGCCGTCCTACTATGAGAATTTTGGCATTGCGGTGGCTGAAGCGATGGTTGCCGGAGTGCCAGTGGTGATCTCGGATCAGGTTTATATTTGGGAACAGATTCAGCAAGCTACAGCAGGATGGGTGAGTCCCTGTAGCGTGGATGGATTGGTGGAACAACTGCGATCGGGATTGATGGATTCAGCAGAACGGCAACGACGGGGAGAAAATGCCAAGGCTTATGCGCTAGAGCATTATAGTTGGGGGGCGATCGCGCAACAAATGATGCAGATATACCAACAGATTTTGACACCCCATCTCCGCTAAGGATGTCCCCAAACGCTTTTGAAAAGCAATCCAAGAAAAATCCTTTACAGTTCAGAGATCTTCCTAAATTACAGCGGTTGTCGCTTGGATAAGCCATAGAACCTCAAACCTGGGAGTCCAGTGTTTAGTACTTCTTTGTGGCTCACCAGGCTGAAAAACGCTGTAATTCAAGAACCGTAGTGGTTCAATAAGGCTAAAATAGTGCGATCTTTCGGAAGCTTTACTCAGATCTTGCACCCGTTGCAAGAATCCGCTGCTGATGGTGAATCTCAAGTGCTTGGAACGGCTTCGTTTCCAGCCCGCCCGTAGATGAATCACGGGCTATTAGAACAAAGTCCAAGCCTTTCAACCCATTTTAATGGACTTTGCCGAGTAGCCTACAATTCATTATACCGGTGGCGAATTCAGAGCGCTCGGAGCGGCTTCGTTTCCAGCCCGCCCGTAGATGAATCACGGGCTATTAGAACAAAGTCCATTAAAATGGACTGCGGAGGCTAGAAAACCTTCTGTACACGCCTTTCAACCCATTTCAATGGGTTTTGCCTAATAGCCCGCAATTCATTCGCGGGCGGACTTGGAGCGAAGTCATTTCGGGATCTTGAGGTATAAAACGCTCGTCTACAGTACCTTTGGAATTCGCCACCGGTATCATTCATTCGCGGGTGAGTCTGGCAATGACTCATGAGACAGTTGCAAGATCTCAGTTTATGCATCACTTTTATGCATCACTTTAGGGTTATCGTACCACTGCAATAATGGGCTTCTTCATTTAACATGGGGATAAGTCTTCTAATTCTTACGCAAAGTTGCAAACAAGGCTTGTAATTTGTCAGCGTACTGCAAGAAAAACTTTAAGTCTTCTTGGGGAAAGCGATCTTGTACTTCTTGCACTATGAACTGCAAAGAATCCTTGACCAAAACCTCAGAAACAGCGACTCTGGGAAAAACAGTCTGGCACAAAGGTAACAGCTTTTGCTCCACAGAAGTCATGCTGTCTTCTAATAGGCAAAGAACCAGATAGCCTAGGAACATGACAATGTCACGAGTCACAGAAGCTTGCACGGCAGGTAAACTGAGTTTGCCTCGGCGACTGGCATAGGCTGGATAATGCTTAAGGATACGCTGAAACACGGAATGGGCGATCGCACCACTATGCTCCAGAATCAGTTCAGCCAAGTGTAAGATCTTGGAATCTGAACGGTAACGATAGGCCGCTGTACAAACCTGCTGCCAGGGAATACAAATTTGTTCTTCGGTAAATTGAAAATAGGGACTGAGCAGAATTCGTTCCGCTGGAGTAATTCGTTTGAGCAATTCTTCGGTGCTGAAATGAAATTGTGTGGTGGTGAAGCCCAGAATATCTGGGTTTTTGGCCAGGAGATGCTGCTGTTGCAGTTGTTCTAGGACAGGGTGGAAAGTTTTGGCCAGTTGCTCAATGGCGGGTAAATCTTGGGTGAGGACGGCTCCTTTGGCGGGCGATCGCGAACCTGTCGTGGCGTTAAACTCAAAAGATTTGATCAGGGGAATGGGCGGCTGTGGCCAGGTGTAGACTTCTAAGATGGTTTCAAACACGTCGCTGAGAAACTGCGCCAAAAATCGGATCTCAGCCAGATTGGCCACATTGGGGTCTTCGCTGAGCAGTTCACTGGTTCTTAACCAGGCGAGCTTGGCATAGAAATACACATGGCGCTTGAGCTTCTGGGCAGTTGCGGTGCGTCCTTGGAGGGAAGAAGCTGCGGTTAAATCTGCGGTAGAAATATGGTCAGACTGGAGAAACAGTGAGGTATCGGGCAAATATCGTCCAGCCCAAATGGTCAGCAGTCGATTGGCACCACTCCGGCTGCTCGAACTGAGGGGAACTAAATTTTTCATAATTTCCAGGAACGTTCAAGGTCGTATTTAAGGCCGTATTTTAAGCATTCAAAGTGTAAGATTTAACCCTGATTTAATATCTCTAATACAGATGACTATATCCGATGGATGCCTATGAATAAAGCAAAGATTTAAAGCATTTCCCAACCCCATCTCGCTAGCCTCTTACGGATGCGGCGGGTGAATTTCAAGCGCTTGGATCGGCGTTATTTCCAGCCTACCCATCGATGAATGATGCCGATGGCCAATTCAATGAAGAAAAATAGTCGGAAACTGTAAAGGCTACGGAACTTAAAGTCCGCGAACTTCCCTTCGCTGATAGGTTCGGGGCGTTTCGCTGTGCTGATGCTGTTGACGAACTCAGTGGAGACAATAACTGGCAACTGCGGGAGGTGTGGAACGTAGAGTCCGCGCACTTAACGTCGCTGATAGATCAGGTGCGTTCCACTGCGTTTGATTTTGATGCTGTTGGCGAAACATTGTTTAACATCGTAAAGTCTACCTGGCTTCGCATCTGGGGTTTCGCCCCCCCCTGCCCCCAACTCTGGGGGAGCCGAGCTTTCAAGGCGTTTTCAAAGAGTCTTCATCGGAATTCTCATGGAGTAATCCGAGAAGATTCATGGAATTCAAAGTCCCCCAAAGTTGGGGGATTTAGGGGGCGAAAACCCTAGAGCGAAGCCGATATGGGCTTCTGTATACACGGTAGCTTGACTATGAGAGATCAAGAAGAACCCAGGAGTTTCGGGATGT
Organism: Oculatellaceae cyanobacterium Prado106; assembly: GCA_025454315.1. Taxonomy (GTDB): domain Bacteria; phylum Cyanobacteriota; class Cyanobacteriia; order Elainellales; family Elainellaceae; genus Prado106. The sequence continues at coordinate 12,843 of JALOOP010000142.1, forward strand.
TACGAAGCATTTCGCCAACAGCATCCACTGCGTTTCCACGCACCCTACGCTGGTCTACGGAGAGCTTGGAGATTCGCTAAGGGGCATTCATTCGTGGATGAGCCTGGAGTGTAGCTATTGCGCGAGATTGAGGGATAAAACACGCGCCTACCCTGCCTTTGAGTTGCTCTAGTTTTGTCCTTTGACGGAGGTTTTGATGCGATCGCCCCCACTCGCCTGAAGCCTTGAGGAATCCAGCCCTTCTCCTACCGAAAACCGCTGCTGGGAAGGATGAATCCGCGCCACAACTTCGTAATTGATTGTCCCCATCCAGGAAGCTAGCTGTTCAGCGGTGATTTGCTCCTCGCCATCAGCTCCCAGGAGGGTCGCCACCGTTCCAACCTCCACCTGGGGAATATGGGTGACATCGACCATGAACATATTCATACAAATGCGGCCTCGAACGGGCGATCGCAATCCATTGATCAGCACATAGCCCAGGTTGGAGAGACGGCGATCGTAGCCCTCATGGTAGCCCAGGGGCAGCACGGCGATTTTCATCGGATGGGTCGCCCGGAAGGTGCGGCCATAGCTGACATAGCCGCCCGTCGGCACATCTTTGACCTGCACCACTCGGGCGCGCCAGGACAGCACGGGCTGCAAACTGGTCACAAACCCATCGCCTTCCGTAGCCGAAACCTGCAACACTTTAACGTAGGTTTCCTTGGAAGGCCAGAGTCCATAGGCCGCTAACCCAACCCGCACCAGCGATCCGTGAGTCTGGTTCCAGAGAATCGTGGCAGCGGAGTTGGCCGAATGCACCATGATCTCTCCAAATCCGGCTTCTACAAAGGCCCGATGGGCTTCCTGCAACTGCGCCAACTGCTCCATGGCAAAGCGGTGATCGGTGGTGTCTTCAATGTCGGCGTAGTGGGTGGAAATGCCCTCCAGCACAATGCCGTCCAGTTCCTTGACCCAGTTCGCCAACTTCAGCGCCTCTCCCATTCGCAAGCCCTGCCGATGGGTGCCCGTCTCCACCTTCAAATGCACCGGAATCGGGTGTCCTGTCGCCTGCCCCGCCTTGGCAAAAGCCAGCGCCACGTCAGCATCGTACAGCACGACTCGGGCACGGGTCTGGGCAATCAGGGGCGCTTGTGCCGCCGACACATTGCCACAGATGTAAATTGGCGCTTCAATGCCCGCCTGCCGCAAGGTCACCGCTTCATAGGCGAAGTTAACAATCAGCCAATCCGCCCCTGCCGCCAAAAATTCGCGGGCACACAGCACCATGCCATGCCCAAACCCATCGCTTTTCACCACCACACCCAACTTGACAGCCTCGCCAACTCGTCGCCGCAGCAGTTGCACATTGCTATGAATCGCCGGAACCGAGATTTCGCACCAAGAGGATTCTAGGGGGATGGTTTGGGGGAAGTTGTAGGACATGGGGGAGTGGGGAGTAGGGAGTGGGGAGTGGGGAGTGGATGGGTGGATGGGTGGATGGGTGGATGGGAAAGGGGCGAAAGGCGAAAGGCGAAAGGGATATTTGTGAATGAGCCTTAGAAGAATCCGAAGAGAGTTTCCTTAATCTCCTAATTGAATCTATTCCAGGAACCTATCCCAGTTTCCCCCTTTCGCCTTTCCCCTTTTCCCTTTCCCCCTCTAGGTGGCTGTCATGGGGGTGCATAGCTCAATGAGAATGCCGTCGGGATCTCGGAGGTAGGCGACGGTTTGGCCCCAGAGTTTTTGTTTGCGGGGGACGAGGGCGATCGCTCTCACTAATGCGGAATTGGAGACAGACTAGTGTATCTACAAGTCAGGGTCAAGACCCTCCGGATTTTGCAATGAATTCTATAATGTTGCTTGGCGAAAATACGATTTAGCAAAACTGCTGCTTGGAAAAAGTGCGGCCTAACGACTTAGGAGAATCAGGACTTGTCTCTCAAACCACCCCATTCAGAGAAGCATATGCAGGGAACGCTCCACAACTTGCCCGACCACCCCTCTGTGATGGGGTTGCCGATTCATCTGCTGTCGGACTACACGGGTTGGCTGTTAACCCAACTGCGGCAGGGACAAGGTGTCCATGTGGTGACCCTGAATGCTGAGATGGCGATGCAGGCTGAACAGAATGCTGATTTGGCCGCTGTGATTCATCGGGCTGAGTTGGTGATTCCCGATGGGGCGGGGGTGGTTTTTTATTTGAAGCTGCGAGGGCAGTCTGTGCAGCGCTGTCCGGGGATTGAGCTAGCGGAAAAGTTGCTGAGTCAGTCGGCTCAATTGGAAACGCCTTGCCCGGTGTTTTTCTATGGCGGTGCGCCGGGGGTCTGTGAGGCGGCGGCTGAGGTGTGGCAGCAGCGAGTGCAGGGGATGGCGATCGCAGGTACCCAACATGGCTATCTGAGCGCTGAGGAGCAGCCCCAATTCCGCCAAACCCTACAGCAACTCCAACCCCGAATTATTCTCGTGGGTCTGGGGGTGCCCCGGCAGGAATTTTGGATTGCGGAACATCGTCACCTTTGCCCCAATGCGATTTGGATTGGGGTGGGCGGTAGCTTTGATATTTGGGCGGGCACCAAGACTCGCGCCCCAGGCTGGCTCCGCAACAATAACCTGGAATGGGTCTACCGTCTCTACCAGGAACCTTGGCGCTGGCGGCGGATGATGGCGCTGCCGAAGTTTGCGCTGAAGGCGCTGGCGAAGCAGAATTAGGGACAGTATAAAAGTTTTTTGGGGAGGTGCTGCTAAGCAGCACCTCCCCAAAAAACTTTTACATTTTATTAAATTCAAGATCCTTACTGTGCGCCTAGGACAGCGGCTTCGTAGCGCCGTCCGGCTTGTTCCCAGGTGTAGTCTTGTTCGATCAGCGATCGCCCCTCCCGAGAAATCTGCTTACGGAGTTGGGGTTCGGTGAACAGACGGCTAATGGCGACCAGGTATTCTTCGATGTGGTTGGCACGGAGGGCACGCAGGGGAACGCCTGCGCCATCGACGGCTAAGCCTTCTAGACCGCGATCGCTGCCCACTACGGGGACACCTGCGGCCATGGCTTCCAAGGTTTTGTTTTTGATGCCAAATCCCGTTCGCATGGGGACGACACAGACCGTGGAGCGGTGTAGGTATTCCGCCATGGAGGGGACTCGTCCGGTGACGGTGATTCCGGGCATTTGGGCGAGTTCCAGGACTTCTGGGACGGGGCGAGAACCAACGAGATCCAGGGTGGCTTCGGGGTATTGTTGTCGGACTCGGGGAAAGACTTCGCGACTGAAGAAGCGGACAGCATCAATGTTGGCGTTGTTGTCCATCGCGCCGATGAAAATTAGGCGATGGCCGCCGGGGTCAGCGGTGCGGTAGGGGAAGTCGGTGAAGTCTACGCCGTTGGGGATGATGGCGATGTTGGCTTGGGGGTTGAAGGCTTGGATTTGCTGCTGGTCGTCAGGGGTGGTGACGACGATTTGGGAGAATTTTTGGCAGTAGCGGCGCTCGTAGCGGTTGAGCAGAGGGAGGTTGAGGCGATCGCGCCACCAATGCTCGGAGGTTTGGGTTTCGAGTTGGTTTTTGCAGGTGCCGTAGACGGAACTGTGGATGTCTACGACGGTTCGCAGGGGGGCAGACTGATGGGGCAGCGACTGGCTTTGCCATTGGGGACGGACAAAGATTTCGTTGACGCTATGTTCGCAGGTGATGGCATCAAATTGGCCGCTGGCGACGGCTTGATCCAGCCAGGATTGAACGGTGGGATGGTGCAGTCCTTGCACATTGGGCGGGGTGCCGTTGAGCAGAAATTGACCGAAGCGACAGAGTTTACCAGGAATGCCTCCGGCTGCGGACACTGGACGCTGAAAGATTTTGAGTTCATGCACCCATTTGCTGAGGGCGGTCACTTCTTCATCGGTGATGTCGGGCGATCGCTGGGTTAGTAACGTGACGACATGATTTTGCGCCAGGTGTTTGAGCAGGTTAAAGGTTCTGACATGGGTACCGCCTTTCGTGGGGGGATAGGGAAAGGTGGAGGAAAGCATCAGAATATTCATGGGCATCTCAAGGTCGCGAGTGAGTCGTCTTTAAGATGCCCAGTTTGGTGAGATTGGCGCAATTTAGGATTAATCTTGGGGCGATCGGGGGGGATTTACCAGGTGTAAACCCGCACTACAAAGGTCGTGAAAGCCTGTCCTATCCTTACTTCCGAGCATTCTACGAAATGTCTATCATAGTGAATAGAGGTAGCAGAAAGAGTAAGCACTATGAAGATTCAATCATCGGTCTTGGTTCACTTGGGCTTCGGGAAGTACGTGCGATCGGATCAGGTGACTTCCCTACAGCCCGTTGAGGAGGAGCGGGGGCCAGGTCGGCGGACTTTTGTGTTCTTGGAAGGGCAGTCTGACCCGATTGTGGCGGCTCGGGCTGAGGATACGATCGTGCGGGATTTGGTACAGGAGCCGCGTGAGGTGATTCAATCGCGACAGCAGCAGGAGATTTTGACGGATCTGCTCCAGGATTTGTCGAAGGTGAACTCCACGGTACGCCGCTTCAGCCGTGATGAGGGCGGCCTGGATCTCGATCAGCTAGAGCGTCGGATTCAGCGAGTTCTAGAAGCGTAGGACTAATGGAGATGGGAGGATGGGGTGACCTGTCCTCCTATTTTTTTGCTAATTTTTGGGACTGAAATCGGCCATTAGAGCGAGTTGGGGGAAGGGTTAAGGCGATAGCGAATTAATCGACGAATATCTTGGACGGGTAGGTTGAGTTCTTGGGCAATGACTTGTTCCACGGCGGCAAATTCGGTGACCGGAAACTTAAATTCCATTTCTTCTAGCGGTGAACCGATCGCCCGAATACTCACTTCACTCATCTGTGCCGATCGGTCAATTTCTGCATCAATAGAGACGATCGTCAGATTCAAAGACAAGTTCACCTGATGCGATCCAGCGGCCTGCAATGGGGTGTTATCCCTATTCGGCTGACTCAAAACCTGCTGCGTCATCCATCCTGTCGTCCACCAAAATAGAACCCCGACCAGGGGCAACAGGATTCCTAGTTTCCAGTTTGATAGGAGGGAGTTGGGCGATCGGGGGAGTGGCATGGTTGGGGAGAGGGAGTGGGGAGAGGGAGTGGGGAGTGGGGAGTGGGGAGTGGGGAGTGGGGAGTGGGGAGTGGGGGAGGTGGTTGAATAAGGATGGATTGACTCGCACTTCTGAAAATTCCCCTGGATAGAATTTCTTGTGTTTGGGGAAAGGATGCCATTGAAATACCCATCCACCCATCCACTCATCCACCCATCCACGTTCCCCCCAAGAGAACTAAGGGCTACGAACGACTCCACCTTTACAAGGGGAATTCGAGTTTCTATTGTAGAGGGTGATTGGGCTGAGGGAAGGGCACGATGAAGATTTTGCTGGTGGAAGATGATTTGATTCAACTAGAACCGCTGAAGACGGCGCTCACCAAGTCGGGGCATGGGGTGGATGCGGTGCGGGATGGGGCGATCGCACAACGGTTGATGGGCGATCGCGCTTACGATTTACTGATTTTGGATTGGATGTTGCCAAACGTGAGCGGCGTACAGTTGTGTCAACAGTATCGGCAGGCAGGGAAAAGCGCTCCGGTGCTGTTTTTGACGGCCAAGGATACGGTCTATGATAAGGTCGTGGGGCTAGATGTGGGGGCTGATGATTACCTGGTCAAGCCGATTAATGTGATGGAACTGCTGGCACGAGTGCGGGCGTTGGGACGGCGATCGCCCCTCTGGCAAGGCGATGTTTTGACGCTGGGGGATCTAGAACTACACCTCACTACCCTCACCATGAAGCGCCAGGGACAAGAGATCCAGCTTTCAGGCCGAGAGTTTCAGCTTTTGGAATATCTCCTGCGCCATCCTCGCCAAGTCCTGTCGCGCAGCCAGATTGAGCAAGCCCTGTGGGAATGGGACATGGAACCCGAAAGCAAGGCCGTCACCATCCTGATTCACCGACTGCGACAGCGATTGCAAAGTGTGGGGGCTGAGGATTGGTTACAGACAGTTTATGGGATGGGGTATTGTTTGAGTTGTCTGGGGGAGGAGGGGGAAAGGGGAAAGGCGAAAGGGGAGTCTTGGAGTGATGTGTAGAATTGATTGATGAAGGGCAGACGGAATCTTAGATTGATTTGTGGAATTGGCCGATGAAAGACAAGAGAAATTTTAGACTGGTTCATGGAATGGAGTGACGAAGGGGCAAGAGAAATCTTGGCCTGATTCATAAAATGGGTCATAGGATTGAGCTTAGAATTTTCCTTGAAATTTCCTCGAATAGGCTCAACGCCCCCTTTTCCCCTTCCCCTTTCCCCTTCTTCCCTCCCATGTTTCACCGTAGTCGCAAAAACCTAGCCACCTGGTTTACGCTCTCGATGGGCAGCATTCTGGTGGTGTTTGCGATCGCCCTCTATTTGCGGGAAGTGCGCGATCGCCTCCAGTCCTTTGATCAAACGCTGTATGACACGAGTCGTCTGATGGCGGCAGGGGTAGAAGACTACTCTTATCAAGGAGAGCAGCGCACGGACTTAGAAAATGTCCCCGTGCTGGGCAGTGATACTTTGCCCTTGAGTACGAACCTGATGTTTGCCCGTTGGTATACGGCGGAACGACTGTTATTGCAATTTATGGGAGCCGTACCGCCGTCGAAATTGGCAACCCCGTTGGGATTTCAAACCCAGGTGGTGAGCAATAGTCAGACGTTACAAGATTTGCAACGCTCCCAGCCTGTACGACTACGGCAGCTAACCTTACCGGTGTATCAAGGAGATCGGCTGATTGGCTATCTCCAAATTGCAGCGTCTTTGGATTTGGTGGAGGAGCCTTTGGAGCAATTGCGCGTTTTTTTGGGAATAGGGGTGCCTGTGGCGCTGGGGGCGATCGCGCTCACGGGCTGGGTTCTGGGCGGCAAGGCGATGCAGCCAATTCGCCAATCCTATGACCAGTTGCAGCAGTTTACTGCCGATGCGTCCCATGAGTTGCGCGCGCCGCTGGCTGGTATTTTGAGTCAGGCGCAGGTGGGGTTGATGGAACCGATCGATCCCCAGGATCAGCATTCTCGATTGGTGACGATTGTGCAGGTGGCAGAGTCAATGAGTTTACTGGTGAGTCAATTGTTATTTCTGGCTCGCTATCCCGGTAAACTTTCACCGGAAATGTTGAAGCCTGTGGATCTCGAACAGGTGCTGCAACCGTTGCTTATTGAATACACTCAACAAATTCAGCAAAAACAACAAACCTTGCAGGTGCATCCGCCATCCGTTCCGCTGCGGCTTCTAGCAGAACCCGACTTGCTCCGACAGGCGATCGCCAATCTCCTCAGCAATGCCTATCGGTACACGCCCGAACAGGGCAAAATTGAGCTAATCCTGTCACAAACCAGCCGCTGGGGCATCATTCAGGTGAAAGATAATGGCATGGGCATTGCCCCCCAGGATCTGCCTCGGATTTTCGATCGCTTCTACCGGGCGGATCAGGTGCGATCGCGCGATACGGGCTTTGGGCTAGGGTTGGCGATCGTGCGACAAATTGTGGAGGCACAGGGGGGAGAAATTGCGGTGGAAAGCAGGGTGGGACAGGGTTCTACCTTCACGCTAAAATTGCCGCTGCCCTCTCTACCGGGTTGAAACCTTCTTGTTACTTTTGTCCCTCATGATGGAAAGAGTCAGAGCAATTCACTCAATTTCCAGGAGGTTCATCATGAAATTTGGCGTTCTAACAACCCTAACATTAACGGCTACGGCTGCGATCGCGTCTGTTGCAGCCATCCACACGATCGCCCAAGCCAATGCCATGCCTGCGGCCAATGCGCCCCGTGTGGCGACTCCGGTCAGCATGGCTCAAGGTGCAAGCCCCAGCGCCATTGGCGACTTGCAGCGAATGAATACGGTGACGATCGCCGGAGAAGTGGTGCAGATTCAAGGCGATGAGTTTATTCTGCGGGATGGAACCGGAGAAATGTTCGTGGAGGCGGAATCTCGGGCAATTCGTCAAGCAAATTTGAGAACGGGCGATCGCATCACCGTAGTCGGTCACTTTGACGATGACAATAGCTTTGAAACCGTCAGTATCACACCCAGCAACGGCAGCGTTATCTACGTGTTCGACGATTAGTGCATCGACGCTTCTCAAAACCTTTCTCAAATCTTTCCTAAGACCTTTCCCAAATCTTTTCTCAAAACCTTTCCCAAACCTGTGGAAATGCCATTCAATTTTCAGAAGCCGCGAGCCTCTTCGGGGGAGGTGCGATCGCTCAGAGGTGCACATCTCATCCGGGTCAATCTTAGCCAAATGGATTTGCGCGGCGTGGATTTGTCCCATGCGGATTTGAGTGGAGCCGACTTGAGCGGCGCGGATCTGAGCCATGCCAACCTCAGTGAAGCCTACTTGCAAGCAGCCAACCTCACGCAAGCCAATTTAGCCCATGCCAACCTCAGCCATGCGGATTTAACCGACGCGAACCTATTTCGCGTTTGCCTACGAGGTGCGAACTTGCAAGAGGCTCACTTAACCCGCGCCAATCTGGAACGAGCCGATTTAACCGAGGCTCAGTTCCAGAATGCATTTCTGTGGCAGTGCAATCTCAAGGATGCTGATCTCAGAGGTGCAATTATAGAGGAATCGCAGTTGCAACAAACCAAAGGGATAGGATTCAATTAACCCACAGGTTCTTGACAATCGATCGCTCCATTCCCCTGTCCTATTGTCGTTGAATACCCGGAACAGTGGGTTTGCGAAACAACCCTAGCAAAGGCCCCAAAATTGCCCCAAAGACAAATCCTCCGGCATGTGCCCAGTATGCAATTCCCCCGCCCTGCATCCCAATATTGGTTGGGGCACTGAGGCTGGCAACCCCGTAAAACGCCTGCTGAACAAACCAAAAACCCAGAAAAAAGATCGCTGGAATTCTCGCCGTAAAAAAGAATATCCCCAGCGGCACCAGCGTCAAAACCTGCACATTTGGAAACCGCAGAATATACGCGCCCATGACACCTGCGATCGCCCCGCTCGCCCCCAAAGAAGGCACCGAAGAAGTCATCGAAAAATACCACTGTGCCAAACCCGCCAAAGCCCCACAGAGCAAATAAAAAATTAAATAATTAACCCGCCCCAACCGTTCCTCAATGTTGTTCCCAAAAATCCACAGAAACAACATATTGCCGCCCAAATGCAGAAACCCCCCATGCAGAAACTGCGAGGTAATCAGCGTCAACACCTCCGGAAACCCCCGACCCCCATTTCCCTGAAATAAAGTCGCAGACAACTGCGCCGGAACGATCGCATAATTATCCAAAAAAGCCTCCAACTGCCCCGGTGAAAGCGTAGCCTCATACACAAATACCAACACACTAATGGCAATCAGCGCATAGGTCACATAGGGTCTAATCTGAATCGGATTATTATCGCGTAAAGGAACCATGAGCTTGATCCTAAAGTGAGAAATGAATAAGTAGAAAATGAACAGGCAAGAAATAAACATGCGTGTTTTGCGTGCGATCGCATTTTAAGGGAACCCCAGTTGTTGTCCCTCTAGCGAACGGTAGAAATTGGTGGATGGGTGGATGGGTGGATGGGTGAATCACTTCAGAATTTTTCTTTGCTTAAGTCACCTTTTCCTTTTCCCTTCTTGTTTCAAAAAGGCGGTAAACCCTCAGGATCAAACAACTCTAGAGGGCTGAATGGTCAGGGTTCAGGGGTGGACACTGGAAAAAGGTAATCTGGAAAAAGGTGAATCTGATATTTGCATGAGTTCTTCAATACGGAGAAAAGGCTGCAACTCAATCAGGCAATTTGTTTAGATATGTTCCCAATAGAGTTTTACCCATCCACCCATCCACCCATCCACCCATCCACCCATCCACCCATCCACCCATCCACATCCCCCCGGCCTTCCTCAAATAATCCTGATCACCCGGATACGGGTCGAAAAGTAACGTAGTAGGGTTAGAGTATACCGAGGTGAGACTGGATGATCAGCGTCATTACACCCGTCTATAACGGTGAAAGGTTTATTAAAAGCTGCATTCAAGGCGTGATTCAGCAAATGTGCCCGGATATTGAGCATATTTTGGTGGATAGGGGTTCTGGCGATCAAACCGTCCGGATTATCCAACATTACGCAGAGCAGTACAGCCATATTCGCTGGATTTCTGAACCCGATCGCGGTTCCTTCGATGCCATTAACAAAGGCATTGCCCTAGCCAAGGGCGACATCCTCACCATCCTCAATGTCGAAGACTCCCACGAACCCAACACCCTCAAACAGGTTCGGAGACTCTTCCCCACGCTCCCGGAACCTGCCCTAGTTGTCGGCAACTGCAACATTTGGCAGCAGCACCATCTTTTATTCGTTAACAAACCCAAAAAGCTCGGCTTCACCGATCTGCTCCTCGGCTCCAATGCCAACCCCTTCCCCAGCCATTCGTCCGCCTGCTTCTACCACAGATCTTTGCACGATCGCATCGGCCTCTACAGCCTGGACGAACACTACCCTGCGAACCTGGATTTTCTTCTAAGAGCCACCCAGGTTGCCACTTGTCAATCTGTCGATATCACCTGGGGCAACGATCGCCAAAGAAACGATCGCCAAAGGAACGATCGCCAAAGAACAACCCAAACCCACGAAGACCTGCAAAATGCCCACCGCACCCAGCAAGTCGATCGCCTTTTACGCCACCATCGCCAATCCCTGCCGCCCCTCCAGCGTTTCGCTGTTACTCTGAGCTACCAATTCTACAAAACCATTGATTGGCAGGCATTACAAGCCTTTTTCCCCTCTCCCGATCGCATTCTTCCCACTCTCGAAAAACGCTTCAACCCGCTCTTGGCTCCCGAATTGCATCAGAAGCAACAAGGCGATCGCGGAAGGGCATGATCCTTCAATCGATACATGTTGATTTCGGCATGAACAGAATAAGAAGATCTGCCTAGAGATCCCAAGAAATTCTTCCGGGAAAATCTCCGAGAAACTCCCTGAAGTAAATCCCCAAGAAACTCTCCAAAAAGCTTTCCAAAAGAATCCCTGGGAAAATCTTTGGAAGAATCCCTGGGAAAATCTTTGGAAGAATCTCTAGGAAAATTTCCAAGAAGAACTCCAAGAAGAACTCCAAGAAGATCTCTGAAAGACTCTCCAAGAATCGTTCCAGGAAGATCTCAAAGTAGACTTCAGAAAAGCTTCCTGAATTCTCTAAAAAAAATTCCCAAAAATTCCCTTTCCCCTTTCGCCTTTCGCCTTTCGCCCTCCTTCCCACTCGCTCATAATTGTGAATCCCTACCCTGTTGTTCTCTAGAGAGTTAGTCGATGTCTTCCCCCATATCACCCTCTGTTTCATCTTCCGCTCCACCCTCTGTATCACCTTTAGTTAGCATTATTATTAACAACTACAACTATGAGCAGTTTTTGCCCGATGCGATTGCCAGTGCCCTCAACCAAACCTATCCCCATCTAGAAGTGATTGCGGTAGATGATGGTTCCACCGATCGCTCCAGAGCCGTAATTGAACAGTATGGCGATCGCATCATTGCCATCTTTCAGGCCAACGGCAAGCAGGGCGCAACCTTCAACAGTGGCTTTGCCGCCAGTAAAGGCGACATTATCGTATTCCTTGATGCGGATGATTATCTGTTTCCAGAGGCGATCGAACGAGTGGTGGCCGCTTGGCGACCCGGTCTAGCCAAAGTTCACTACCGTCTCCAAGTGGTAGACACCGTTGGCGAACCGTTGGGCAACACCTTCCCACCCACGGGCTGCAACCTGGATCAGGGCGATCTCTGGCAGTTCATTTTGGAAAAAGGCGGCTACACCAGCGTTTCCACCAGCGGCAATGCTCTCAGCCGCACCGCCCTCGCCCAAGTGATGCCCATCCCCGACGCCTATCGCACCACCGCTGATGACTATCTGTCCTACCAGATTCCCTTTTACGGTGAAGTGGTCGCCATTC
>JALOOP010000554.1 GCA_025454315.1 Oculatellaceae cyanobacterium Prado106
CCTAAGCAATGGAATTGTATGGTTGACACTTCCATGAATGGCCAGAATAGTCTCCATGCAATGGCTTCAGCGATTTTACATCAAATTTTGGTCATACCCTGACCGGAGCCGCAAAGTACAGGCTCAAGGAACCCGATTCTTCGGAGAATTGGGGAGTGCTGATGAGGGGACGATCGCCCTTCAGCACTGCTTGGAAAAAGTTGCGATCGCGCGGGTTGGTCAAGCGATCGCCCTTGGTTTGCAGCAGCAGATTGCCTTGCAGATCAAACACCGCAATGCTGTCGTACACTCTGTAGGTTTGGGCATATTGGTCGAGAATCTGCTGCTGTTCTGGAACCGTCATCGCATTGCGAACTTTTGCGTTTCTCAAGAATGGCAGGTTCGCGAGTACTTGGATATCCCCATAGCGTTCAAAAATAAAGCGATTCAGCTTGTCTGCCATTTGAATCGAGGTGTTGGCCTGTTCGGCTTCAACCTGTTGGGTAAAGCTTCTGTCCATGGCGACATAGGCGGCACTGCCAACTAGAATGATGGGAACCGTGCCGAGGGTGATGGTGATCGCCGTGGCCTTGGTTCGCAGGCTGTTGCGGTTGAACCAGGGGAACAGCCCCGTCCATTTGGAGTTGGCAGGCGTTCCAGGTTGCTTCCCAGAACCCTCTGTTTTGATTAACGGCTCAACGCGACGGGGCTGGTAGTTGGAAATGTCGTTCGTCAGCATGGAATGTCCTTTAAGGGTATGAAGCTTGTGGGTGATGAAGCTTGTGGGTGATGAAGCTCGTGAACTATGGGTTTTGGGTTATGAATCCTGTGAATGGTGGGTTGTGGATTGTAGGAAAAATTCCACCAGCACTCGGCTATCTAGCACCAGTAAGGTTTCATCGGTCGGGGTGAGCCAGTAGCCTTGAAAACTGTTCGATAATTCGGGCACAAAATTGGCCTCGGGTAGACTCTGAATCTGCGCTGGATCACACCAGAGCATTTGATTGACCTGGCTGACGACCAATCCCAGCGTATGCCCCTGGTGATGAACGATGATGGCTTTGTAGTGCGATCGCCGATATCCCTGGCTGTACAATGGTTCTGCCCCTAGCAAGTAGCCCAAATCCACCAACCAAAGCACATCCCCCCGCCAGTTACACACTCCCATCACCTGCGGCGCAACATCGGGAATGGGTACTAGTTGATGCAGCGCTAGATTTAGAATTTCGGTTAGCTGCTGCGTTGGCAGCATGGCATGAAGGGTTTCAGTGAGATGAAAACTGAGAAATTGTTCAGCGTTTTCGGTGGTAGGGATGGCGGTTGTCATAGAGGTCGGAAAGGAGGAGTGAAAACACAGATGAACGCAGATGAACACAGATGGATACAGATAGATACAGATAGATACAGATAGATAAGGGGAGAATGGGAAAGAGAAAGGGGAGAGAAAAGATCTGGGATTCTTTCTTGGGAGCGAACTATGGAGAGAAACAGAGGAATTTTCGACGATTTTTTCAAGGATTTATTCAACGCTCACCCTTTCCCCTTTTCCCTTTCCCCCTTCCCCCTCTCACACCGCACTCACCATCAGCTTCACCGTCCGCACCAGTTCTTCGGTGTTGATCGGTTTGGTCAGGTAGGAGTCGGCTCCCTGTTTGATGCCCCAGAAGCGATCCATTTCGCCGTCTTTGGTGGAACACATGATGACGGGGATGCTGCGGGTGTTGGGGTTGCCTTTGAGTTCGCGGCAAAATTCAAAGCCGCTGGCACCGGGGAGGACGACATCGAGGACGATCGCATCGGGTTTTTGCTGGTCGATTTTGAGTTTGGCATCTTCGCTGCTGGTGACGGCGATCGTGCTAAATCCGGCTTGGCGTAAGGCTCCGGTCATGATTTCGGCCTGGGTGAGGGTGTCTTCAATCACGAGGATGGTGGCCATGGGAGGTTCCTTTGAGTGAGGGATTAATTTAAAGTTCGGTCTTGAGAATGCAGGCTTCAAAAGAAAAATTGAAAAGATTGCACAGGGTCTAGGTCTTTGCAGCAGGTCTTTGCAGCAGGTCTTTGCAAGAAACCATTGCAAGTCATTGCAAAGTCAAGGGATAAACCTGTGTTTGAGAGAGTCACTAGACCATCTCCCAAAAACAAATCTATGCCTTTACGCTGCAATGCACAGTGCAATACTTTTTGAATTTAAAAATGCTTCCATCACAGACTGCCATGGGGCAATCAAAATGGAAAATTCCATGTAAAATCCATGTTGAGTTCGGGTGACTCAACATTGTTTGCGATCGCCAATAACGCAGGGAGAGCATAGCTCACCCAAACCTTGGAGCGCATCGGATTTGCGCGACCAGATTCAATCAGTAGGATGCGCGAATCTATTGTGGACTACTTGTTGTGGACTACCTACTGTGGACTACTGGCAATAAAAATAGCGTCATCGGGCAGCATTGGGGTTACGGGTTGGGGTGGGATGGACGTTGGTAGAACACCCAAAAACCGTTGCACCACTTGTAAAACTTTGGCCGCCTCTGGAGGTTTGGACAGGAATTCGGACGATCCGGCAAGTTTGGCACGGACGCGATCGATCATGCCGTCATGCCCGGTCAAAATGACGATGGGCGTATTTTGAAAAGAGGAGGTTTTTCGGAGGAATGTACACAGCTCGTAGCCGTTAGTGTTCGGCATCACCAGGTCAAGAAAAATCAGCGCTGGCTTTTGTTCGAGCAGAGTGGAGATGCCTTGGAGCGGATTCAAAATCGGGAGAACTTGGTAGCCTGCGGGTTCTAGGATGTTGGCGATCGCCTGACTAATGGTTGGACTGTCGTCAATGCAAGCAATCAACGGACGCATCCCCATCGGAACAGTGGGTGCCGGTCGAAAACAGGGAGGGGAAAGATCGGGGATCTCCTGGAGTGCCACCACACCATGACGAATCATAGGCAGCAAGGCGCGAATCACATTGGGTAAAGGGCGCTGCATTTCATGAGCCACGTCCCAGAGGGTGAGACGACCTTTCATCAGCTTCAGCAGGCTCTTGTAGGTGCCTGCGGAAACCTTGGATTCCAGCTTGGGCGGGTTTCGCAGGACAGGAGCCAAATCGGGAGAAAATTGGGGCAGCAGTTCTTGCAAGGAGCCAAGTCCGGCAGCACACCATTCTTTTCGCAAGTGTTGAGCCTGTTGAATGACCTGCTCAATCGAAAGAAAAGCGATTTGCTGAGCAATTTGCTTGCCCGATTCCCACTGACTGGTCAAAACTTTTTGTTCAACAACGGCAAACATCACCTCCTGAACAATACTTTGGATGATCGTTTTGGCTTGAGCGGCGGAGATTTGGCCTTGATCCACAGCTTGGTTAATCAAGTCCACTTCCCACAACTCTTGCTTGGATTGCGCCTGATCCAACCACCCTGACTTATAGAATTCAGGACAGTGGTATTTCAACGCCCGATACCAGCGCCGAGCCGAGTGAACGCCGCCCGTGGCATAAACCAGTCGCCCCAAATAGAAATATAAGCGCCATTGGCGCGTGGACTGCTGACCACAGGTAATAACGAGTTCCCCAGTGGCGCGTTGGCGGTGAAGCACCAACAGGTCATGGGTGATTTTGGTCATCGCAATTGTTTCTGTCGCCATAGCCCACTCAGTTGCGTTTCTAGGTTCGATGCGGATTCAATTCACCGATTCAGTTCACCGACTTCATTCACCGATTCAATTCACTGCAACCTACGACGCAGCCAAGCCCTCCTTTAAATCCTGGTATAGGCTCAGGTAATCGAATCCCGCGGGAACAACGAAAGAGGGAGAATTCACTTCCTCAAGTAGCAATTGCTCGAACAAGCAAACCAAGTTAGCTATCGGGCTATCAAGAACGATAGTCGGGCTAATTGGCACCGCAAAACTCACGAACCGAACAAAACTGCCAGTCTGTAAATCCTTGTATCGCCCGATCCTACTGTTGGCCGTGCAGCAGCGCTCGTTCTCAATAGGGTCCACATCAACCGACACAAGGAAA
>JALOOP010000555.1 GCA_025454315.1 Oculatellaceae cyanobacterium Prado106
GATGCGATGGTGGCGATCGGTAGACCCAAGGGCGATCGAGGCTCCTACCAACAATGGAAAGAAGACAATATTCCGCCCCAAGTCGTCTTCGAGATTCTCTCTCCCGGCAATACCCAGACGGAGATGGCCAAAAAGCTGGTGTTTTTCGATCGTTACGGAGTCGAAGAATACTATCTCTATGACCCCGACAAAAATGACCTCAGCGGTTGGCTTCGGCAAGAGCAGCGATTGGAAGTCATTGACCCGATCGATAACTGGGTGAGTCCGCGTCTGGGCATCCGCTTCGATTGTTCTGGGGAAGAACTGAGAATCCTGCGTCCCGATGGCACGGTCTTTACCACCTTGCAAGAGGAACGCCAACGCGCCGAGAGACTGGCTGCAAAGCTGCGAGAACTCAATATAGATCCGGATAGTCTTTAATCGGAAGTCGTAGCTCGTAGCTCTCGCTGCCTGCTCCCAACTTTGGTGCTGCTGGCAAAATGCTTCTTAGCCTGTGCCTAGGCTCGCGGGTTACCTCGCTTAATCTCCCCTTGGAATGGCTGAATATACAAGTCTCGCTCGGCTCCGCTTCTAGGCGTTGCGCCCCCTAAATCCCCCAACTTTGGGGGACTTTGAATTCAATGAATCTTATGCAATGAATCTTCTCGGATTGCTCCTGTGAAAATTTCTGTGAAGACTCCTCGAAGGCTTGGCTCCCCCAAAGTTGGGGGCTGGGGGGCGAGAACCCTGGAAGCAAGGATAGAAACTGAATACAGCACTCATTGATACGCATTGATCTTTGGTTCAATTTGCAATCAAATCGATCGCCCCTTTAGGCCCGACCAAAGAGAGATAGGGGTCATGGCTGAAGCATTCTTGAGCCGCTGCTTGAGCCATTTCTGCCGTTACCTCGGCGACCTGTTTTTGGAACTGTTCGTCAAATTCGATGCCCAAGCCCAAGGTTTCGTAGAGGCCGAAGATCTGGGCGATTTGGCCGTTGGTTTGTTTGCCCAGGGCGTATTGTCCCAGGAGTTTGTTTTTGGCGGCTTGGAGTTCTTCTTCTGTTAGTAGAACCTGACAAAGGCGATCGACCTCTTGCTGGAGTCCTTCGCGGGCGATCGCCGTATTCTCGGGAGCCGTGCCAATATAAACGACAAACTGGGACTGGTCGAGGCGCGTGGGATAGAAGGCAGACACTTCGTAGGCCAGCCCCCGTTTTTCCCGCAGTTCGACAAAGAGGCGGCTGGAGAGGCCGTTGCCGAGATAGGTGTTGAGCAGGCGGAGCGGAATGTGGCTGGGATGCTGCATCGACATGGCCAGGTGACCCAACATGACGATCGCCTGCTGAGTCTCTTGCAGGGTCACGACCTGCTTAGGATGGGCGGTGATTTGGGGCAGCGATCGCTCGGGCAAGGGCAGAAGGCCAGCCTCGGTGTGGGGTGGTTGCCAATCGCCAAAGGTTTGCTGGATCAGATCGACGACTGTAGTGGGGGAAATGCGTCCGACGACGCAGGCGACGATATTATCGGGGCGAAAATAGGTTTGGTGGTACTGCTTCAGGTCGGCCTGGGTCAGGTGGGAGACGGTTTCCTCGGTGCCCAGGCTGGATTGGCCGTAGGGATGGTCTTGGAACATGGCTTCGCGCAACTGGGCATTGGCCACGGCGAAGGGTTGTTCTTGCATGGAGCGAATGCTTTGAATCGTCAGACGGCGCTCCAGGTCTACTTCTTCGGGGGGAAAACTGGGCGATCGCATCACCTCCCCCAGCAGCCGCAGCATTTCCTCAAAGTCCGCCGAAACGGTCTTCAAACTCATCAAAAAATAATCTGCCGCCGAATCCGCTCCCAGACTAGCGCCCACCGACTCCACCTGTTCGGCAATCTCTTGGGACGAGAGGCGATCGGTGCCCTTGGTCATGACAGTGGCCATCAGATGGGCAACACCCGCCTGATGACTGGCCTCATAGCCACTACCAAAGCGAATAAAAAACCGAGCCGCCACAATATCCGCCGCCGGATTTTCGACCGCCAGAACCACCATGCCATTGTCCAGGACGGTGCGGTGAACGGTGCGGTTTTGGAGGGAGAGTTGGGTGATCGGCGGCATTTGGGGGGAGGGAGTGGGGAGTGGGGAGTGGGGAAGGGGGGCGAAAGGGGAAAGGGGAAGGGGGAAGGGGGAAAGGGGGGACGTTGAATTCTCATGGAAAATTGTGCCAATGCGGGTCACTGGCTTTCGCGCTGGGTTGTCTTTGGGGTTTCCTTGAAACTTCTTGGCATCTTCTCGGTGCCTCCAAGACATCCCTTTCCCCTTTTCCCTTTCCCCCTTCCCCCTCACCAACACCTAAAAGAATTGACCAACAACCTTCCCATTTAAAGGTCTGGTCGCAGTATCATCGCAGCATAGCGCATTGGGGAGAGATATTGCTCTGCCAACTGTTGTAATTCTCGTCCGGTGAAGGATTGCAAAACGCGGGGATAGGCGGCGGCAAGCTGGACATCGGCGATCGTGTGGTAGTAGCCGTAGAGTCCGGCAAGCTGGCTGGCGGTTTCGGTGGAGAAGGCGTAGTCGTTGCAGAGGAGGCGCTGGTAGCGGCTGAGTTCGGCCTCGGGGATGGGGCTGCCTGCGAGTTGGGCGAGGCGATCGCCCACAATGGCTTCTACCTGGGACAAATGCTGGGGGTCTAACCAGGCGGTCAGGGTAAACAGGCTGGAGTCTCGCTGCAATGAAAAGCCACCGCAGATGTCATGCACCAACTGCCGTTCTTCCCGCAGTTCGCGCACCAGTCGGGAGGTGCGTCCGCCTGCAAGCAACACCGAGAGCAAATCTAGCCCATAGCCACTCCGCAGTTCATTCACGCCGGGAGCGACCCAGGCCATGATCAGGCGCGCTTGTCCGAGGCGGGGCAAACAAAGCTCCTGCCGCCGAATCCCGGTCATGGGGGGTTCTGCTTTTTTTTCGGGTAAGGGACAGATGGCGGGTGGGGCAAATGAGCCAAAGGTGTCGTTGACCAGATCCAGGGTTTGCTGCGGGTCGATGTCGCCGACGACGACCACGGTCATGTTTTCGGGCTGGTAGTGGGCGCGGTGGAAACAGCGCATTTCTTCGGGCGATCGCTCCATCAACCCCACCGCATTGCCCAACACCGGACGACCGTAGGGATGCACCTGGTACAAGCTGGCCATCAAGGCTTCAAAGCCCAGGCTATCGGGGTCATCCTGCGATTGGCGGATTTCTTCCAGGACGACATCGCGCTCCAGGTCAAACTCTTCGTCGGGGATGGCGGCGTTGAGCAGCAGGTCGGCCAGGTGGGGTAAGGTTTCGGCCAGATGTTCGGGGGCGGTATTAATAAAGTAGTGGGCGTAGTCATGACTGGTTGCTGCGTTGGTCATGCCGCCCCGATTTTCAATCACCTGGTCAAACATGCCGGGGGGTTGGCGATCGGTACCTTTAAAGATCATATGCTCCAGGAAGTGAGCCATGCCAGACCAGGGTTCTGGTTCGGCGATCGCCCCGGCTCGCACCCAGGCATCGACCACGACGGGAGCCGCTGGGATTTGGTGGTGAATCACCGTCAGTCCGTTGGCAAGCTGAAACCGAGCGGGGGAAGCTCCGTTGCTTGCCCCGGGGGGAAAGATTGGTTCTGTTCGGAGAAGTGCTACCAAATTACCTGAGTTTAACCCTTTGATAAGTTTTCGATAATCTCATTATGTTAGCGCTTTGTGGTAACTTATCGCTTTCCCAGGGAGGATTTCGTGGCGGATGCTACAAAACTTGGAAGTCATCCGGATGGGCGCTCTGTCAGACTTTCCCCTCTGATGGATTCCTCGTAGACCTGGGCATCCTCAACATGAAATCTTTATGCTTAACTTTAAGCTTTTCCCTGAAATCCCGTCCCTGAAATCCTGTTCAGCAATTCCAAATTCGGAACGATTTTGCGCCATTTCAGCGATCGGACGTTTTATCAAGAAAAGTTAAGCCCTTGCTGAGCAAGGCTTTTGCACCATAG
>JALOOP010000143.1 GCA_025454315.1 Oculatellaceae cyanobacterium Prado106
CGCAGCCACCACACACAAATTCATCTCATCAATCATAAACCCCAAGCCAGTTTCACCCAATGGTGGAGCTAACTTTGGTCATGAAAATAGACACTTACCTTCACCAGTGATTTACTGGAAGGGGAGTATGAATTTACAACCCAGGCCACGAACAGCGAAACGAGCAGCTATGATCCGATTTCATCCGCGCTCAAGGTGACGACGGACTACACGAAACCGCTAAAGCCCAGTCAACCTGATTTGACCAATACCTCAGACAATGGGGTGGATACCAGCGATGATGAAACGACGAAGCGGAAACCGACGATTTCGGGAACGGCAGAACCGGGCAGTACGCTGCGAATTTTTGATGGGGGCGTGGAAGTCGGTACGGTTAAAGTCGCGTTGGATGGTTCCTGGAACTATACCTTCCGCACCAAGCTGACCCAAACCACCCACACGATCACCGTTCAAGCCGAAGATCTGGCCGGAAATCTTTCCGATGCGTCCGATCCGTTGATTCTCGTAGTGGCGACACCTCCTGCACCGCCGACTGGAATTGAGCTGATTGCAGCGGATGACTCGGGGAGCAGCAACACCGACAATATTACCAACGTTCAGCTACCGACCTTTTCGGGGAAAGCTGCCCCAGGCTTGACGGTGGAACTCTATGATGAAAACAATGATAAGATTGGCACAGGAATTGCCAATGCCAGTGGAGATTGGACGATTACTTCGACAAAGACATTGCCAGATGGAAATCGGACGATTAAGGCGATCGCCATTGATCTCACCAAAGGATACCGCAGCGATGACGACGAGGATGTCCCCCAACCCACGCTAGGGATTGTCATCGACACCCTTTCTCAAGCGCCCAGTCAACCTGATCTGAGTGCCGCTGATGATTCGGGGCTGTCCAATTCCGACAACATTACCAATGTGTTGCTCCCTGAGTTTAGCGGCACCGCAGAACCGGGTAGCAGCGTGGAGTTGTTTAGCGATCAGGAAGGGGCGATCGGCACCGTCACTGCTGGATCAGATGGAAAGTGGACGATTCGTTCCACCAAACCGCTCCGCCAAGGCAAGCACAAAATTACTGCCAGAGTCCAGGATATCGCTGGGAACCCGGTGAGTGCGCCCTCTGCGCCGCTGGACATTGAAATTGACGATGAAAATCCCCTGGCGGCACCTACGGGGCTGGACATGACGGCAGCGACCGACACCGGGATTTCCAACAGCGATGATATTACCGGAGACAACACGCCTGATTTCACCGGGAATGCCGAACCCAATAGCCGGGTGACGCTGACCAGCGACAAAGACGGCGTAATTGGCACCGCCACCGCCAATGGCAGCGGTGTCTGGACACTCACGGCCAGCAAAAACCTTCAGGGTGGCGTGCATGTGATTACCGCTGTCGCCTCTGATGTGGCCGGAAACGAAAGCCCGGTGTCTAGCCCGCTCAATATCACGATCGTGCCCCCACCGCCTGCACCGCCCGCACCCCGACATGGATGCGCCAACGGACAGCGGCCTCAATACTGACAATATCACCAATATTGATGAACCTGATTTTGTCGGTTCAGGGTTACCCCCCGGCAGCACCGTGACCTTGAACGGTGACCTTGATGGGCTGTTGGGAACGGCGATCGTCCAATCCGACGGCACCTGGAAGATCCCCTCTAAGAAACTGCGGGTGGGCAAACAAAAAGTCCGCGCCACGGTCACCGATCCCACGGGCACCGCCACCAGCGCTCCTTCTGCGCCCTTGGACATTGAGATTGACCTGGTTGCGACGAAGCCCGTGATCACCAAGCTCTCCGATGCGACCAACTCCGGCAGCAAGAGCGATTCGCTCACCAATCTAACCACGGTTGAACTAGAAGGCACCGCTGAAGCCAACAGCACGGTTGTCCTAAAAAATGGCTCAGGTCCTACCCTCGGCACTGGCACCGCTGATGGTTCCGGCAACTGGAAAATTTCCATTGTTCCCGGTGTCACGGGTGTCATTCCAGTGACCGTCACCGCTACCGATGTTGCAGGAAATACCGCCAATTCCGATCCGTTTAACTTTGAGATTGACACCACCAAACCCGCGACTCCGACGGCTCCCGATTTAACCGCTGGCACCGATACCGGAGTCAACAACGACGACATCACCAGCAACGCCCAGCCCACCTTTACTGGAACAGGGGCTGAGGTCGGGGGTACTGTCAAGCTCTTTAGCGATGGCAGCTTGATTGGCGAAGTCCTGTCTCCCGATGGAACCTGGACGATTCCCAGTACGGTGGCTTTGGCAGTGGGCGATCGCAACATCACCGTCACGGTCACCGATGCCGCCGGAAATGTCAGCGATCCGTCTCCGGTTCTCCCGGTCAAAATTGTGGGTGCGCCTCCGGCTCCTTCCGCGCCCAATTTGCTGGCCGCTGATGATTCGGGCTTGCCTGCTGACAATATCACCAATGTCCTGGAACCCAATGTTACTGGAACTTCTACCGCACCTGACGGCAGCACAATCACGCTCTATGACGGCACTGATGTGATTGGCACGGGGGCGATCGCAGGCGGCACCTGGACAGTGAAACTGACTCCCAAACGCACGGGCAAGCAAAAGATCAAAGCGCAGGTCACCAATGTGGCAGGCGGCACCAGTCCTTTCTCAGCGGAAACTGAGATCGACATTGATCCCAGCACCGATATCCCGGTCATTACCGATTTGCTGGCCGCTTCGGACAGTGGCGTGAAAGGCGATAAAATCACTAATGCGCTAGAACCTGATTTGACCGGAACCGCAGAACCCAATAGCAGCATTGAGCTATTCGACGAAAACGCGGTCAAGATTGGCACCGGAACCACCGACGGCACAGGCAAATGGACGATTAAGATCAGACCGAATCGTAAGGGCAAGATCAAAGTCAAGGCAGTGGCTACGGATATCGCCGGAAACGTCAGCAGTCCCTCTGCGGATACGGAAATCACGATCGATGATGTGGCTTTGGCGACCATTCCCGATCTCACCGATGCCACAGATACGGGCATTAATAATGACGACATCACCAGCAACATCAAGCCAGACTTTACGGGCATCGCAGAACCGGGCAGCACCGTCAAGCTCTTTAGCGACAAGGATGGCCTAATTGGCACCGTTGTCGCCAATGCCACCACCGGAGTTTGGACGATTACCTCGACCCAAGATCTCCAGCCCGGTGCCCATGCCATCACCACTCAGATTGACACCGACATTGCCGGAAACCAAAGCCCCATTTCCAGCCCTCTCAATATCCGCATCCTGGCCGCACCCGGAACGGTGACCGTCGATCTAAACACGCCCAGCGACAGCAAAGGCGACAGCGACACCGACAACATTACCAACGTCAAGCAACCGACCTTCAGCGGCATTGCCGATGCCAACAGCAGCATCAAGCTATTTGCCCAAATTGGGACGGGCGCAAGGGTTCAAATTGGCACGGGTACTGCTAATCCTAACGGAGACTGGACGATCGCCGTCAGCAGCGACCTGGCCGATGCCATCTACAGCATCACTGCCGATGCCACCGAACTGGCCGCAGGCACCACCAAGACTTCCGCGCCGCTGAACGTGACGATCGACACTCTGGCTCCATCTGCGCCTCTAGTGCCCGATTTGGAAGATGCCTCCGATAGCGGACTGAACAGTGACAATATCACCAACGTCGAGGAACCCTTCTTCGTGTTGACCGCTGAACCCAATCTGACGGTCACCCTGTTCAGCGACTTGGAAGGCACCGATCCGATCGGCACAGGCAAAGCCGATGCTACGGGCAAAGTCCGAATTCAGGCCAAGAAACTGCGCGCCGGAAAACACAATATCCGCGCCAAAGCCACCGACATTGCCGGAAACATCAGCGGCTTTTCGCCGGATTTGGTGGTAGATGTGATGACGAGTGGATCAGCGGTGACGATTGATCTGTTGTCGGAGGATACGGGGGCTTCAACGAGCGATCGCCTCACCAGCGACAGCACTCCCCAATTCGACGGCACCGCTGGAGCTAATGCCGACATTGAACTAATCTTCTCTGGTGCTGCAACCAAGACCATTACAGGCATCAAAGCCGATGCTCAGGGCAAATGGGTCTATCAAATCCTGGATGCCGATCTGCTAGCCGACGGCGACTATACCCTGGTCGCCAAAGCCACCGATCCCGTCAGCAATGTCAGCAATTCCAGCCCCTTCAGCTTCACCATCGATAGCCTGGTTCCGGGCATTCCCACGGTGGATTTGACCGATGGCAGTGACGATGGATTGTCTAATAGCGACAATGAAACTACGATCGCCAGACCGATTTTTACCGGCACCGCTGACGCGGATGTACTCGTCGAAGTATACGCAGGTACGAATCTCATCGGTACCACTAACGCGGATACTACTGGGAAATGGACGTTACCCGCTTTAACCACGCCGCTAGCGCTAGGCAATTACAACATTACCGCCAAAGCAAAACGGCGATCGGGCAAAACCAGCGATTCCACCGCACTGCCGATTAAAATTGTCGCGCCCCTGCCCAATGTGACCTTGGCGATCGACAAAACCACCCTGACCGAATCCGAAGGCACCGCCACTCTGACGGCCACGCTCTCGGTCGCCTATCCCCAGGCCGTGACCGTGAACCTGGGCTTCAGCGGCACTGCGACCAATGGTACTGACTACAGGCTCTCAGCGACGGCGATCGTCATTGAACCGGGACGCACCAGCGGCAGCGTGACGCTGAAAACCACGAGGGATGCGATCGCCGACAACAACGAAACCATCCTGGTGGATATCCTCAGCGTCATCAATGGCGTGGAGGCTACCCCGCAACAGG
The DNA here is from genome assembly GCA_025454315.1 of Oculatellaceae cyanobacterium Prado106. Lineage (GTDB taxonomy): Bacteria > Cyanobacteriota > Cyanobacteriia > Elainellales > Elainellaceae > Prado106. Next base: position 4,821 of record JALOOP010000143.1, read on the forward strand.
TGAGAGCCACCATTCAAGAGAACAGTCTCCCAGTGGCTCAATCGGTGGCAGGCTCGGTCAACCCGATTCTGCTGGGCGGCACAGCGACTATCAAAGGCATCTCCGCCACCGACGCTGATGGAACGATTACGTCCTACCAAATTGTCACCCTGCCCGCAGCCGATCAGGGCGTTCTGTTCCTGGGCAGTCCCACCGCAGGCGGTCGTCCGGTCACCGCAGGCCAAAGGCTCACTATCACCGACATTGGCCGTCTGACCTTCAGAGCCAGCAGCAGTTTCAAAGAAACGCGCTTCACCTATGCGGCGATCGACAACCTGGGCGACCTCAGCAACCCGGCCACCATCAACCTGATCGTCTCTGGCCCTGATCCGGATGCCGATGAAAATGGCCCCTGTGGCAAAGGCAGAACCTTCAACGGCAAAACCAAAAACGACAGATTCAAAGGCGGCAAAGGTGCCGATCGCGTCAAGGGCGGCAAGGGCAACGATCGCCTCTCGGGTGGACTCTGTAGCGACATCATGGTGGGCGGCAGCGGCAACGATCGCCTCATGGGCGACAGCGGCGCAGACAAGATCCAGGGCGGCAGCGGCAACGACAGAATAGACGGCGGCACAGGGCTAGACACCCTCAACGGCGGTTCTGGCAATGATATGCTGTTGGGTCGGGCAGGCCATGACCGTCTCAGGGGCGGTACCGGAAAGGATCGGCTCAAGGGCGGCACAGGTAACGATCGCCTCAACGGCAACATTCTCAACGATCTCTTAAAAGGAGAAGCCGGGGATGACTTGCTCAATGGCGGTGTGGGCAGCGATCGCCTGATTGGCGGCAGCGGCAACGATATGATGGTCGGTCGCACCGGCAACGAACGGATGCGCGGCGGCCTAGGTGACGATGTGCTGTACGGCGGTCTGGGCAAAGACATCATGAACGGTGGACCAGGGCGCGATCGCTTTGTCTACAGACGGTTGGACGAAAAGGGCGATCGGATCAACGGCTTTGTCCCCGCTGATGATGTCATTGACCTGCGCGATATCTTCCGCAGCCGTGCCACGGGCAACCCCAATGCCTTCAGCGAATTCGTCAAACTGGCGCAGCGCGGCACCAGCACGATCGTCCGGGTAGATAGCAATGGCAATGCGGCAGGTGGGTTGACCACGCTGGCTGTGATGCAAGGGGTGAACGCCAGTTCGTTGACGGCCTCGAACTTCTTGCTGAGTTAACCTGCTATTTCCTAAGCTCCTGCTAAAGGATAAATAAGTGATTTGAGAGGCGAAAAACGCCTCTCTTTTTTTGCTTAATTCCTTCGATATACTAGTACTACTAATGATTGGAGTAGTCGCCAAGGTTGCAGTTTAGAGCGTGAGCATTTTGTTCACACTCTAAAATCTGGCAATAAATTTGGCAGTAGATTTAGCAGCTTTTTTGATAAAACGCCTGCATGTCCGCAAACCAGTCTTGTCGCGATCGCTCCCAGGTATAAAACATATGTCCACCCGAATAATGTTTTAGGTTCAAATTGGGGCGAAGATCAGGATTCAATTTCATTAAATCGGCCAGATGATTGGACGCGAAATAGGGGGTGACCAGGTCAAAAAAGCCATGGCTGATGCAAACCTGCATGTGGGGATTCAAGGTCATGCCGACGCGCAGTTCATCGATGGAGCCGACAAAACCTTGCTTGAAATCGCCTTTAATATCAAACTTCCAGGCTTGGAAGACTTCAAAATTCAATAAGTGATAGGTCAAGTCGGTTTCAATGCCCAGCGTATCGCGCAGGTGGCTGTTGATGCCGCCTGTGAATAGGCGATCGAGTCCATCCAGCGTCGGATCGCTGCCCTCGTAGTGAATGCGATCGGGGAAAGGGTCGATCGCCGTAATGGACGCATCATATAAGCCCACGATCTTTTGCTGATCTTTGAGCAATTCCCGTGCAAATATTTCCATGCCAACTCGTCCCCCCTGCCGTTCAATCACCGACAGCGGTAAGCCAATCAAATCGGCCATTTTTTGGTAAACGGTGGCGCGATCCTCGGAGCCAAGGGCATCGCCCATGGCCAGGGCGGGAATCAGGGTTTGACGGGCGAACTGTTCAGCAGCGGTGCGGTGTGCCTGTAAGTCGCCCGGTGCGCCTGCCCATTGGGCGCGGCCATGATGAGCGGCAGACAGCGCCAAAGACGGCACCAAAGTTGCCCAATGGGACAGGGTATAGTCCCGCGAATCAAATAGGCTAAATTCCAGGGCTGGAGAAATGAGAATAGCCCCAGAGAGGCCAATGCCAAAGCCCTGCTGAAGTTTTTGGGCTAATTTGGCCACCCGAAATCCGCCGTAGCTTTCTCCGGCAATAAAAATCGGGGAAAGCCAGCGTTTTTGTCTCGATAAGAACCGCTGGATGAATTCACCAAGGGCTTTTAGATCTCGCTCAATTTCCCAGAATTCAGTTTCCTTGGGTTTTTCTTCTGAACTGCTCTCGGTCTTGGCATTGGATTTATCAGCATCTGTGTCCTTGGGCAAACTGCGGCTAAACCCGGTACCAATTGGATCAATGAACACCAAATCCGTAAAGCTCAGCCAGCTTTCGGCATTGTCCACCAACCGCACCGGAGGCTTGGGTAAGCCACCGTTCGACTCGAAATGAACCCGCTTAGGCCCCAATGCGCCCATGTGCAAATAGGCAGAAGCGGCTCCAGGGCCACCGTTAAAGACAAAGGTGAGCGGTCGGGGTGTCGTATTTTCGCTGCCTTCCGGTTTCACCCGATAGGCGACGTAGAACATTTCGGCGATCGCTTTTTCGCGGTCGTATAGGGTCTGCCATTGGGCGGATGCAGTGTAGGACAGGGAGCGATCGGCCAGTTGTAGCGTATGCTCAGTGGTGCTGCCTTGGCGTGTCGAGGTGGAAGTCGGAGATTCAGACATATCAGTTACGAGGGATATCACCCAGTAGAGATACTAGTACTGTAACTCGATGATTGCCCGATGGATAATCCAATGATAATTGACTGGGCTATGCTTCGATCGCCCCCATAAACTGCCGCATCGATTCTAATCGTGAAGGGATCTGCACACAGCGCACTAGCAGCGCTAAGTCGAGATCCGGGAGCAACTGGCTCCGAGGCACCTCGATGTAACCCTCGGTTTGCAAGTGGTAAACTTTGAGGGCATTGTTCTCCCAGAGCCAAACTTCTGAAATGGCAAAGCGACGGTATTTTTCAAGCTTTTGGAGGTTGCCGCTAGTGAGAATCACCTCAATGGCTAGATCTGGATTTGCCTTACGTTCTCCCAAATAGTAGGATTCATCCGGTTCAAAGGAGGTGCCCTTTTCTTTTCCGCGTCTTGTCGCGCTGCCAACCGGAATGAACTCTAGGCCGATCGCCACAAAATAGGCTTCTAATAGCATGGCGATGGAAGACTTGATGAGTTCATGGGGTTCACCTAGGGTCAGGAGTTCAATCCATCCGTCCAGGTAAGCGATTCGTAAGCCAGGAGAATCGGACAGCAGCGTTTCTAAGGCTTCAAACGCTTGCCAGTCATAAATTCCCGGTAGCAAAAATCGCTGTTCTTGCTGAGGGTTGGCTTCGATGTGCAAAGGGAGGCTCATTGATATAGCTCCTGAATGGCTCATCTATTGCAGCATTTCATCCGATCACTTGATTTACTTTAGCAAATTACTTTGGCAAATCAAGCAAATTGGGGTGTAGAGCATTTTATACCCTACACCCCAATTCACCTTGTCATTCATTCACGATCATTGACTCATGGTCATTAAACAGATTGTCATTGATCAGTGTCTTTATTCCTGCGCGGATAAACGCTCAACCAGATCTTGTTTTTTCAGTTGGGTGTAACCTGAAATTTTCCGGGCTTTTGCCATTTTCTTTAAATCCGCCATTGACAATTGCATCAACAGGGCAGGCTCAGTCAGAATCTCAGGTAAGGGTTGGGGAGTGAGATAGAAGTATTGCTTGAGCATGTCTAGTTTCTTCCCTTTCGTGATGCCGCATTTGAGATCGGCGATCGCATCCAAGGATTTCCAATAGGCTCGGGGGGCTTCTTCAATGCGGTTGGCGGCAACCGAAAGCTGCAAGCCTTTGAGGGGACTTTGGGGCTGTTGGATAATGTAGCGCAAGGCTGCAACAATTTCGGTTCGAGTAGCGATCGACAAGTTCAGTTTTGGCACTTCTTCTTGGGCTAGCGCACGGCTAACATCCGCACTCATATCGCTGGAGTCGGCGACAATGCACCAGACTCGCTCGATGCCTGCTGCTTCCGCAACGGCATAGACAAAGGTATTGCCAATTACCTCGTAGCGATCGCTGCTAACTTCGCGCACAATAATCGGTACCCAGTTGCGTCCACCGCTGCTTTCCAAGAGTTTTGCTGTGGATTGAATCTCGAATTCAGAAGCCGTAACGGGTTGTCCAATGGCAATTTCGTCCAGGTAAAGGAACATCAAATTGCCGGTATCGGTGAGAATGCTCATGCTAAAAAATACTCCTTGGCAAGACTGCGATAATATTCGTTGGCGGGGCGGTATTGATAGGCCGCTGGAATTCCGGTGAAAACGGCTCCAGCCACGTTGGCATAGTTGGGGATTTCAAAAATGTCGTGCCGCTTCATGGCGTTGGTGGACTTGGGGAAGAAGATTTCCCGCAGGTCAAATCCGGCGATCGCAGCATCTTTCAAGATTTCTTCAATGGCATCGTTCACCATGTTTTTACTCTTATCGGTCAACTTGCCGCCGTTGAAGAAAATGGGCAGTTGAACGGGGCTACCGTCGCCGCAATGTTTTTGGGCTTCAGGAATATACTCGGTCGCGGTGACCATGACATTTCTCAGGGCGCTGAAGTTATTAAACCCGACAGGTGTCAACACCACATCCGCTGCCACCATCGCCAGTTGACTAAAAATAGTCCAGTTCGGCGAACAGTCAATCAGAATATAATCATACTCAGACAGCACTGGAGCCAACTTTTGCTTGAGCCTGTCCATTTTGAGGAGTTTTCGCAGTTGGGCATCTCCCATTTGCGTCAGTTGTTTGTCCGCAGGCAAAACATCAAAAAAGTAATGTTCTTTGCCTTTGTGAGCAATGGTGTAAGGCTGAATGGCTGCACGCAGATCGGCTTTGCGATCGGTCAAGACGGTAAATAGTCCATCTTCAGAAGGTGTCATTTTCACCGAGTGGGTCAAATCTCGCTGATTGGGATCAAAGTCAATCACCAGGACTTTTTTCTTTTCAGAATGTCCCAAAATAGCAGCTAGATTAACGGTAGTGCTGGTTTTCCCAACCCCACCCTTGTTGGCATAGACCGCTACAGTCAGGGCTTTCGCAGGTCGATCAATCTTCCGGCGAATGTTAGCCACAATCTCTTCAACGTTTTCTAGCGTGATTTCTAAGCATGGCGTCGCCGGATGAATCACCTTGCCATGTTTGCGAAAAAGTTGAATGTGCTGAGCATTGGTAATCAGTCCCCACTGCACCGTTTTGCAGTTTGGATCATTCAAGTATTCCTTGAGTTGTTTAACCGTGTTGCGATAGCCAGTTGAATTTTCCTGGAGTTTGGTGTCTCGGCCTTTGACTTCAATCAACAGGTAGGGCGCAGACTGGGTATGCAGAAAGCTATCATCGGCTCGTGATTTTCTCAGCGCATAGTCCACCGCTTTAGCGCCTTGTCCGGTCTTAAACTGCTTGCAAAATTCTCCTGCGCCAAAACCCAACGCACCCAATAGCGCCAATTCAACGAACTGACTTTCGACCGTCGGTTCTTTAGCATCTAAGGGCAAATCGCGCAGCGCAGATGAAAGGGTTGGTGTCAATGTAATCATTACGATTCAGAGTAGGTAACCGTTTGGAGTTCTATCCCAACATTCCCGGCTCCTAAATGAATCTAACGATTAGGACGATCGCCTCCTGAAGCTACGATCACTTCGACAATTAGGAAATCGCAATTCTGTATCGCAATAGCAAGCATGTAGATTTGCCTGTCAGACCTGAAATTAGCAATTTTAGGCGTACAAGAACTGGAGAATAAGTTACGCATCCTCGGCTCAGTGACGCGATAGGCGATCGCCAACTAAACAGAGCCTGAGCATGAAGCCGTTGTAAAGATTTCGGGAACGCTATAGCCATTGTCATTCGTCCATTACAGATGCTTTAGCTAGAGAAAATTCTTTGGCGATCGCCCCGAATTCCCCATGAACCGTCCTATGCGCCGTAAACCCAATCGTTCCAGTTCTAATCCCAGTTCTGCTCCTCAGCCCCATGGATTAGCCATCGTCTCTCAGCACCTGAGTGGACTCTGGCAGGGCAAACCTACCCCTGACGATTCCCCCAGCGAAGACGGCAACGGTTCGCCCCAGAAACCCACTCTAACCCACCTCGATCGCCCCAGTTTGCCCCTGCGTGCGGTGGTGATCATCCCCTTCGTGTTACAAATTCTGACTGCGGTGGGATTGGTAGGGTATCTTTCCTTTCGCAATGGACAGCGGGCGGTCAATGATCTCTCGGATCAGTTGCGGAGTGAAATTAGCGATCGCATCCAGCAATATATCAGCAACTTTGTCGCCCTGCCGCCCCGGATCAACCAGGCCAGTGCAGAAGCGATCGAACGAGGGTTACTCAATGTCTCCTCCCTCAATCAGATGGAGCAATATATTGTCCTGCAAATGCGGTTGCATCCTAACATTAGCTACATCGCCTACGGCAACCCCGAAGGCAAACTGCGGGGCGGCGAACGTAAGGCCAACGGGGACTTGACCATTGACCTGTCAGACAGTACTCAGAAGCCGGACTATCGGACTTACAAAACGAATGCATTAGGCGATCGCCAACAAATCATCGAGGTTCTTCCTCGCCCCTACGATGCCAGATTGCGTCCCTGGTATCAGGCGGCAGTTGCAGCCAATGAACCCATCTGGGGGGATATTTATGTTTGGGTAAACACCCAAGAGTTAAGTATGCCTTCGGTCTATCCGCTCTATGGTAAACAAGGCCAGCTACAGGGTGTTCTCAGCACTGAGTTTCTCCTGTCTCAAATTAGCGACTTTTTGCGGCAGCTCAGAATTGGCAAAACGGGTGAAACCTTCGTTATCGAGCATTCTGGCCTGATGGTGGCCAGTTCCACTGCCGAAAAACCCTTCCGCCTAGCCGCCGACCAGCGCACCCAGGAACGGCTCAATGTCCTCGACAGTCAGGATGCTCTGACACAAGCCACCGCAAAGGCGATGTTGTCAAAGTTTGGTAACTTCAAAGCGATTCAAGCATCCCAGCGGTTTGACTTCATGCTTGAAGGCGATCGCCAATTTGTCCAGGTGCAGCCCTTCTCAGACGACAAAGGTCTCAACTGGATTACGGTCGTGGTGATTCCCGAAGCGGACTTCATGGCGCAGATCAACGAAAATACCCGCACCACGTTTTGGCTCTGTGTGTGGGCAGCCGGACTCGCCACGATTCTGGGGATCTATACCTCCCGTTGGCTGACGCAGCCTATTTGGCAACTGAGTCGCGCTAGTCAGGCGATCGCCCAAGGGAACTTGGAACATCGGGTCACCCTCAACCGCAACGACGAACTCGGCATCCTGGCACAGTCCTTTAACCAAATGGCCGACCAGCTTAAGGAATCCTTCCTGGCACTCGAAAACACCAACGCCGAACTCGAAGTCCGAGTCGAAAAACGTACCGCAGAATTGAATCAACAGCGACAGGAAACCGAGCGCCTGCTGCTCAGTATTTTGCCCCTGTCGATCGCCGAACGCCTCAAGCAAAAACCCGAAACGATCGCCGATCACTTCGCCGAAGTCACCGTTCTATTCGCCGATCTGGTCAATTTCACCGCCTATTCCCACCAGATTGCCGCCACCCAGGTCGTCAAACTGCTCAATCAAATCTTCTCGGAATTTGACCAACTGGCCGAAATCTATGGCCTGGAAAAGATTAAGACGATCGGTGATGGTTATATGGTGGCGGGCGGTTTGCCTACGCCTCGTCCCGATCATGCGGCAGCCGTGGCCGAGATGGCGATCGCCATGCAGCGTACCGTATCCCAGTTTCGATCGCTCCAGGGCGACTCCCTTCAGGTTCGCATCGGTATCCACACCGGCTCAGTCATTGCAGGCGTGATTGGCCGCAAAAAGTTCGCCTATGACCTTTGGGGCGACACCGTAAATCTGGCCAGCCGCATGGAATCTCGCGGCCTCCCCGGCTGCATCCAAGTCTCCTCCGCCACCTACGAATGCCTCCGCGACCAATTCCAGTTTGAACAACGCGGTTTGATTGAGGTGAAGGGGTTTGGGGAGTTGACGACCTATTGGTTGAAGGGGGGTAGGGAGTAGGGAGTGGGGAGTGGGGCAGAGGGGGAAAGGGGCGAAAGGGGAAGGGGGAAGGGGGAAAGGGGGTGTCTGGGACAATTTCAGGGAATCAATTTCAGGGAACCAATTTCGTGGAATCAATTTCAGGGAACCAATTTCGTAGAATCAATCGGAGCGCGCTCCTGGCAGAGATTACTTTGACTTCTTCCAGGATTCATCGCGCCCTCTCGCCTTTCGCCCTTCCTAGAAAATTTTCTTCAATTCTCCCCAAAGTTCACTCAACGTTCATCCCTTTCCCCCTTCCCCTTTCCCCTTTCCCCCTTCCCCTTTCCCCTTCCATCGCGTAAAGAAAAACCGAAGATATTGAGACAAAACACCATTCTGAGGCGGTTCAGTGTAAGCTGATACACCATAGTCTCACCTTACTTTTCAGTAGCAGAATGCACTATGAGTATCAGGTCGGCGGCAGTCTCAGGCTGAATGCCCCTAGTTACGTTGCACGCAGAGCCGATAGCGAATTGTACAATGCGCTCCTAGCCGGAGAGTTTTGTTATGTCTTCAACGCTCGTCAAATGGGCAAATCTAGCCTGCGGGTTCGCACCCAGCATCAGTTGCAGCAGGCCGGAGTGCGCTCCGCCGCGATCGACATGACCAGCATTGGTAGCCGCGATCTCACCCCGCAGCAATGGTACAAAACCTTGGCCGCCGATCTGATCAGAAGCCTGCATCTCTGGAGCCGCCTCAACTTCAAGACCTGGTGGCAGGAGCATAGCGACATTTCTCCGCTGCGACAGTTGACGCTGTTGCTCGATGAGATTCTCAACGTTCATTTTCCTGAAGAATCCCTGGTGATTTTCATTGACGAGGTGGACAGCGCCCTCAGTTTGAATTTTCCCATTGACGATTTCTTTGCCTTGATTCGCTACTGCTACAACCATCGAGTCGATAACCCGGCTTACAATCGGCTGACCTGGGCTTTGTTCGGTGTCACCACGCCCTCAGATCTGATTCAAGATCACAGTCGTACTCCATTTAACATTGGGCGAGCGATCGAACTTCAGGGATTTCAAATTGAAGAAGCCCAACCCCTAATCGCGGGTTTAGCCCAGCGCGTCAGCAATGCCCAAAGCGTTTTACGCGAAATCCTGCACTGGACGGGCGGACAACCCTTCCTCACCCAAAAGATTTGTCGCCTCATCGTCGAAACGAGCGAGGATTCCCCGGCTCATTTTATTACCATCCCAACGGGGGTAGAAGCCTATTGGGTGGAGCAATTTGTCTATTCCCATTTGATTGACTATTGGGTGACACAGGATCAGCCCGAGCATCTACGCACCATTCGCGATCGCATTCTCGCCAACGAGATGATCGCCAGTCGCCTCCTCGGTAACTACCAGCGCATTTTGGCCGAAGAACCCGTTCCCCTAGACGATAGTCCTGAGCAAATTGAACTGTTGCTGTCCGGTCTAGTCGTGCATCAAGCCGGATTGCTCAAGGTCAAAAACCCCATTTATCGAGCCGTTTTTAATCCCCAATGGGTTGCAGAACAACTGGAGAACCTACGTCCCTACCGCGTCCCGTTCAGCGCCTGGGTAGCCTCTAATCAAACCGACGATTCCCATTTGTTGCAGGGACTCGAACTCCAGCAGGCTAAGAGTTGGGCTGCCAATCGCAAGCTCAGCGATCTCGACTACCGCTTCCTGGGCGCGAGTCAAGAACTGGCTCAACAATCGGTGGAGAGTGATTTAGCGATCGCCAACCTGGAGCGCGAAAAAGCCCAATTTGCCCTGCAAGCCGCCCAAGATGCCCACCAAATCCTGGCCGATGCCAAACACGACGCCCGTCGCCGCACCCAAAATTTTCGTCTGGGGCGACGCTGGATTCTGGGGATCGGCAGTGGCATCGCCGGGTTGACGATCGCCCTCCGACTCACCGGCATTCTCCAGGACATGGAATGGGCCGCTTATGACCATTTCGTTCGGATGCGTCCCGTTTCACCGATGGAAACGCGGGTCACGGTCGTGGAAATTACCGAGGCCGATCTGCGATCGATTCGTCAATATCCCCTCTCCGATCAGGTACTGGCACAAACCCTGAAGAACCTCCAGCAGTATCGTCCCCAGCAGATTGGCCTGGACATTTACCGCGATTTGGCCAATGAACCCGGCCATGCTGAACTGACCCAGGTGTTTCAAACCTCGCCCAATGTCATTGGCATTGACAAAGTGGTGGGCGAACGGGTCTATCCGCCCCAAGCCTTGGCCAATTTGGATCAGGTCGGATTTGCTGACCAAGTGCTAGATGCCGATGGCACGGTTCGACGCGCCCTCATCTCAGTGCGCGATCGCGGCACCATCCGCTCCAGCCTCGGCCTCAAACTCGCCACCCAATACCTCAAAAATCAAGGCATTGTGCCCCAGCCAATTCCCGGTCAAGCCCACCGCATCCAGTTTGGCAAAACCATCATCGAACCGTTCCGCCCTCATGACGGCGGCTATGTCAGCGCCGAGTCGGGCGGCTACCAAATTTTGCTCAACTACTGGGGCACGCCTGAGCAATACCCTGTCGTCCAACTGCGGGATGTGTTGGC
>JALOOP010000144.1 GCA_025454315.1 Oculatellaceae cyanobacterium Prado106
ATTCTAACCTCAGGCATTGCTCCGAAACTCCCACCAATTGTTACTTCTGATATCCTGACACTAGAAGCGGCATGACCATCTTTTTCCATTTGCACCCCAGCGCCACACGGTTCGATAAAAATAGTTTAAGGGTGAAGTTTCTACAGTGCGAGATTCAGTATCCGCGATAGACATAGTCTCTGAGTCGTGAACAGCATTGTTGAGTCTGGGGCGATCGCACAATATTGTCAAAAGACAGGCTGTAAAACTTTAAGGGCTTGTAACAAAAAACGAGGGTAATTCAACCCAGCCATCTAGAAGATGACGTGATTTCACCAGAGAATCCTTGACTGCTCCAGCCAGTTTTGAGGTTTAAAGTTGATGCGATCGCCCCTTCCCCAACCCCCAACCCCTTGATCAATCTCCAAAAAAGCCAACGATCAATATTTTTCACGTTAAAAATCGATGCGATCGCCCTTTCACCCATCCTTAAACCCTCGATCAATATACAAAACAGATGGCGATCAACATTTTTGACGTTAAAAATCGATGCGATCGCCTTTTCAACAATACCTAAACCCTCGATCAATATACAAAAAGTCTTGATCAATATACAAACAAGATAGCGATCAACGTTTTTGATGAGTGTTGTTTATGCGATCGCTCGTTCAACAATACAAAAAGCTTTGATCAATATACAAACAAGATAGCGATCAACGTTTTTAATAGGTGTTGTTTATGCGATCGCTCGTTCACCAATACTTTAATCGTTGATTTCATTATTTCATCCCGATCCGAGGGTTGGGGATAAACAAAACTTCCTCAGAATTACGGGTGCCAAATATTACAGCTCCAGACTACGGTAAAGTCAACTATCGATGAGGTAGGCGATGAGGTGTGCGATGAGGTGAAGTTTGCGATTCGCCGCATCGATAGGGGTGATCTAATTTAAAAAGGAACTACGTATGTTTAGAGAGTTCGTGTCTAAAAGTTTGCAAAAAGCTCAGCGATATCTCGCAGGGTTGAACTATCTCAACCCCACCTTGGATTTTGGAAATGGGATCAGTATCCGTGAGTTTGCCCTGAAGATTGAACAGATGCAGGCCAAGCAAGCGGCTCACAATGCCCTCGTTGCCGAGTATACGGAACAACTCAGGGCAAGTCGGGCAGAATTGAAACAACTGGAGCAGGGATTGACCCAGACTGCCCATCGAATTTCTAGCATGATCGTTGTGCTATATGGCAAAGACAGCGCAGAATACAAACTCTTTGTAGACGCAGTAGGACGCTCTAAAAAGACGGTCAAAAAACCAGCCCCAGCCCCTGAAGCCAACACCCCGATGAATTCAGAAGGACAAGATCTGATGAAACGGATAGAGATGGAGATCGTCTCTCCTGATCCACAGACAACGAACGGCAAAACAAACGGCAATGGCAAGGTTGCGACCTTGTAATTTGCTGTTGAGAAGGCGATCGCCCTTCAAAGTTTAGGGGTAAAAAGGAAAACAAAATCCCGGTTGTTGGAAGAGGTGGCTTTGCCAACCCTTTCAACAGCCGGGATTTTCTTAACCCGCAGATTCCTGATTGTTATGCGGCGTTTCGAGGTTGGATGACTCACTCGCTCTCATGATTCATAGGCTTCACTGCGATGAGCGATCGCCCCAACATCGCCACAACAAAGACCTGAACCCATTTCCCAAAACTACGACCCGCAAAGACAAAAGCGCAACGCGCAAAGAAGAATCCTCGGTTAAAGGCAAACCACCCGAAACCCGACGAGGTTGTAGCGAGCGCCGGGGTCGCGGTGATTGCGAAAGGCTGAGCGGCAACTGCCGGGGGGATGGTTTCAGGAACCACCGCGCAGCAGCCGGGGAGCATCCTTGTTATTTGTAGTCCATGCGCTTCCGTCCGTTGGCGCATTGTGATAATTTCCATGCCAATGATCCGCACACCATTCCCAGACATTTCCATGCATATCGTACAAGCCAAAATTATTCGGCGGAAAAGTCCCAACCTCTGTGGTTTGCTCTCGGTAGCTTCCTTTCTGACCTGAGCCGTACACATAATTCCCATCATAGTTAGCTTGATCCGTCGAGATCGTCTCACCCCAATAAAACGGCGTCTCGGTGCCAGCACGGCAAGCATACTCCCACTGAGCCTCACTGGGTAGCGTGAACTGGCGAATCTCTTTGAGAGACACTTCGTGAACGCCTAACCTTGACAAAGCCTCACAAAAGGCGATCGCATCCCGCCAACTCACCTGTTCAACCGGACGATGCGCTCCTTCAAAGGAGGACGGATTTTGATCCATCACGGCTTGATACTGCGCTTGCGTAATCGGATACTTGCTCATGTAGAAGGGGGCGATCGCCACCTCATGCCTCGGCTTCTCGTCATCATTACCTTCTCCTTTCGGTGATCCCATCCAGAATTTGCCGCCGGGGATGGGAACAAGGGCTAGGGGGAGACGGCGATCGCCAATCCAAATCGTAAAGGACTGATGTTTGGCTCGGGCTTCCCTGATTCGCTCTTGTTCTTGCTCTTCTGCTCGTCGTTCCGCTGCTGCTTGCGCTTGTCGAATCTGCTCGGTTCTCAGGCGCTCTTCTGCTGCTCGTCGTTCCGCTGCTGCTTGCGCTTGTTGAAGCCGCTCGGTTCTCAGGCGCTCCTGTTCTTGCCATTCTCGTTCGGCTTGTTCCCGTTGCTGTTGTTCCACGAGTTGGGCTTGGATTTGTCGCTGAGTCACGATCGCTGAAATTTTCTCTGAAATCTCGGAGTCGCTGAGCTTGGTGCGTTTTTGCCAGGTTTCCAGTTCCGGTTGGGCTTCTGGTGAGAGGGGTAGAGGGGATTTTGCTAGCGAGGTTTCAAAGTCCTGTTGGTGTTGCCGTCGTTGAGACAGCAACTCAGCAACAGCGGCGGCAATGCCTTTGACAATATCTTCAAAGGCATCGTCTTCGTTGCTCCAACGAGTGACGGGCTTGCCACCACTGGGATAAACCTGGAGTTTAGCAAAGGAGAGGTGAGAGGTTTTCCCAAAGGGCAACAGGGCGTAATAAAATGGGCACAACGTAGGCTTCTCTGGCCTCATGTCGTGCCATTGCATCGGGGAGTTCAATTTCGTAGCAGTATTGAGAATTGACAAAGTTGGGGCTGATCAGCAGCAGGATGATGTCGGCGGTTTGGATGTGATGGTCAATTTCTGCTTTCCATTCGGAGCCTGCAAGGATTTGGCGATCGTGCCATGAGGTAATCACGCCCTGCCGTTTGAGGCTGCTCAGGTGGATTTCAAGCTTATCTCTGAGGGGCTTATCTTCGCGGGAGTATGAGAAAAAGACCTCAATGGGCGACTGCTCCATTGCTAACCTCGGTTTGCTCTGCTTGACGGGTGGGAGGGACTCCTTGTTATTGTAATCGCACTTGCCTTAAACGAGATTTACAAACAGTCTCTTAAAGCAGATTTCATCGGAGTGAGGTACAGTAGGGAAATTGTTGAATCCCCTATGAACCTCACGGTCTTTCATTGCCTACCTCCACCCCAATGAGAACATCGCGACCCCACTTCTCATCCCTCAACTTGCTTCGATATGCTTTCCTGGGTTTCTATGCGCTAATTACGCTGGGGCCGTTCCTTTGGGCTTTGTCAGCGTCGTTTAAGCCACTGCCGGAGATTGTTGCAGGGGGGCTGAATTGGTGGCCACAGCAGTTTACTTGGGAGAATTATCGACAGATTTTTGTCCAGCAGCCACTCTTTTGGCGGTGGATGTTGAACAGTGTGATAATTGCCACCAGTGTCACCCTGCTCAATCTGTTGTTTAACTCGATGGCTGGATATGCCCTGGCACGACTGCAATTTTGGGGGCGATCGTTCTGGTTTTTCCTGGTTCTCGCCGTGTTGGCAGTGCCCGCACAAATTACATTAATTCCCACCTTTTTGATTCTTAAAGCCTTAGGTTGGCTCAATTCTTACCAGGGCATGATCGTTCCTGGCATGGTCAACGCCACATTCATTTTCATGATGCGGCAATTCTTCGTCAACTTCCCCAAAGAACTCGAAGAAGCCGCAGCCCTCGATGGCCTCACCCGTTTTGGCATCTTCCGTCACATTGTTCTACCCCTAGCCAAACCCGCCCTCGCCGCCCAGGCCATCTTCATTTTCATGGGCAGTTGGAATAATTTCCTGTTACCCCTAGTCATCCTCTTTGAACCCGAAATGTTCACGCTCCCCCTCGGCCTCAATAGCTTCAAAGGACAATACATCAGCTACTGGAATTACATCATGGCCGCCTCAATTCTATTAACGCTCCCCGTCCTCGCCATTTACACTTTCTTCAACCGCTATTTCATTCAAGGCGTAACGTTTACGGGAAGCAAAGGGTGATGGGGAGTAGAGGGGAAAAGGAAAGGGGAAAGGGGAAAGGGATGACCTGGGATGATTTCAGTGAAGGGAATCTATCGAATTTTTCTAAAAAAACATTGCTATCAGTTCCTCCAAGAACTTTCGCAACATTTTGAAGAAACAATTCTTTGAATGTAAATGATCAACCGGAGTAATCTCCATAAGGTTGTCAAAATTCCCTCCCTTTCGCCTTTCCCCTTTTCCCTTTTCCCCCTATTCCCTACTCCCGCGCTACCCGCAACTGCTCATTCGCCTCCGCCTGCGCCTTTTGCATTGCAGGGGCAAGGGGTTGCTGACCCAGGAGGACACTGATGAATTGGTTGTTGAACGCATTGACGATGGGGGTGGGGTATTGGCCGATTTGCCAGGGGGTGGCGTACTGGAGTCCGGCGACGAGGGGCGATCGCAACTCATCCTCATTTTGCTTTTGGAGTTGAGCCACTGAACTGCGAGTCGGCAAAGCAAACCCCGTACTCGTCCATTGTGCCATGCCGGTTTTGCCCGTCAGGTAGGCGATCAGTTCCCAGGCTTCGCGTTTGTGGCGGGATTGGGCGTTCATCACATAGGCGACAGTGAAAACCATGGTGCCGGGGCGATCGTTCATCCGAGGCACCTCAGCCGTGGCAAAGTCAATCTTCGGAAAGGTGTCCTGGAGGAATGGGATCGCCCAATTGCCTTCGATCACCATTGCGACTCGCCCTTGGCCAAACATTTCAGTCCCTGAATTTGCCCCGACATCGGAGGGTTGGACGATCGTTCGATCCTGCTGGTAAGGATTAACAATTTGCTCTAACCCTTGGAGGGCTGCGGGTTCGGCAAAGGTAGCGTTGCCCTGTGCGTCAAGGACTTGGCCACCGTAAGCTTGCAGAGCGGTCATCATGCGGGGCAACTCGGGCAGGATGCCGAGACCGTATTGGTCAGGTTGACCATCGTTGTTGCGATCGCGCGTCAGTGTCCGGGCATCGTCCAGCAATTCGTCCCAGGTTTGGGGTGGACGAGTGATTCCGGCCTCTGCGAAGGCTTGGCGGTTGTAGAACAGCGCCAGGGTGGAATAGTCTTTGGGCAAGCCGTAGAGTTGTTGATTGGCGCGAAACGCTTGCAGCAAGTTGGGATCAAAATCAGCCAGATCAAACTCTAGCGGGATGTAGGCATCGAGCGGTTCCAACACGCCCTGCGTCATCAGAAAGGGTGCCTCAAACACATCCAGGTAGAACACATCGGCAGCAGCCTCACCGATCAAACGGGTTTTAATCACGTCCATGTATTGATCAGCGATCGTCTCAAACTCAACCTGAATGCCGGGATGACTGGCTTCAAAGGCATGTAGCACTTGTTGTAAAAGCCGTTCTTCGATCGCCGTTGAACCCCAGCCATTGACCTTGAGCGTCACGGGTGCGCCCGAAGCCAGATCGGGAGTTGTGCGCTGACAGCTAACCATGAGGAGCGTGGTCAGAAAAGCAGTCAGCACTCCGCGCCACCACTTGCCAATTCTGAATCTACCTGGAGAAGGATTATTCATCATGAACCGATGCCGAATAACTGCCGAAATAATTGCCGAATCATAAATAGACTTTATCGGAAATAGTGTTTTTGCGCGGCGAGGCCGCGCAAAAACACTATTTCCAACTCCTAATTTCCGATAAAGTTTAATGTGCTGGAGAAAAGCTGGGGCTGGATGGAATGATTGTAATACTCCTGAAATAAACGGGTTGGGGGTGAGGGGCAATGTCTTAAGTTTCATTGCCGGGGGTCATAGGTTGAAGGGAAACTCAAAATCTAAAATTTGACCTGAGATGAGTGTCTTTCACTTAAAAATGACCCTCCAGAATAGATCGCTATCCCTGATAATATTCATTAATCATCTTCATTCAACCTCTCGTGGAATTTTTTTGCAATTGGGCGATCGCAACTCCCGAGACTATCCATCCTCACTGGCCTCTCTACCCCCCTTTTCTAACGTGCAGTTTTTGCCCGTCAAGTCATCCCCCCATTCCGTACATCCAGAAGCAACGAGTGCTGCCGCCTCGGCTAGTGCTATTGCATCCACCCCCTTTCCCTTCACCCGTGCAACGAAGGAGGTGATTCGCAGTAGCCTCAAAGCTTCGACGCTGGATGGCGTATTTGCGGCCATTTTCTCCAACATCACGACTGGGGTGCTGCTCACCAATTTTCTCCTAGAATTAGGCGCAAAACCCACTCAAATTGGCCTCTTAGCAGCGATTCCACTCCTGGCCAATCTCCTGCAACCGATCGGCGCGATGCTGTCAGAGCGGCTTTCTAGTCGGTTTCTCTTCAGCCTGTGGGTCTGTGGTCCGGCAAGGTTGCTCTGGTTGTTGCTGGTCGCCGGAGTGTTGTTTTTGGGGCAGCATCAGGCCAATCATTCGCTGTTGATTAGATGGACTTTGGCGATCGCCCTCCTAGGCAGCAGCATTGCCGCACTAGGTAGTGCGCCCTGGCTGAGTTGGATGGCCGTCCTGGTTCCCCGACAGCTTCGGGGACGCTATTTTGGGTTTCGCAACAGTGCCGCCAACCTCACCAATCTCATTTCATTACCCTTGCTTGGACTGCTCATTTCTCGCTGGGGCGGGGGTTCACTGCAAGGCTATGGTTTGGCGCTGTTTGTGGGTGTCTTGGCCGGAATGTTGAGCCTCTGGTGCCAGAGTTTCATGATGGATGTCAACCCCCAAGTGCAACAGGCGATCGCCACTTCAGAACAATCCCCTGCAACATCAGCGGTGACAGAAGCGGTGACAGAAGCGGTGACAGACTCGATCGCCCCTTTAAAACCTCTAAAACAAGTCCATGCATCAGCGGTGACAGAATCCCTCGCCCCTGAACCCCTCGCCCCTGAATCCCTCGCCCCTGAATCCCTCGCCCCTGAACTCCCAGAAAACCAGCCTCTCCCCGAGTTGCAGATCCATCCAACGTCTTTTCCTGAAACGATTCTCAACTCTATCGCCGCCAATTCTAATTTCCTGCGATTTCTGCTCTACTACGGACTTTGGATGTTTGCGGTCAATCTCAGCGCCCCATTTTTCAACCTTTATCTCCTCGATAATCTCCATTTCAACCTTGGACAAACCACCCTCTACAACAGCCTGACCGCTGCGGCCAATTTACTCATGCTCATCCTCTGGGGCAAGCTAGCCGATCGGGTTGGCAATCGTCCCATTCTCATGATGGCGGGTGTTCTAGTCGCTCTCACGCCGCTCCTATGGCTGGGTGTGAGAGAAACATCCCTCTCAATCTGGCTGGGGTTACCGTTGCTGCATTTGCTGATGGGCGGAACGGGGGCGGCGATCGATCTCTGTGGCAATAATTTGCAGATTAGTGTGGCTCCTTTGCAGAAGCAATCGACTTACTTTGGGGTGGTGGCGGCGATCGCAGGCGTGATGGGAGCTTTGGGGACGATCGCAGGCGGGTTCCTTGCCCAGTGGTCACCGTTGGGCGGCTTGCTCGGACTCTTTGCCCTCTCAACCGGAATCCGGCTAATCGCCCTCATTCCGCTCCTCTTCGTTCAGGAAGACCGGAGTCATTCGCTGAGGCAACTAATGCACGCGCTTAGACGCAACCCCTTCACGGTGTCAGCCTAGATCATGATTACCTGGATTCATGATTACCTAGATTCATAATTATGGCGGGAAGAATTCCTCGAATCGACTCCGCACAATTTGCACAGGTTTCTTGGGTGAAACTCCTCTGGAAAACCAGTACAAATCTTGGATGACGCGATCGCACCCCTCAAACTGCACCACCGCCAGATTATTCACCCCCACGACTTCCCGACCATCGTGGAACCAACGCGACTTCCAGAAAGCCAAAGAACCGAGCCAGAACCATTTGGCATACCGAGCTTGTTTTTCAGGGGGCAGTAGCCAGTGGGTTTCTAGGCGAACGGGAACCGTGGCTTGTCGAAGTCCCCAGTTCAGCGTGCAACTCCAGTCAGGTGGATGGCTTTGGAATTGCTTGGAGCGATCTTGTCGTTTGACGATCTCGGTCATGGTCAGAGGTTCGTTCCATCCTACCCAACGGCGAACAGATTCGGGAAGCAACCATTCCTTCAGTCGCGTATGCACGAGATAGGTGATGAACTCTTGATTTTTGATGGCGCTGGACGTGAGTTGTAATAGGGTCGATCGCAGTTCAGAGGATGATTGAGAGCGACGATTGAACGGCACGATTGACGTGAAAGTGATTTTGGTGACTGCACTGTAGTGAATGTCACCCGACAAAATAATGACACGGTTGCGTCGTTGAAACAGCGTCGTCAGAAACTGCGCTAATGCCTCCATGTTGAGATTCCAGGCATCGCCCACATCCACACTAAACACCTTGCGACGCTTGAGATGCCAGTGCTGAATCCAATCAATCACCTGTAGCCCAAACATATTCGTCGGCGCAATCACAAATGTGGCGCGATCGGGGCTGTCGGCTTGAGCCTGTAGGGGTGGCTCTAGCTGCTGAGCAAAGGCATGGGGCGACAGCAATCGGGGAGGGGCGATCGCACCTTCTAGGGGATAGCCTCGCCAAGTGCGCGTATCTAGAACAATGACCTCGTGACAGCGACTCCGCAGAGTATAGTGCCAGGTGAGCGCTTCTGGGTGGCGATCGAGAACCTGCACCGTCCCATCCGTCACTAACTTTGGCAAATCCGTTTGGCGATCGAGCGGCGGCATTCCCAAGTGATGGGCGATCGCAGCATCAGCCTTAAAATCCGTCCCTTTAGACTGTGACCAAGCCTGAGCCGCAGCCAGCAATTTTGCGCCTCGTTGCCCTTCAGCAAACTGTCTCGGATCATTGCCCCAGGCTTGGAAAACCGCATAGGCCAGCAGCGCATTTTGGACAGATCTGCGTCCGAGCGATCGCCCCAAAACCTGCTTACACCAAGCGCGATTCAAGTTCCAATCATCGGTCACATCATGGTCATCAAAGATGCAGTACAGCGGAATGTTCGCCAACGCCCGTTGAACTTTCCAAAGGGTGTGAATGAACTGCTGTAAATCGGCATGGTTAATCTTGGGAAACTGAGCTTGAGACAGCGGATTGAACCAGCAGATGGGTGACCAGGAAAGCAGATAAGTGGCGTAATATTCGCCCAATCCCAACAAATGACTGGTGACTTTATGTTCCTTGTTGTTGAAGCCTGCTGTAAACCCTGCGTGTTCGGTTGCGATTTCGATGCGTTGTCCGGGAGACAGTTCGCGCAGGGTGAGCGATCGCGGCTGATCAGGCAAATCACCGAACGTGGTCAGCGGCAGGGATTCCTCCCAGTCCAGGAGCGCGTTGCCGAGGGGAGTGGCGATCGCCAGCATCTCCTCGGCCACATCATCCCCATAAATCTGGTCACCCGTCAGAAAAAGCTGATGCGGACGTTGTCGAGGTTGTTGCGCTGTTTCTTGAATCAAGCTATCCAGCAATGTCAGGGTGTCAAATCCTCCGCCATGCGGTTTGCGACAGGAACCATGCACAATTCGCAAATCCGTCAATTGCTCAGGAGGTAACGCAAACGTCGGTTTACCGTGAGCGAAGTAGCTAATGGTTTCAGAACGATTAGAAGCTTCAAAAGGGTTAAAGGAATCTTGACTAGAAGAATCTTGACTAGAAGAATCTTGACTCTGAAGGGCTTGTTCTAGGGTGACAGAACTGCTGTCTGTGGTGAAGTGGAGGTCGTAGGCGTAGAGGCGATCGCTCTCCAATTCCACCCCCGTCCTGGAGCTTGCAGTCACAGCCACCACATGCAAAAACCGCCCTAGCGCTACCGTCGCCCGTTTGCCCTCCAGCAGAGAAATCCCCAGAACCTTTCCATCCTCACGGGTTTCATAAACCTTCAGCTCAACCTGAGCAGACTGTTTTAACGCAACCCACACGGTTACGGAAGCAGGCTCTGTATGCCGTAAAATGGGCCCCGCAAGTAGCAATGGCATGGGTTATTGCTGGAATCAGATCGTCTTCACTGTGCCATGAAACTCTAGTTTTGCCAATCTTCCCAAAGATAAAGGGATTTACAGAGAATTGGAACAATCACCATCATTTGTTCCAGGCCGTGCATCGGGTGAATGGCCGTATTCTGTGAGCAAATCTGCATCTGCTATTTTGGCTTTCGCTGGTTCCGTTTGTGACAGCCTGGATGGGTGAAAATCACTTTGCTTCGCTGCCTGTGGCCTGTTACGGGACGGTTTTGTTGCTCTGTGGGATTGCCTACTTTATTTTGACAGCCACCTTAATCGCCCATCATGGCCAGGATTCGGCTTTGGCGATCGCCCTGGGCAAAGACCTCAAAGGCAAAGGCTCGCTGTTGATTTATGCGATCGCCATTCCCCTGTCCTTTCTCAATTCCATCCTGGCTTGCAGTCTCTATGTCCTGGTTGCCATTCTCTGGTTGATTCCTGATAGTCGCATTGAGCGGACTTTTTCCTGAAGGATGACAATTTTGACTAAAAATCTCCAATGAGGCTGTACAGTGTACGTTCTTGGAAGGGATTTGGCGTGGAATCCAGATGGTCTTGACAAAAATTAAAGGATGTTTTTTGAAAAGATTTCGTGAAGTCTTTCAGGGAAGCGGCTTGTGAATTCCTCTGTCTTTCAGGTAGCTTTTCATACCTTCAGGCTTGTTCTGAATTTGTCTCTTGAGAACGCTTTGTCCAAGAACACCCACGGTCTGTTGATCCCAGCGATAGAAAAGGCTCAACAGGCGAACGCTTCAAAAGAAATATTTGATACAGTCTAAGCGAACCGGAGATGGGGAGGCAGGGTGTGCGATCGCTCCTCATTCCCCCACTCCTCCCCGGCTTGAGGCTATAACAGAGGCTACAGGGTGCTATCAAACCTGGATTCGCTGTCCATAATTGACATCTGAAAAGGTCTGTTCAACCCCCTCCCCCTCCCTGCCGTGAAAACTCGCCCCACCTGCATGTTCCTGCAATTCGATCGCCCTGTTGTTCCTGGATTTCGGCTACGACTTTGGTCTACCAGTTGCTTTAGCGCAGCAGCCTTTTTCCTGTCTGGTTTCCTGCCTGGGGGCAACATTGCCTTGGCTCAGATTGCTTCAGTTCCTGCTAGCCCCACGGCTGCCAGTCCTGTTGCCGCCAGTTCCACTGCTGCCAGTCCCGCTGCTGCCAGTCCCACTGCTGCCAGTCCCACTGCTAGCCCAACGGCTGTCAGCCCCACTGCTGCTAGCCCCACTGCGGCTCCGACTGCACCCAACACGACACCCCTCAACCCCATCATCGATGTGGGTGTCGTCCAGCGCTTCGGCTCTGATTCGCGAGATGTCATCACCCTCAAGCCCTTGCAGGGCGATAGCCTTACTCTTAAATTTGGCACCCCCGGCGCAGAGCAAAAAATCGTCACTGCCAACGAGGTCAGACTTGACGTAATCATGCAACCCCTGGCACAGCCTAAGGTAATGGAGCGCGTCGTCCTCAGCACTCATCGCAGCTTTGAAAGCGCCGAAGATAGCGCCAACCAATGGAGAAACCGGGGCATTGAAGTCGAAATCGCCCAGCCTGGACAATGGCAAGTGTGGGCGAAACGCGACACCTATCAAACGCCACTGCTGCGTCGCTTGTTGATGCAAAACCTGCAAGCCAACGGAGCCAGAACCGCCTTCCTCGACACTCAGGTGAAGCAGCAAGAACCCAAAGCATCCTTTACCATCGGCGAATTTCGCTATCAGCGCGACTTGGCTGAAATTGATACGGGGAACGATCGCATCGAAGTTTCCTTCAACGATGGTGACCATGGCCGACGCCTCTACGGCGGCGACCTGAAACTCCAGCCCAACGCCCACGGCTCCTACACCCTCGTCAATCGCGTTGACATTGAAACCTATCTGCGTGGTGTGGTTCCCAATGAGATCGGCGACAGCGCTCCCCCAACGGCGATCGAAGCCCAAGCCATCCTGGCGCGCACCTACGCTCTCCGCAACCTGCGCCGCTTCACCGCCGACAACTACCAGCTTTGCGCCGACACCCAATGCCAGGTCTACTATGGCCTGTCCGGGTCTGCACCCAACTCTGACCGAGCGATCGCCGCGACCCGAGGCTTGGTATTGACCTACCAAAACCAACTCGTCGATGCCCTTTACTCTTCCACCACAGGCGGCATCACCGCCCCCTTCACTGATGTTTGGAATGGAGCCGATCGCCCCTACCTCCAAGCGGTTGTTGATTCTGTGCAAAATGTCTGGGATCTTTCCGCCAAAAACCTATCCAACGAACAGGACTTCCGCGCCTTTATTGCCCAGAAACAAGGCTTCAACGAAGTCGGCTGGGACAAGTTTCGCTGGCGGATCACCAACAACATGGCCGAACTCAGCGGCGATCTAAAGTCCTATCTGCGGAGTAAACAAAGCCCTATGGCCGGGTTTACCCAAATTAAGGAAATAAAAGTATTGGAGCGATCGCCCGCAGGCCGAGTCCAGCGCATGTCCGTCACCACCGACATGGGCACCTTCCAACTCGAAAAGGACGAAATCCTGCGCGCCTTCTACGCCCCCAACAGCACCCTCTTCTACCTCGACCCCATTTACGAAACCGTCAGCCAACCCGCCAAACCTCCCGCCCCGTCACCAACCGCATCCGCCTCTCCCGCTGCTGCGTCTCTCTCTGCGGCCTCTCGGTCCCCTACCCCACAGGCCGCTCCTGGGCCGCTAAAAGGCTATGCCTTTGTCGGCGGCGGCTTTGGCCACGGGGTCGGCATGAGTCAAACCGGAGCCTACAAACTCGGCAACCTGGGCTGGGATGCCAACCGCATCCTCACCTTCTACTACCCCGGCACCCAACTCCAACCCCTCAACGACTCGATCGTGTTCTGGCAAGATCCCGCCTCCCAACCCACCGCCCTATCCCCCACAGAATCGCGCTCCCGCCAGTCCAACCTGCCCACCCTCCCCTTCCAAAAATCCGCCCTCTCCAAAACCCGATCGCCCCACCCCCGCCTCCGATAACCCCCCAAAATCTAACCCCAAGAATCAAACCCTAAAGTCCCACCCCAAAACCAGAAGCAACCTCCAAAAGTCCCTCCGCGTCTCTGCGTCTCTGCGGTTCACTTCTAACCGATCGCTCCCCCCATAAAACAAGCGGATGGCCAAAGCATCTCAGGCTTAACCATCCGCTCATTCCAATTTCAAAACCCGATCGCCAACGAACGGAGTGCTGCTATTCCGCCTATACATTCTGCGATCGCATCGACCCGCAAATTCTGATGGCTAAAATTCCTACAGCAAAGCAGAAGCGCACAACGCTCCTGCTCAAAATAGAAATGTAGACGGCGAGATGACTGCAAACCAATCGGGACAGTTCTCCGCCAATCCAGCACTCGACAGAACTTAGTAGAGTTCTTCTTCCTGATGGGTCAAGATGGTGCAATCTGAAGTGGGGTAAGCGACACAGGTCAGCACAAACCCAGCTTCAATTTGGTCATCATCCAAGAAAGATTGGTCAGATTGGTCGATCGTTCCGCTTTGGATTTTGCCAGCACAGGTCGAGCAAGCGCCCGCACGGCAGGAGTAGGGTAGGTCAAGCCCTTGCTCTTCAGCAGCATCAAGAATGTACTCATCATCGGGAACTTCGATGGTGGTATTTAGCCCTTCAGCGGCGTTAATCAGTGTGACCTTAAAAGTTGCCATTTAGCAGTCCTCTCAGTGTTTAATACGGCAATTCTGAATTCGCCCACAGCAAACCGATTTATCCAAAAAGGAATGATTTGTGCTTCGGGCAAACTCCCATCTCTGATACTACGAGAAAACCATAACCCTGTAACCTCAGATTCACGGAGATGATGAATGGGATTCGTAATCAAAACCCAATGTTTAAACCCGAATTGCTTATACTTTAGATTTTCTTAGGGTTTTCGTTGGCGATCGCACCGTTGACTCCCAGAATTCCAGCAGCAGCCATAGAGAAATGCTGCAAAAGAAGACTTTCCCTCAAACCATTTTCAGATGCTCCCAAAAAACTCCCGAAGAGGTTCAAGCCGTTTCTCAAGCCGCCTTTCATCCCATCTTTCACCCCACCATGAGGACTCACTTCGGTTCAGGATAGAGTCCTCAAAAAATTAGACTTAAAGGCATTAAAAATCAATATCAAAATCCCAAAAAATTGCCAGAATCCTAATGTCTTCTCCTGGGAAGATCAAAGGACTGCGATCGCCGACAGGGACTCAGCGATGAAGCATCGGCAGTTTATTACAGAGCAACATCGACGGATTTGAGTAGGGGATTTGAACAGCGGATCTGAGCGACGGATCTTTAGGGACAGGCATTGTTCACAATCACCGGAACATTCCCCTCGCTTCCCTCACAGACAACCGCCCGACTCGTGACACTGCCATCCGCCAAAGGCGCAAGCCAGACCTGTCCCGCAAATCCTTTTGCAACCCCACTTTTGGGCGTTGCTGTCGTATCCGCCGTCACCCCCTCTCCGCTTCCCATCGGTTGCGACACATATAAATATTGTCGAGATTCAGAAAGCACCAACTCCAACTCCTCCAGGGTGCCAAAGCGAAGATGCTCGTTAAAAAAAGCTTGTTGTCCCCGATTAATGGCCGCCACATAGGTTCTGGCCTCCGCTTCCCGAGACCGATTGGCCTGTCTTAGATAGGACGGCACCGCCATCGCCGACAGCAGACCCACGATCGTCACCACCACCAGCAACTCCAGGAGGGTAAATCCCTGATGCGTTGCCAAACCCCGCTGAAAGCGCTGACCCGGTACTCCAGGGATGATTTTCAGGGATTGACGGGGGAATCTGGGCAGGCAGGGGGCGATCGCCATTTTCCAAATCAAAAGCCACAGCGAACCGTTGGATCGGGGGGAAATCATGACACTAAGAGGTCAAGCAGGGACGAGGGGGGAACTCGGGTTGACATTGTTAATATTCCAAAGTCGCTCCATGAATCCGGACATTTCAGGTCGCTGCAATTTCTAACGGGTTTTCCGGATGCCAGAGGGCGATCGGCGTAGCTATTTTATGAAGTAATGTTGCGGGGTTTGTGGTTGTTGCTCTCCAGGCTCAGATGGAGTCTGGGAAACGCGATCGCCGTCCAAAACAAGTTCCTTTATCCATTCCTAGAGAAATCTCAATGGTTATGCCAGGGAGATTTGTAACTAGAAATGTAAAGATAAATTTTCAAAAGTTTACATAAGTTAATATTTTGGGGCTATTATAGGGATAGGTAATTATTCTCATTGATTCGCCTTTTACACAGTGACAGGGTTTCATCAGTGTTTTGAAAGCCTTGGTCTGTTAAGAAATATGTCGTGGGAGTCGTGCAGACACTTTGTCCCAACCCGTTGAATCTTTCCGTTGAATCCTTCAACCCGTTGGCCGTCCTGCACCTTTTGCCTCTCTGGTGGTTCCACAGCCTATCGCTGAGGACACCTGGCAAAACAGTTGACTCACTAGTCTCCCGCTCACAGTTCAGGAGTCTTTCTTTGCAGGCTGAGCATTGATCCAATGGTTTTTAGTCCAGTGAATCGATTTCGCAGTTTGAATGCACTCCTTAGCTGAATTAACTAGCTGATTAACTCTCGGGTAGAAGACTCCCATGATTCTAGAATTTCCTTGGCTGACCGCTATCCTGCTGTTTCCCTTAGTTGCAGCACTGCCCATCCCCTTCCTCCCTGGCAAGGACGCAAAACCCGTCCGGCTTTACACCCTCTGTGCAGGACTCCTCGAGTTTGCCCTCATCATCTATACCTTCTGGAAGCATTACGACCTCTCTGCATCCGGCTTCCAACTGGTTGAAAACTACGCCTGGATTCCCCAAATCGGCCTGCATTGGTCATTAGCCGTAGATGGCTTGTCCATGCCCTTGGTCATTCTCTCGGGATTAGTCACCACCCTAGCCATCTTTGCCTCCTGGAAAATCGACAACAAGCCTCGCCTTTTCTACGCCTTGATGCTGGCCATGTACAGCGCTCAGATTGGCGTTTTCTTAGCCCAAGACATGCTCCTGTTCTTCTTCATGTGGGAATTGGAGCTAGTGCCTGTCTATTTATTAATTGCCACCTGGGGTGGACAACGGAAACTCTACGCCGCCACCAAGTTCATTCTGTATACGGCGATCGGCTCCATCTTCATTCTGCTGGCAGCCTTGGCTATGGCCTTCTACGGCGGCAATGTCACCTTCGACATGGCGCAACTGGGTCTCAAAGACTACTCACTGCCCTTTGAAATTGCTCTGTATTCGGCGCTACTGATCGCATTTGGCGTCAAGCTGCCGATCTTCCCGCTCCACACCTGGCTCCCCGATGCCCACAGTGAAGCCCCTGCTCCCGTTTCCATGATTCTGGCAGGTGTTCTGCTAAAAATGGCAGGCTATGCGCTGATTCGCTTCAACCTGGAAATGCTGCCCCACGCCCACATTCTCTTCGCTCCCATGCTGGCTATCCTGGGTGTGGTTAACATCGTCTACGCTTCCCTCACTGCCTTTGCCCAAACGAACCTGAAGCGCCGCTTGGCCTACTCTTCGATCGCCCACATGGGCTTTGTGCTGATTGGGATTGCCTCCTTCACCGAACTCGGCTTGAGCGGTGCCATGCTGCAAATGATTTCCCACGGTCTGATTGCATCGGCGCTGTTCTTCCTCTCGGGTGTCGCCTACGATCGCACCCACACCCTAATGATGGACAAGATGGGCGGCATGGCCAAGCCAATGCCCACCCTGTTTGCCCTCTTCACGGCGGGTTCCATGGCTTCCCTTGCCCTTCCCGGCATGAGTGGATTTATTGGAGAGATTGCCGTATTCCTTGGCTTCACCACCAGCGATGCCTACAGCACAACCTTCAAAGCCGTTGTTGTCCTGCTCTCGGCGATCGGTGTCATCCTTTCCCCCATCTATCTTCTTTCAATCGACAGCTTCACCCGTCTCGTCCTGGAAACTGAGCGATGTCAATCCCCGCGAAGCATTCATTGCATTGTGTTTATTGATTCCTATCATTGGTATCGGTCTATATCCCAAACTGGCCACGCAAACCTACGATAGCAAGACGGTTGCCGTTGTCGAACAAGTCCGCAATGCCCTTCCCATTGTGGCCGACCAACCCTTCCAACAGTTCGCCCAACCCCTTGAATCCCCCACTCTGGTTAGTGTAAACACCAGCACATCCTCCAACGCCAGCAACTAACCTAGTCCCCAACAACTTATTTCATCTCAGCCATTCAAGAATGTTGTGTTCCCCACAGCCTCTTGAATGGCTTTTTGCTGTCATGGGTTGAATGCTTAGACCGCAGAGACGCAGAGATGCGGAGGAATTGATCCTGCTTACGGGTATCTTGGTGTACATCAAAATCCCTAACGTTCTTTCAAATTCACCCTTATCCCTCTGCACCTCTGCACCTCTGCACCTCTGCACCTCTGCGTC
Organism: Oculatellaceae cyanobacterium Prado106; assembly: GCA_025454315.1. GTDB lineage: Bacteria > Cyanobacteriota > Cyanobacteriia > Elainellales > Elainellaceae > Prado106. Next base: position 17,739 of record JALOOP010000144.1, read on the forward strand.
TCTGCGTTAAAATCCCTTCTTCCAAACCTCACATTCAGTCGTAAATCCTTCAGGATTACGGCAACAATATGGCCGTAAAACAGTCGTAAAAAATTAGTCGTAAAATCAGATCCAAAATCAGGCACAATAAAATTTGGTTTAATCCTGTTTGCCCCTGCTTCTTCCCGAACAATACAGAAGGTTCTTGAATCTTGCTCCGTATGAGTTTAATGCTTATTCCTATCGTCAAAACCAGTGAGGTTTCGCACTCGTGAGTAAACACTGGTTTTTTCCCGGTCTTCCCCTTCTTTCGAGCTTCTTTGCCTTTCTGACGCTGTTGGTTTCTCCAAGTGCGATCGCCGCTGAAGATGCCCGCCTCGAAGAAATCAGCATCACCCCCAGTGGTTTTTTCCTGCGGCTCCAGGGTCAAGCCTCCGATGTTGATCAAGATGACGACGATCGCCGCTTCACTGTAGAACTCGAAGACACCCAACTCTCCGATCAGATCCGACAGCGAGAGTTTGCCATCAACCGCTATGGCGTTACCCAACTCCGCATTGAGCAAGACGGCTCTAATGTCAAAATTGAACTAGATTTGGCCGACAAAGACCGCCCCTGGAACGCCCTCGTCACCAACCAGGGCATCACCCTCGTCCCTGAAGCCGGAGCAGGCACCCTCCCCGCCGCCCAAAGAATCACCCAAATTCTTACCCGTCCCGCCCCAGTGGTGCCTCCAGCGCCCCCTCGGGTCACCTCACCCCCGAGCGCACCTCGTCCGCCGGTGACCTCCCCACCCCCGATCGCCCCTGAAGCCACCCCACTGCCCAATGTGGCCGACCAGCAAGTTGTCATCGTCATTGACCCAGGACATGGCGGACGCGATCCAGGAGCGGTCGGCATTGGCGGACTGCGCGAGGTCGATGTCCTGATGCCGATTTCTCTGCGGGTTGCCCGGATTCTCCAGGAGCAAGGCGCACAGGTCATCCTCACCCGCAGCGACGATCGCGACCTCGATCTCTCCCCCCGCGTCGCCATTGCCAACCGAGCCAACGCCGATTGGTTCGTCAGCATCCACGCCAACGCCATCAGCATGAGCCGCCCCGATGTTAACGGTGTCGAAACCTACTATGTTTCTCCAGCAGGACGAGCCTTAGCAGAATCGATTCAACAAAGCATGTTAGATGCTACCGGAATGCGAAACCGAGGCGTTAAACGCGCCAATTTCTACGTGCTTCGCAACACCAGTATGCCTTCTGTCCTCGTCGAGGTCGGCTTTGTCACGGGTGAGGATGATGCGCCTCGGTTGTCTGATCCGGCTTTTCTAGAGGTGATGGCCGATGCGATCGCCCGTGGCATTTTGGAGCATGTCGCGGAGTAGGACAGGGGGAAGGGGGAAGGGGGAAGGGGGAAGGGGGAAGGGGGAAAGGGGAAAGGGGAAAGGGGAAAGGGAGAACTTGGATTAGCCTAGGAGTCTTTCGCTGAAATTAGGACGAAGGACAGGAGTCACAGAAAAAGGGAGAAAGGGTTGAGGGAACGACAAACGGCAAAACTCTGTGTTTGTCTCTATTGATCCCCCTTTTGCCTTTCCACCTTCGATTCACTTGGAAGTCTTGCGTTGAAATAGGACAAAGCACAGAAGCCTAGGAGAAAGGTGGAAAGGATCAAGGAAACGACAAACGGCGAAACTCCATGTCCGTTTCTATGAACCCCCTTTCCCCTTTCCCCCTTCGCCTTTCGCCTATCCTCCCATCACAGGAGCCAAACTCGGAATCGCCGCTTCGCAAATTGAGACGAGAGCGGACTTGGCGATTTGCTGATGCACCTGGCTGGTGAAGTGCATTTGATCCCAAAACAGATAGTCATTGGGATTGCAGCCTTCGATTTGGGAGCAGGGTAGAGTAACATTTCTCAGCCCTAGCTGGGCGGGATGGGCGATCGCATCGTCAATCAAAGATTTTACGTCCAGCAGCATGACATTGGCTTTGGGCTGGAAGGATTGCACCAGATCCACTAGGGCTTGGTTGTGGGTGGCGATCGCCGTGGCCACCGTTGAGATGGGAGTTTTGGAATGGGCGGCGTCGGCGATCGGGGTTTTGCCGAGGTCGGGTAGGTTGGAGAGGAGAATGTGCTTGGCTCCCACTTTGATGAGAGTGGCGATCGCGTCTGAAAGATGATGGATCGATTGTTTGGGATCGGCCTGATAGGGAGTGCCGTTAACTAGCGGGATATAATCCGTCATTCCCACACTCAGAATGTACAGCGCATCGGCATCAGCCCGCTTTTTGCGTTTGAAACTGGCGGCAAAGGCTTGGATTTGCTGCTGTAAACCGGGTAGTTCGGGGAGAACGGGCATCAGCGCCGGAAATAAATTGACCGTTCCCGTGGTGGCTCCACCCACGGCATAGTTAACGCCATCGCCGCGTCTCATGGGCAAACTGCTGCACTGAAAAGTCAGCCACAGAAAATCAGCTAAATAATCAATCCAAATCAAGTCATTGGCAAATCGATGCTGCCGATTGGGATGGTTTGCCAAAATGCCCTGTGTCAACTGAAAGGCATTTCCAGTGTCTGCAAAACTATCGCCAAATACATAAAGGCAGCTAAATCGGGGCGGTTCGGTGGCAGGTAAGGGCTTAACCATAAAGCAAAAGTTACAAGTAAACATTTTGTAACTTCAGTTGTGCCCAAATTGACCTGAAAGTGCGCGATCGGTACTGTGATCCTTCTCACTTGGGGAAGGGCGAAAGGGCGAAAGGGAAAAGGGGAAAGGGGATCATGGAATCAATCTTGGAAGGAGAAGGAAAGTTCCTTGTCTGCCTCATAGAACGATCCCACGTAGTTGAAAAGTTCCTCGTCTGCCTTATAGAACGATCCCACGCAGTTGTCGAAGATTCTTCCTGTTGGTTTCACAGAAAGATCCCATGCAGCAGTCAAAGATTCTCCCTGTCTGTCTCATGGCACGGTTCTACGCAGCCTCCGAAGATTTTCCTGTTTTGCCCTATGGAATCAGCCCACGTAGCAGTTAAAGATTTTCCCTATCTCTCTCCTAGTTCAATTCCAGGAAGCAACCCAAGATTCACCCTTTTCCCTTTCCCCTTTTCCCTTTCCCCTCGTTCCGCCCCTATGCTTTGACACTCTTCAAATAGCTAAGCATCGTATCGGCATCGGACACCTCAAAGGGATCGGTGGGGCAGTTGTCGCCGTATTCGGGTTCGATGAAACTTTTTTCGATCGCCCCATCGTTCACTACCATGGAATATCGCCAGGAGCGCATCCCAAAGCCCAGATTAGATTTGTCCACCAACATGCCCATTTTGCGAGTAAACTCGCCGTTGCCGTCTGGCAGCAGCATGACCTTCTGGACATTCATATTCTTGCCCCATTGGAACATGACAAAAGCATCGTTCACAGAGGTGCAGATAATTTCATCAACCCCAAGGGACTTAATCTCTTCGTACAGTTCTTCGTAGCGGGGCAGGTGGGTGGAAGAACAGGTGGGTGTAAAGGCACCGGGCAGGGAAAACAGCACAATCCGTTTGCCGCCAAAGATTTCCTGGGTGGTGCGGTCTTGCCAGCGGAAGGGGTTGGGGCCTTCAACCGATTCATCGCGGACACGGGTCTTGAAGACCACATCAGGGACTCGGGTAATTACAGTCATTTGTACCTCTTACCAGTTGAAAGTTCACAACAGAATCTCATATCAATAGACGGCTGTTCCAGGGAAAACGGGGTTCGTCCCCGCTAGAACAGCCGAAAATCACCAATGGCCTAAATTTGCCATCCATCAGAATAGTTCCGAGTCCACAAACTTTCAAGATGTAGGGCGATCGCCCTTTCCCCAATAACGAAACCTAACATTAGTTTAAGTTTCACGAATATCATCCAAAGTCTTATTTTTGACTTTAATAATCTGATTACCCAGTATATTTCCGAGGGAAGATAATGTGCATCCAGTTATATTGACAAGGATGTATCGGCAAGTCGAATGCATCGTCAAGTCCATTCCAAAGACTAAACCTCGATCGCAAATCCGAACTGGAAAAACAGCAACTCAAAACCATTAAAAAAACAGGTTGAGGTTCGTCTCCTCAACCCAATCTAGAAGATGATTTAATGCTTGAATCTAGCTCTGCTTCAGCATCTCAACTAAGGTATGATGTGCATCCTTGGCATCGGCTAGTTCATGCTCAAAGGCAATCCGAACGGGTTGTATGGTGTCATTAACTTGTACATTTAAGTCCATGCCTTGATGATCGATTTTGACCATCTCTGCGGTGGTGACATTGGTCATGCCGGCGTAATGGGTGGCATAAAAAATGACTGAATCGACATGGTCTTTGTTCATGTGTTTGCAGATTCGATCGCTCACTTCTGGGGGAAAAGCGTTTGTCATAATCAGGGGAATAAGAAAGAGAACATTATGGGATCAATCATGGATCATTTATTGAGGATCGCTCCTTGAACAGTCGCTAAGCAATCCTGAGATTCTTGCGATCTGCTCGTCAGATTAGGGTTGACCCTGTAAAAAAAATAGCCCGAGACGAACCAGACTGGTTGCAATGAAAGCAATTAGCACCAGGCTAATTAACACATTAACCGCATTTTTTAAGTTTTGCATCAAATCCAAAACGAATTAGAAAGAACTGTCCTTACTTTACTACAGAAGTTTACGCGCCCTTTTCTTCCTGAAGAAACTCGGGCAGCGTTGGCGGTTGCCGCTTGCGAATGGTGAAGGAAATGGGGGTGGGGGGATTTGCGGTCGGCGGCAGAGGTTCTGGGGAACTGGTAGGAATGCTAGATTCTGAAGCTGAGGGGGTGCGATCGCCCATTCTCTGCCTTGAACTCCCCGGCAGCAGCGACCACTTTTCGGCGTTGGATGCGATCGCCAACAGCCCCCCCAACAGAATAAACACCGGCAGCGGCAGCTTTAGACCCTGCACCCACTGATACAGTTCTGCGGCTGCAAAAAACAAGACAAAAGAAATAATCCAAATCCGCATCTTGCTATCCCTAGTACTTATGCACCTGCATAGTATAGTGTGGATGTTATTTTCTGGCTACAAGAATTGGAGAGGAAGGGGAAAGGGGAAGGGGAAAAGGGGAAAGGGGAGTCTTGGATATCCTCGGGGAGATGGTCTGGGAGGGAGAATGAGACAAGCTTGGAAGCTTTAGAGACATCTATCTATAAGAGGAACGGGGAAAAAGAGGGAATTCTAGGAACTTTTTGGGAAGCACTAGGAGGGAAATGAGGCCATCTTAGACGCTTCTGGGGAATCGCACTGAGAAAGAAAACGGGGAAGTTACTTCGATTCCTTAAGAATCTGGGATCTGTAATCTGTTCCATGAAACCCTTTCCCCCTTCCCCTTTTCCCTTTCCCCTGTCTTATCCCCCAGTTCCCCCAACCGCCATGCCCTCGACCATTTCCAGGGTGTCGCCTATCTGGTTGCCGTCGTGGTAGGCGGCGAGGAGGACTTCGCTGGTTTTTCCCCAGGCGATCGCTCCCGTTTTGTCCAGGCCGATCGCGCCTAGATCTCGTTGGTTTTGCTGGCTTTCGGTGAAGGAGCGGGTGAAGGCGGACTGGAGAGAGAGGCCATCGGTGACGCGGATGACGATGCGGGCGGCGAGGCATTCGTCGATGATGTCTTCGCCGATGCCCGTGCAGCTAATGGCGGCATCACGGGTGGCGTAGTTGCCAGCGGGCATGGCGGAATCGCTGACTCGGCCAATGCGCTCGAAGCCTTTGCCGCCTGTGGACGTTCCGGCAGCTAAGCGTCCCTGGTTATCGAGAGCAACCACGCCAATGGTGCCCCGTCCGGCGGTGCTTTCGGCGTTGCTGCTGACCAGTTCGCGTTCGGCGACCACGCCAGCCATAGCTTTGTTGAAGTTGCCTTCCCGTTCTTGAATCCATTCCTGGAGGCGCAGTTCGGTCAGGGGGTCGTAGAGGGGAATTTGCAGTTCGCGGAGGAGTTCGGCAGAACCGTAGTCGGAAAGGATGCGATCGTCGGCATCTTGCAGAAATTGGGCAAGGTCGATCGGATTCTTGACCCGTCCAGTGTTAATCACGCCACTGAAACGCTGCGAAGCACCATCCATCAAGGCCGCACTCATCCGAATTTGGCCATCGGATTGCAGCACAGACCCGGTTCCTGCGTTAAATCGGGGATCATCTTCGAGCAGCCGACAGCCCAACACCACGGCAGCTTGTGCGCTGGCTCCCTGGGACAACACCGAGTAAACTTCTTCAATGACTCGATACAAGGACTGACGGACTGCTTCGGCACCGCCTTTTCCTTTTAAGGAACTGCCTGCGCCTCCATGAATAATGAGCTTGGGGTGGGTCGGATTCCCAGACATCAATGGAACCTCTTGCTAAAGTGCGAATGGTGAACGTGCGAGTGGCGAACCTGTGAATGGCGAACCTGTGAATAGCGAACCTAATGAATGGCAAAAGTGCGAATAGATGAGAGGATTAAGCCTGAGATTCACGGTCGGACTTGGCTTGAGAACGCCGCCGCCGACAGCGCTCCGAGCAATATTTCACCTCATCCCAGCAATCTTCCCACTTTTTGCGCCACTGAAACGGTCGCTGGCAGACGGGGCAGATTTTTTCAGGTAAGTCGGATTTGCTTCGAGACATATGGGGGTGGAAGGGGAAGGGGAAAAGGGGAAAGGGGAAAGGGGAAAGGGGGGCTTTTTAGTCACTGATTAGGAACATGGAGCATGGATGTGGATAAGGAGGGGACGGTGTAGTGGGAGAGTAGTTAGGTGATGAGTGAGTGATAGAGATCAGGGAATGAGAGGACGACTAGGGGATCTTCCCTTTCCCCTTTCCCCTTTCGCCCACCCAGCCTCCCTTCGCATTTCCCCAACTCCCTCTATCTTTAAAGATGACATTCCAAGATGGGTTCATGGTGAATTTTTCTGAGATTCGGATTGTGTTGGTTGAGCCAGCGGGGGCGCTCAATGTGGGGTCTGTGGCACGGGTGATGAAGAATATGGGGTTGGCGCATCTGGTGTTGGTTAATCCACAGTGCGATCGCCTCGGTTTTGAGGCACGACAGATGGCGGTTCATGCGGCGGATGTGCTGGAGGCGGCTCAGGTGGTGGGCAGTTTGCCGGAAGCGTTGCAGGGGTGCCAGAAAGCGATCGCCACTACAGGACGCGATCGCACTACCCTCAATCTCACCGTTGAGCCTCCCAGAGTCGCACTGCCCTGGCTCCTGGATGCCCCTGCGGCGCTGATCTTTGGCCGGGAAGACAGTGGGTTAACCAATGAAGAACTCAACTATGCCCAACGATGGATTCAAATTCCCAGTCAACCCGCCTATCCTTCTTTGAATTTGGCACAGGCGGTGGCGATTTGTTGTTATGAGATAGCGGGAGTGGGGAGTGGGGAGTGGGGAGTGGGGAGTGGGGAGATGGGAAGATGGGACGGGTGGATAAGCGTTCGGGGGACAAGGGGGAATTGGAAGAGGGGGAGGTGGGGAGGTCGGATGGGCAGGAGCGGGAGGGATTGGCGGAGTTGGCGGATCTGGAGGGGTACTATCGGCAGTTGGAAGGGGTTTTGTTGGCGATCGGCTATCTCTATCCCCATACCGCAGGCAGCCGCATGGCAAAAATTAGACGGTTACTCAATCGAGCCTATCCCTCTGGGGCAGAGGTAGCGCTGTTGCGCGGCATGTTGCGGCAAATGGAATGGGCATTGAAACAAAGATCCTAAGTCGCCTACTCCCCACTCCCTACTCCCCACTCCCTACTCCCCACTCCCTAGCCCTCAAACTCACGCTAAAGTAAACTAATGTAAATATTCTGAAGGTAGAAACTCCAAAGCTCATGCGCGTAATTTTAATGACTGGCAAAGGAGGCGTTGGTAAAACCTCCGTGGCTGCTGCAACCGGGTTGCGCTGTGCAGAGTTGGGCTATAAGACTCTGGTGCTGAGTACCGACCCTGCCCATTCCCTGGCAGACAGCTTTGACATGGAGTTGGAACATGCCCCTCGGCAAGTCCGCCCCAATTTGTGGGGAGCAGAACTCGATGCGCTGATGGAGTTAGAAGGCAACTGGGGCGCGGTAAAACGCTATATTACCCAGGTCTTGCAGGCTAGAGGGTTAGAAGGCATTGAGGCTGAAGAACTGGCGATTCTGCCGGGGATGGATGAGATCTTTAGCTTGGTACGCATGAAGCGTCACTACGATGAAGGGGAGTTTGAGGTTCTCATTATTGACTCGGCTCCAACGGGGACGGCGCTGCGGTTGCTGAGTTTGCCGGAGGTGGCAGGCTGGTATATGCGGCGCTTCTACAAGCCGCTGCAAGCGATGTCTGTGGCGCTGCGGCCTTTGGTTGAACCTTTGTTTCGCCCGATCGCCGGGTTCTCCCTGCCCAACAAAGAGGTGATGGATGCGCCCTACGAGTTCTACGAGCAGATTGAAGCGCTGGAGCGTGTCCTGACCGATAACACCAAAACCTCCGTGCGTCTGGTTACCAACCCTGAGAAAATGGTGATTAAGGAATCGCTGCGAGCCCATGCCTATCTCAGTTTGTACAATGTGGCGACGGATATGATTGTGGCTAATCGCATCATCCCGGATCACGTTACCGATCCTTTCTTCCAGCGGTGGAAGGAAAATCAGCAGCAGTATCGCCATGAGATTCACGAGAATTTCCGTCCGCTGCCCGTGAAGGAGGTGCCACTCTACTCTGAAGAAATGTGTGGCATGGCGGCGCTCGATCGCCTCAAGGAAACCCTCTACGCCAACGAAGACCCGACTCAGGTTTACTACAAGGAAACCACGCTGCGGGTGGTTCAGGAGCAGAACCAGTACAGCCTGGAGGTTTACCTGCCGGGGATTCCCAAGGATAAGGTGGAGTTGAGCAAGTCTGGCGATGAACTCAACATTCGCATTGGCAACCATCGGCGCAATCTGGTACTGCCACAGGCGTTAGCGGCGCTCCAACCTGCCGGAGCCAAGATGGAAGAGGACTATCTCAAGATTCGCTTTGCGACTACGGTTTAGGCTAAATCGGACTTTAATGACGCGGAGGGGGGATGTATTTGATGCATCCTCCTTTTTTATTTGGGCATTTTTTAAACCGCAGAGACGCAGAGGAGTTTGGAGCGTTGTGGTACTGCGAAGGGAGGAGAGCTGTATTTTGGGCATTTTTTAAACCGCAGAGATGCAGAGACGCAGAGGAGTTTGGAGCGTTGTGGTACTGCGAAGGGAGGAGAGCTATATGTTTACTCCTTGCTTCATGGGTGCGAATTGAAAAAGCTGTGGGTAAGATGAAGTCGCCTAAAAGAGCGAAAGTCGAGCAGGAGAATAGTATTGTGAGATTACCAAGCCTTACAAA
>JALOOP010000556.1 GCA_025454315.1 Oculatellaceae cyanobacterium Prado106
GGAGAAATGCAACGACGCTGCACTTCTCCCCCCCCCAAAATGGCCTATTCTTTTGATTCATTCCACGAAGATCTGCTGCTCTTCCCAGACATTTTTCTCCGATTCAAGGTCTCGAAGCATCAAGTAATCGGGCGCTTGGCCTTGGCAGCAGCCATCTGAAACGCCTTCAGCTTGGCGTAGAAATCAGAGGGTTCTGGAGTCGGGACAAATTGATGGATCGGATGATTTCCAGGTGCGGCAGGAGCAGGTTTGCTGTCCGGCACATCTTCCAGGGGGGCATCCAGGGGCGAGATTGCAGAAGGTTGGAAGGGCTGAATGGGTTCTTCAACGACCTCAGCCGCCGACTTGAACTCAAAGGGCGATTGCTCAGGAAAGAGGGCTTCTACAGTTGCCCCGTTTTGCCTTGGGAAGAATTCCTCAGCGCTATATTCTTCTGAGGATTCGGCTGCGGGTTGTTCCTCTGCCCAAGCGGTTGATGCTTCAGGAACAGGAAGGTTGGCTGACTCGTGATCCTGAGTATGTTTTCCGGCTCCATTGCGGGAAAAGTCCTGTGGGGCTTCTTCAAACACCTGTGGCTCTCCAGGAATCGAGTCAGGGTTCCCAGCGGCAGTGGAGTTTCCAGGAGGCGGAGATTGGGGTGTCCCAAAGGCGCGAAAGAGCGGGTTGTGGGGCGAGGCTTCTTGGGAAACGGTGAAGGGTTGGATGCCGCCGTTTGATTCAGCGGAGTGAGGTTGGGGCGGGAAAAGCGACTTTTTGAAATCGACTTTGAACAAGGCTTCCTTGGGGGATAGGTCGATCTTGGGCGATCGCAAATCCTCCCAGAACTTCTGCGATCGCTCTCCCCTCATCGGCTCTATCTCATCCAGTTCCGCCTGCTCCATTTCTGGCTGCTCCATCTCAGCCTGCTCCATCTCAGCCTGTTCCATCTTAGCCTGCTCTACCGCTTGGCTCTGAGCCTCCAATCGCCAACCCCCCGACGCAGGCACTTCCGCAGCCGTTTCCAGAGGCGAATCTGCAAACCCAACCGCCACCTCTTCCGCCTCAAACGCAGCAGAGGGCACTGCCTCCGCAGCCGCAGGACTGGGGGCAGGCGTTCCTTTGCCAGCCAGCTTTGACGCACTGCCTCGGGGAAAGCGGGGGCTGATAATCCGCTCAAACTCAGGATTGAAATGGTAGACGGGGCGGCCTCGTCTGCGCCATAGGTTGAGGATTTGCTCGACCGAAATGACCTTGTAACGTCCCTGATACAGGGCTTCCGTTACGGCCAGCCGAATCCAGTTTGAAGGGTAGCGGTGCAGCCAGTAGTCCACTAACCGATCAGCGGTGTACCCGCTCAGGTCAAAACTGTAGCGGGTTAAAAGTTCTATCGCACTCGCAGCGTCTTTTGCCAGGTCGGTCATGGTTGAACGAGATAACGTTAACGATTGTTCAGGGGAGCTTTTGAGGGAGATTCTAAGCAGCGGGCTGAGGAAATCATTCAGGAAGAGGACTTAGGAAGGGAACTCAGGAAAGCAAGTCTGTCAGGATCAGGTTCGCAAGTCAATCAGCAAGCAAGGGGGTTCGTAAGCTGTAGTTTGTAAGCTGTAGTTTGTAAGCTGTAGTTTGTAAGCTGTAGTTTGTAAGCTGTAGTTCGTAAGCAAGCAGTTCGTAAGCTGTAGTTTGTAAGCTGTAGTTTGTAAGCTGTAGTTCGTAAGCAAGCAGTTCGTAAGCTGTAGGTTCGTAAGCAGAGGGTTCAAGAGTCAATCAACATCAGAAGGTAATCCGCATCAGGAGGCAATCAGTAAGTTAATCAGCAAGTTGATTAGCAAGTTAATCAGCAAACAGCGGGTTCGCTAGCAGTGGGTTAAGTGGGTTAAAGCGGGTTGGGTCGTGGATTTGGGGAATAAGTGAGTGAATATTCACCCAATCCTATCGCAGCACCAGCGGAATGATGTCAGGTTGGCTGGTTAACCCTAACTCATATTGCAGCATGGGGGAGAGATCTTGCGATCGCACCCGCACAAACCCCAGGCGAGTGTAGAACCCCAGCCGGACTGGAAAACAAGCCAGATAGAGCGGTCGAGTGGCGGCCTGACTCACCTGATACACCAACCCAGACCCCATTCCTTGCTGACGCAGCGCAGGGGACACCACCACGCTATACAACACCGAGTAGGTCGGGTAACGACACAGCTTAGCACAAGCGACAATTTGCCCTGCCTGCTCAATTACCCAAAATTTCTGCCATTCCTTGGAAAAAAGGATACTCAGCAGAAAGGTAAATCCCCCAATACAGAGCAACCCCATTACCGGAACCAGGATATCCATACCCAGCCGGGGCAACCCATGAAAGCCCAGCAGCGCCAGCAGCGCCAGCCCCGCGTATTTCACCCAGGAAGAAGTCCAGGACTTTCCGGGCGTTGCTTCCCAGTTAAAATGCTGCAACAACAAATGAATCTGCCACCGATCCCGAGCGATCGCCGGTCGAACCACGCAGCCTCCAGGCAAGGAAAATGAATCAGCCATGTAAGATAAAAAATAAGCCAATATCCGCAGCCGTTACGATTTATACCCATTTATTTAATAGATCTGGTGAATCAATCTGGGGAGTCCTTGAATCGGGCTAATCCAAATCCAGCCGCTGCCCCTCTAAGGTTCCCATTCTCACCAAACCCAACTCGGTCGGGAGCCTCCTAAGATATCCTGATTTATTTTTAGGACATTAAAACTCACTCCTCAAAAACCCCTAGAAAAGCAACATGGTTTATTCTCCCCTCCCCACGATCGCCACCCCAGCCCATCCAGTATCGGGCGATCGCCTCCGTCTCGGCATCCGGCAACTGCAACCCCAGTTGGTCGAATGGCGCAGAGCCTTACATCAACACCCAGAACTCGGCTTCCAGGAGCAAACCACCGCCAGCTTCATTGCCCAAAAGCTTCAGCAATGGGGCATCGAGCATCAAACTGCGATCGCCCAAACGGGAATTGTGGCACTAGTTCATGGCAGTCAACCGGGGCCAGTATTGGCGATTCGGGCGGATATGGACGCGCTGCCCATTCAAGAAGCCAATGAGGTGCCCTATCGATCGCAGCGAGACGGCCTGATGCACGCCTGTGGCCATGATGGGCATGTGGCGATCGCCCTTGGAACCGCCTACTATCTCTCGCAACATCCCGAAGCCTTTGCTGGCACCGTCAAATTTATCTTTCAACCCGCCGAAGAAGGCCCCGGTGGTGCTGAACCGATGGTCGAGGCAGGGGTACTACAAAACCCCACCGTCGAGGCCATCATCGGCCTCCATCTCTGGAATAACCTACCCTTGGGCACCGTCGGCCTCCGCGAAGGCGCATTGATGGCTGCCGTAGAAGTCTTTCGCTGCACCCTCCAAGGCAAGGGCGGCCACGGAGCCATGCCCCACCAAACCGTCGATGCCATCGTCGTTGGCACTCAGGTCGTCACCGCCCTGCAAACCATCATGGCGCGCAACGTAGACCCCCTCCAAGCGGGCGTGGTCACCGTCGGCGAGTTTCACGCAGGCCACACTCACAATGTCATTGCCGACTCTGCCCAATTCAGCGGCACCGTCCGCTACTTTGATCCCCGCCTCAAAGGCTACTTTTCGCAGCGCATGGAGCAGATCATCGCTGGCATTTGTCAAAGTCAGGGCGCGAGCTATGCCTTTGAATATCAGTCGCTGTATCCGCCCGTGGTGAATGATAGTACGATCGCCCACCTCATCCGCTCCGTCGCCGAAACCGTCATCGAAACCCCCGCAGGCATCGTCCCTGACTGCCAAACTATGGGCGGCGAAGATATGTCCTTCTTCCTAGAAGCCGTCCCCGGTTGCTACTTCTTCCTAGGAGCCGCTAACCCCGAGAAGGGATTGGCATTCCCCCATCATCATCCCCGCTTCGACTTTGACGAAACGGCATTGGGCATGGGTGTGGAGATCTTTGTTCGCTGTGTTGAGAAGTTCTGTGCGAAGTAAGAAGTCATT
>JALOOP010000145.1 GCA_025454315.1 Oculatellaceae cyanobacterium Prado106
CGGTTGAAGTGGTGGAGGCGATCGCCCCTGATCCGGCTTCGCTCCAGGGGCAAGTCATGGGGTTGGAACCGGGGCAGCCTGTTTATCGGATTTTGGTGGTGGATGATAAGGCGACCAATCGGCTGTTGTTGTCTCAGTTGTTGCAGCCGGTGGGGTTTGAGGTGCGGGAGGCTAGCAATGGGGTGGAGGCGATCGCCCTTTGGCAAAGCTGGCAGCCTCACCTGATTTGGATGGATATGCAAATGCCTGTGATGAATGGCAGTCAGGCTACACAGCATATCAAAGCCACATCTCAAGGGCAGGACACCACGATTATTGCCCTGACCGCTAGCGCGCTGGAAGAAGATCGGGCGCGGGTGATGGCGGCGGGATGTGATGGGTTTGTGCGAAAACCCTTTCAATCGGGAGATATTTTTGCCACGATGCAAAAATGCCTAGGAGTACGATATCTTTATGACCAATCTGCCCCGATTCAACCCTGGGTGAACCGGGAAGCGCTAGCGGAAACAGAAGGTTGGCTGGCTCACCTAGATACATTGCCCTCACCCTGGCTCAATCAACTGTATCAAGCTTTGCTAGATGGCGATTTGGAATGGGCGAATGATCTGATTGGTCAGTTGAAGAACCAGGATTCTGAGCAGTATGGGGCGATCGCCGACCATCTTCAGCAGCGGCTTCATGATTTTGAGTATGAGCAAGTCCTACAATGGATTGCTTCTACAATGGATTGCAACGACTGAGCAAAAGAACCATGACGAATCAAGAAGCGGTGCAGATGCTCAAAGCCGACATTCTGGTAGTGGATGACACACCGGATAACCTGCGGCTGTTGGTGAAAATTTTAACGGAGCAAGGCTACAAGGTTCGCCCCATTCCCAGCGGCAAACTAGCGCTGACGGCTGCCCAACGCACCCCGCCAGATCTGATTTTGCTAGACATCAACATGCCGGAGATGAATGGCTACACCGTCTGTCAGCAGCTCAAAGCCGATGCGCGGACTCGTCATATTCCAGTGATTTTCTTGAGCGCCATGAATGAGGTGTTCGACAAGGTGCAGGCGTTTCGGGTGGGGGGCGTGGACTACATTACCAAACCCTTTCAGGTGGAAGAGGCGATCGCCCGCATCCAAACCCATCTGGCGATCCGGGCCCTACAACATAACCTGCAAGAGCAACAGCAGCGCCTCCAGGACAAAAACCAGGAGCTCGAAGAAACCCTGCAAAAACTCCAAACCACCCAGGCACATCTGATCCAATCCGAAAAAATGGCGGCTTTGGGTCAACTCGTCGCAGGCGTTGCCCATGAAATCAACACCCCGCTCGGTGCCATTCGCTCTTCCATTGGCAACATCACCACCTTCCTGCAACAGAACCTCGAACAGTTGCCCCAATTCTTCAAAACCCTCACCGCCGAGCAACAAACCGCCTTCTTTGCCCTGCTTCACCAAGCCCTCGAAGAAACCCTCTCCTGTGCCTATCTCTCCAGCCAAGAGCGACGCAATCTCAAAAAAGGCTTGATTCAAAAACTATCTGAATCTACCGAACAGCCAGCCAATCCAACCCATGTTCAAGCCTTGGCCGATGTCTTAGTCGAGATGGGCATCCATGAAGATGTGGAAGCGTTTCAGACCCTGTTGCAGGATGCTCAAGGACACACCATTCTCAACATGGCCTATCAACTGGTGAGCCTCCAAAAGAGCGCCCAGACGATCGCCCTAGCCACCGATCGCACCGCCAAAATTGTCTTCGCCCTCCGCAACTACACCCACCAAAACGCCAGCAACACCAAAACCGAAACCCACATCATCGAAGGCTTAGAAACCGCGCTGCTGCTCTACCAATCCCAAATTAAACAGGGTGTTGAAGTCATCAAAAATTACACCGAACTACCCTCAATCCTGGGATTCCCCGATGACCTCAACCAGGTCTGGACGAATCTCATCCACAATGCGCTCCAAGCCATGCAGTGCCAGGGAAAATTGACGATCGCCACCCAGCAGCATCGCGATCGCATCATCGTCCAAATCAGCGACACCGGCAAAGGCATCCCCCCCGATCTCCAGGCGCGCATCTTTGAACCTTTCTTCACCACCAAACCCAACGGCGAGGGCACCGGACTGGGACTCAGCATCGTCAAAAAGATCATTGATAAACACCAGGGACAAATCGAATTCGAGAGTCAACCGGGGGAGACGATCTTTACTGTGGAGCTTCCGGTTGGGTGATTGCACAGAGCCTGATCCGAGCCGTTATAAACCGCAGAGACGCAGAGACGCAGAGAGGGGAAGATGAGTTATTTTTTAGGTTTTGGTAGGAAAAGGCAACCTCTTGAATCCCTGCCGATCGCCCCTCCCCAAAAACTCTGCGCCTCTGCGTCTCTGCGTTTAATTTCTTCCGGCTCAACCCTTTATCGCATCCCAGCCGATCGCCCCTCCCAAAAAACTCTGCGCCTCTGCGTCTCTGCGTTTAATTTCTTCCGGTTCAACCATCCAGAGCCGTAGGCAAGTGATGCTCATGCCAATGCCGAGCAATCTCCACCCGCCGACAAACCCAAACCCGCTCATGCCCCTGCACATAATCTAAAAACCTAGCCAAAGCCGCCGCCCGCCCCGGCCTCCCCACCAAACGACAATGCAGCCCCACGCTCATCATCTTGGGAGCCGTCGCCCCCTCCGCATAGAGCAAGTCAAAGGTATCCCGCAGATAGGCAAAAAACTGATCGCCCGAATTAAAACCTTGATAAGAGCCAAAGCGCATATCATTGACATCCAACGTATAGGGGATCACCAGGTGCGGACGGCCATAGTCATGCACCCAGTAGGGCAGATCATCCGCATAGCTATCGGCATCGTAGAGAAACCCACCCGCCTCAACCACCAGCCGCCGCGTATTGGGGCTAATGCGTCCGGTATACCAACCTAGAGGACGCTGGCCAGTAACGCGGGTGTGAATGGCGATCGCTTTCTCCATATGCTCCCGCTCAACCGCCTCGCCAAAATACTGATAATCAATCCAGCGATAGCCATGACTCGCAATCTCCCAGTCCGCCTCCAGCATCGCCGCCACAGCCTCCGGGTTGCGCTCTAGCGCCATCGCCACCCCATAGACCGTCACGGGCAATCCCCGCTCCGTAAACAACCGATGCAAGCGCCAAAAGCCTGCCCGACTGCCATACTCATACATCGACTCCATGTTCATATTCCGGACTCCCATCAGCGGCTGTGCGCCAATGGACTCAGACAGGAACGACTCAGAAGCCGGGTCACCGTGGAGAATGCAGTTTTCGCCACCTTCTTCGTAGTTGATCACAAACTGGACGGCCAAGCGGGCTTGCTGGGGCCATTTGGGGTCGGGGAGGTGCCGTCCGTAGCCAATTAAATCACGGGGGTAGGATTGCGTCATCGTCTGGGTGAATTTCTGAGTGAATTTTCGTGTTAACTTCTAGGTCAATTGCCGGGGCAATCGAAATGTTTGACATCATGGTAGACTTTCATGCGCTCCCTCACATCGAGCGGTCAGAATTTTTATGCTCAAGAAATTTCTTTATGAGCCTTTTCAGGAGGCATTTCAGGAGGCATTGGCGGTGGATGCGAAGGGGCGATCGCTCCAGTTCTGGTTTGGCTTGAGTTTTCTATATCCGCTCTATTGTGGTCTGGTGTCGCTGGCCTATGCGCTGCACCGTCCCTACATTGTGCAAGACGATGCGCGTCAGCATATCTTTTGGATGCATCGCTTTGTCGATCCGTCCCTGTTTCCCAATGACCTCATCGCCGATTATTTTCAGACGATTAATCCAGCAGGCTACAAAGCTTTCTATGCCTTCATGGCACAGCTTGGGGTAGAACCACTGCTGTTGGCCAAACTGATGCCCCTAGTGTTGGGGCTGATCGCCTCGGCCTATGGCTTTGGCATTGCCATGCAGCTTTTGCCCTTGCCGCTGGGAGCCTTTGTCAGCACGCTGATCCTCAATCAAGGCTTGTGGATGCGCGATGAAATTATCACGGGTACATCTCGGGCATTTCTGTATCCGCTGTTTCTGGCCTTTGTCTATTATTTGCTGCGGCGATCGCTCCTCCCCTGTCTGATCAGTCTTGCCCTGCAAGCGCTCTTTTATCCGCCTCTAGGATTGGTCGCGGCTGGAACGGTGCTGATTCGGCTGATTCGTTGGCAGGACGGCAAGCTGAGCTTGTCTCGGCAGCGACTGGACTATGGATTTGGGCTGGGCGGGGCAGGCATCGTGGTGGTGCTGGTGCTGGCGTTTTTTCCTAAGCTGGGGGACTTGGGGCCGATGGTGACGGCGGCACAGATGCGATCGATGCCTGAATTTGGCGCAGGCGGCAGGTTGGGCTATTTTGATCAAGACTTCTGGCAAACCTGGGTTAGTGGAGACAGCGCCATTTTTCCGCGTTTCATCCCCTGGACAATTCTGTTAAGCCTGCTGCTGCCTATTCTCTGGCGATCTTCTTCTCCGCTGATTAAACCCTTTTCCAGTCAAATCTTGCCAAGAATCAAAGTTCTCTGGCAAATTCTCGCCGCTTCTCTT
This sequence comes from Oculatellaceae cyanobacterium Prado106, assembly GCA_025454315.1. Classification (GTDB taxonomy): domain Bacteria; phylum Cyanobacteriota; class Cyanobacteriia; order Elainellales; family Elainellaceae; genus Prado106. Next base: position 4,543 of record JALOOP010000145.1, read on the forward strand.
TGTCTCTTCCTACTCGCTCATTTAATATTGCCCAGGCTCTATTTCCCTAGTCGCTTCACGGGACATAGTTTCTGGTTTGTCATGGTATTTTGTTCCGGAATGGCGGTGACGCTGCTCTTAGCGGCAGGACGACAGTGGTGGCTCAATCGGCAGGCTCAGCGGATGAACGGGCAGCCGTTGACCTGGAAACAACGGGGTGCGATCGCCCTTTCTCTCCTCCTCCTATCCGCCGCTATCACTATCCCCGCCCTCCCCAGCGTCTTCCTCAGAGGCCAATCCCAGATCATCGGCGGTGCCCCCCGGCTCTACCAATTCTTCGCCCAAAAGCCCAAGGACATTCTGATCGCCTCCCTCGCCGAGGAAGTCGATAACATTCCCACCTTCAGTCGCCGATCGATTCTCGTCTCCAAGGAATATGCCCTACCGTTCCACAGCGGCTACTACCAACAGATCCGCCAACGCGCCATCGATCTAATCGCCGCACAGTACAGCCCGTCCTTAACCGAACTGCAAGGCTTTATTCAAAAGTACCAAATTGATTATTTCCTCGTCGATCGCAATGCCTTTACCCCTGAAGCCATCACTCAAAATCCCGGCTTAAGGAATTGGCTAATGCAGTTTCAACCGACGATTGGAGATGCGATCGCCCGTCTAGAGCGCAAAGAACCCCTAGCGATCGTCCCTTTCATCCAAACCTGTTCCGTCCTAAAAGCCAATCAGCTTTCGGTTTTGGATGCGAAGTGTATTTTAGGGAGTGGGGAATAGGAAGGGGAAGGGGGAAAGGGGAAGGGGGAAAGGGGGATCTTGGAACAGGCTCTAGAATGCATCAGAGAAGGAAACGGAAATCTGTCGTAGACTTATGCAGAGTTTTTCAATGTAAGTCCACAGGAGAAAGGCGAGGGGGAAATTTGGGACGAATCCCTAGAATCGATCGAGGAAGGAGACACTAGAATCCCTCTTCGATCCATTCAAAGTTCTTCACTGTCCACCCTTTCCCCCTTTCCCCTTTCCCCTTTCCCCTACTCCCTAACGAAGCTGCATAATCGCCCGCTGAATCCGAGTCAACAGTCCTGAATCAGCATCTTGGGCGACGCGGATGGAGTTGAACTGGGTGATGGTGAGGTCGTTCCTTTCAACGATCGCGATCGCCTGGTTGCAGTAGTTGACCGCGATTTGGCGGATATTCCCCGGCAAATCGTTCAAGCTGCTGGGACGATGGCACTCGATACGGGGCACACTGCCGCTGATGCTTTTAATGTCATCATAGGCGGCTTGACGGAGGGGTTCGATCGCCAACACCGACCGGGCATAGTTCAGCACATCTTGATCAGAAATGGACTGGGCATAGGCAGCATTGCTAAAAGAAATGCTGTCGAACGAAATGACCGACGAGGAATGAAAGCTGGGGACAACCCCAAGCAGGACACTGGCTGCTGCTCCAACCCCGACCAAGAGCGATCGCGAGAGCAGACGGTTCAATCGAAACGGAACTTGATGAGCAATAACCATAGCTGACATCTGGATCAAAACCTAGAATATTGGTACGCTTATATGTTTTGAATCATTTTAAGCGACAGAAGTTCCAGCCATTTGTAATCTAAAAGCTTTCCGCTTGGAAATTTTCTATATTAGCTTGATTTTAGGGAGGGGCGAAGGGGGAAAGGGAAAAGGCGAAAGGGGTGAGTCTTGGAATTCATTTAGGAAATTGACCCAGGCGAGATACAAGGAGCCCTTCCGGTATCATCCCAGAATTGCCTCAATGCAATCCCTTTTCCCTTTCCCCTTTCCCCTCTCCTCAAGGAACTTCTATGATTTTGCTGACGAGTGATACGGAGACGAAGCCGACGGTGGAGATGCGGCAGGCGATCGCCACGGCTGAGGTGGGCGACGAGCAAAAGGGCGAAGATCCAACCGTCAATCGACTCCTAGATCGGGTGGCTGAGCTGCTGGGCAAAGAGGCGGCGCTGTTCTTTCCAGAACCTTAGCGTTGTGAACCTGGAGATATCTTGGGAGATCCAGGAAGGACTTTACAGGCCAAGATCTAAGTCCAAAGTTCTTAGTTCAAAATCTGAAAGTCACCTAGGTCTGCTTTCCCTTTCAAAATCAGAAATTTAAAGAATCGCAATATTTTGCACGGGTCTTGTGTGGGGCGATCGCAAGCTATACGCGGCTTGCAGAATCTTTTCCTGAAAGCGCCAATGTTAAATAGAATACTAAAAGTTTAGGATTGCCCTTCGCTGGGATAATACGATGTAGTTCGAGTACCGACATCACTCTAATTGGGATTGGCCAGAGTGGAATGGCTTTCACTCCGGTATGGTTTGGATTTGGGGAGTGTGGGCGATCGCACTAGGCAAAGGATTGTGAGGTAAAATGACGGCCAAACTAGGTTTCGTCTGCTATGGGCGTAACTTGGGCAAGGACATGGGACAGAGACATCAGCGGCAAAAGTGCTGAACCGATGCGCTGAATTCTCCCTGACAATTCATCCAGAGAACCCTAGAGCAATACAGGGAAATTGAGGCAAGGCTGCTTAGCAACCGGATTGACTGCCCTCCAAACCGCGAGTGAAGCCAGACTATAGGACGGTCAAATCTTTCGCTTTATCGGTAGCAATGAATGGGACAAGACAAGCGAACCGAGAAAACTTGTTACAATTTCAAGGAGTTTTACAAAAGTTTACAGATCGACCCAAAATGTAATGATTAAGCCTGGATTTCTCAGGTGGCAGAGTTCGTTCAAATCGGGTCAAGGGACAAGTTTACAGTTCATTCAGTTACGGTTCAGTCGTCGGTTCCGGTTCAGTCACAGTCAAGGAGCGAAAAGTTGTCTGTACTCCAACGTCTAAGGCAGGATCTCAAAAACGACCTGATTGCAGGGTTGCTGGTGGTGATTCCCCTAGCCACCACCATCTGGTTGACCCTGACCATCACCCGCTGGGTGATCGATTTCCTGACGCGGATTCCCAAACAGGTCAATCCCTTCAACGATCTGAATCCCATCCTGGGCAACCTGCTCAATTTACTCGTGGGCTTGGCGGTGCCGTTATTCTGCATCTTGCTGATTGGCTTGATGGCAAGAAACATTGCTGGACGCTGGCTGCTGGACTTTGGCGAACGGTTGCTCCAGGCCATTCCCCTAGCGGGTGCCGTCTATAAAACGCTGAAGCAACTCCTGGAAACCCTGCTCAAAGATTCAAGCAACAAGTTTCGTCGGGTGATTTTGGTGGAGTATCCGCGTCCCGGCATATGGGCGATCGCCTTTGTCACCGGGATGCTAAGTCCCCAAATTCAGCCCCACTTTTCCGGCAACATGCTCAGCGTTTTCATCCCCACAACCCCCAATCCCACCACAGGTTGGTATGCGATCGTCCCTGAAGCGGATGTGGTTAATCTGTCGATGTCGGTAGAGGATGCGTTCAAGGTGGTGGTTTCGGGCGGAATTGTCAGCCCTGGTGTAACGGGTACAGCGGCGCTCAGTGGGGCAACGGGCTATGAGGGGCGAAAACTAGAATCTCTGCTGGATGCACCGCTATCAGAGATGAAACGGCAATCCTATTCGGTGATGCCCACGGAGAATGAATCCTAGGCTGCTTTATCGAAGTCAAGTTGCCTGCGATTTTGGCTTTTTATCTAACCGAAAGAGGGGAAAGGGGAAAGGCGAAAGGCGAAAGGGAGATCATTGAATTCGACAAGGAGGAACTATGGTTTTCCACTTCAACCATTCCTTTGATTAACCTTCTTTAATCAATCAACAAAAATCCCAAAGACTCCCTCTCCTGAATTTCCGTGATTAGTCTTCTTCGATAGGCCAACAAAAACCTCAAAGAATCCCTTTCCCCCCGACTCCCCACTCCCCACTCCCCACTCCCCACTCCCTCCCTAAGCCTTCGTATACATCTCAATCGGCTCCTTCACAAAGCGGATATAGAGATGCTTAAAGGTGGACTTGAGGACGCGGGGTGCGCCGAAATCGATGGGGACGAGGCGATCGGGGAGTTTCCAGTCGAGGACTTGTAGATCTTGGGGGGTGAGGTGGGGGAACTGGATGTCGCTGAGGGCGGGCCAGAGGCCGAGATGTTGGGCGGCGGCTGCCGTGGGGACGAGGCTGGGGTCTGTGTTGAGGACGGCGAGCAGGGCGGCATCGAGGGCGATGACATCGGTGGAAGCGGCCAAGATGCCTAGAGAGCGAGGTTCACCGCCGCTGGGGCCGTTGCCTTCGTGGCCGATGATGCCATCAAGGAGGGTGAGGTTAGGGGCGATCGCTCTCGCAGTTTCTACCAGCATGGTGCCAAACCGCAGGCTATCTTTTCCGGCCTCCATATGCCACCAGGCTTTCATTTTGCCGGGAACGCAGCCAAAGAGATTTTTCACGCCCAGCGTCAGGGTCAACTGGACATGGGACTTGACCTTGGGCAGATTGATGATGACATCGGCTTCCATGGCTTCTTTGGAGAGCAGGAGATGGTTGAAGTCTTGGCTAATGGTTTCGTAGCGCTTGCCCTGGAAGGTGATGATGGGCAGGTTGAGTTGTTCCAGCATGGGGGCGTAACCATTGGCGATCGCCACTCCCTTAGCACTGCCAAACGCTGGACTATCGCCCAAAAACGGCTGACCACCCGCCTCCCGCACCATCTCCGCCACACATTGCACCACCTCGGGACGAGTCGTACATTCCTTTCCTGGACGGGCACCCGTGAGCAGATTGGGCTTGAGGAGGACGCGATCGCCCGGTTTTACCACTGCCGCCATGCCCCCCAAAGGAGCCAGCAATCTTTCTATATCACTCCGCAGGGCAGAGATTTGGTAGGATTCTGCTCGGATTAAACTGACTGTGGGTTGCACTATCGCTCCTTCACAAAAGTTAAAATTCTTGCTCACCCGTTCTTTATAGCATCTTGGGCTGGGCAGATTGCGACTCATCCTTTGATATCAACGATTGAAAGGCTGCTAACGCTTGAAAGGAAGCTAACGATTGTTAGGATACCAAGGATTCAAAGGCTGCCAACCCTTGCAACATCATTGATTCTTTCCAGGACTGACGCTATGCCTGACGCTGCTCGACCGCCCCTATACCAGCAAGACCCCCAATCGCGCTTCTCCAACCGTGCCGATGACTATGCCAAATATCGTCCCAGCTATCCGGCTGCGGCCATTGATGCGATTCTGCAAGATCTGCCGCTGACTGAATCTCGGAGGGTCGCCGATGTGGGCGCGGGGACAGGAATTTCCTCTCGGCTATTGGGCGATCGCAACCTCCAAGTCCTAGCCATCGAACCCAACGCCACTATGCGCGAGGCCGCCCAACCCCATGCCAACGTCGAGTATCGCGCCAGTTCCGCTGAGCAAACCGGACTAGCCGATGCCTCGGTGCAACTGGTCACCTGCTGCCAAGCCTTCCACTGGTTTGTCCCTGAGCCGACCCTGAGGGAGTTTCACCGGATTTTGGCTGCAAACGGACGAGTCGCTTTGATGTGGAACGATCGCGACCTCACTGACCCGTTCACCCAAGAACATGACCAATTGATCCAAAAAGCTTCCGAACGTCACATTTATGACAACCCCAGTCGCAAATCGGCTCAGTCCTTGGCCACAAGTCCACTGTTTTGCCATTATCGAGAGCAGCGCTTCACCTGGAAACGTCCCCACACGGCAGAAAGCTTGATTGGTCTAGCACTCAGTTCTTCCTATATTCCCAAGTCGGGAGCCGCCCATGATCAGCTTTTGGTGGATTTGCAGGGGTTGTATGACCGATGGGTGGAGCGTTCAACTGAAGGGGGAGTGGCGATCGCTTATCAAACGCTGCTGTATATAGCCGAAAAAACCTAGATTCGCCCAAAAATTTCAGCAAAAGTTCCTTAAAATAGAAGTTTCTGAGAACGGCGAGGGACAAACTTGGAGGAATGGATCAGGGAATGTCTGGAAAGGAGATCTGGGAAGGAGATTTGGAAAGGGGGTGCGATCGCCATAATTCCCCACCCATCGGTTGAATCGCCGATGGACTTGTCCTTGAAAAATTCTGGGGCGACCCCTGTTGATAATCCTGTTGATAATCCTGTTGATGGTCAGAGTCTTAATCGAACAGCAGTCCATGCAATTTACGGTAAGATGACGTTCGAGCCAGGATGTCCGTTGTCATAAAAGTTTCTTCTTTCAAGAGCTTTCGATTGCAGGAGTCTCCCGTTATCAAAGTTTCCTGTAGTGATCAGAGTTTCCTGTCATTGAATTCCTGGTCATTGAATTTCCAGTAATCAGAGCGGCAATTGATTAGCGTTTCGTCAGCATTTTGCAAAAGGTTTGGGTGTGAGGCATGAAGGATTGGATCGGTTCAGGGCTGATGATGGGATGGATCTTGGGTCTGGCAACCCCTACAGGCGCAACACCCCAAGCCGCTTCAGCCGTCCCTCCCCGATTCCACCCCACCCTTGCTCAAGCGACTCCTCAGAATTCAACCCCTCAGAATTCAACGCCCAGTAATCCAACGCCTCAAGATTCAACGCCTCAGAAGTCAACGCCCAGTAATCCAACGCCTCAAGATTCGCCTCCTCAGAATTCAACTCCAAACCCTTCAACCGTGACCGATCCGGCCTCCCCTGCCGCTGCTCAACAACTCGATCTGTCCCCAGAAACCGTAGAAAACAGCCCTGTGCTGCAACGTTGGCTAGAAGACATCCCCGATGTTCTCTCTGAAATTCGCAATGACCCCGGTTTTCGTACCCGAGTTCGTGTGGGCTATTCGCAGTTTCCGTCTAGCGATCGCCAAGGAGGCATTCATGTGGGCATCGAAGATGTGTTTTTGGGTCAGTCACCTGTTACCCTCAGCGGCGATTACCAGACCACTTTCCAAGAAGGGCGATCGGCCTATGGCGCAGAACTGCGTTACTATGTGCTGCCTTTGGGCAATGCCGTGAATATTGCCCCCGTGGCTGGCTATCGTCGGGTCGAAGGAGAAGACTACGCCATTGACGGGGTCAATCTGGGGCTGAGGCTGCAACTGCAACTCTCCCGCACCGGAGCCGCCGATGTCGCCGTCACCCAAAGCTGGGTCAATCCCGGTTCCAACAGCGCCGAAGTGGGCATCACTACCCTCACCTTTGGCTATGCCGTCACCGAACAACTGCGACTTTCCACTGATCTGCAACGGCAAAATTCTCCACAACAGAAGGATAATCGCGTCGGAGTCGGGCTGGAATGGATGCTGTAGAAGACAGAATCTGAATTTTGAAATTTAAAACGCAGAGACGCGGAGACGCAGAGGAGTTTGTCTTCCTCTTTGATGTCTTTGCGGATTTGATGTCTTTGCGGAAAAATATGGGTTGATTGGATGCTCATTTTTAAGGGAATCGATCTTTGATTTTGGATGGGAAGGGGTTCAACAGAAGCGAGATTCAAGATAGGACGCATCTTTAGGACTTGAAGTTCAACGGGATGCAAAATTTGAGCAGTGCATTTTGAATCGATAGAATTTGGTCAGATGGATAGTTTGTAGCTCCTTTCAGCCAACACAACCTGCTCCGAACTCCAAACATGGCCCATTAAAATCCCATATCACCCAATCCAAAATCATCAAATCCAAACCCATTAACCAAACCCATTAACAATGTTGCAATTTCAACCTTTGGGGTTTTGCCAACAGTTGATTCAAACCAGCCTGGGCATCATGGTCTACTACAGCGCCACCGAACCCATCTGGCCGATCGCCTCGATTCCAAAAGACAAGCCACCCCTGGTTTTTCTACATAGCCTGGGCGGTGGTTCCTCGGCCTATGAATGGTCAAAGATCTACCCTGCCTTTGCCGCCGACTATCGCATCATTGCCCCGGATTTGTTGGGCTGGGGGCAATCGAGCCATCCCCCGCGCAGTTACCAGGTCGAAGACTACCTCAAGCTCCTGACCGAACTCTTGGAGTGGGTGGGACAACCTGCGATCGCCATTGCCTCTTCCCTCACCGCAGGTATCACCGTCCGCCTCGCCATCCAACGCCCCGACCTCTTCGACCAACTTTTCCTGGTTTCCCCCGCAGGCTACGCCGACTTTGGCGGCGACTATGGCCGCAACCTGGCCGCCCAAATTGCCAAAATCCCCGGCATCGACCAAGCCCTCTACGCCCTAGGAGCCGCCAACCCGCTAGCAGTCCAAAGCTTCCTCACCCAAATCCTATTCGCCAACCCCGCCCGCATCACCCCAGAAACCATCGCCGCCTACCTCGCTTCAGCCCAACAGTTCAACGCCGAATATGCCGCCCTCTCCTCCCTCCGGGGTGACCTCTGCTTTGACCTGGCGCTTTACCTACCGCAGTTGAGAACTAGGACGGCGATCGCCTGGGGCACAAAATCCCGCTTCGGCACCCCCACCCTGGGAAAACGACTCGCCCAACTCAACCCAACCGCCATTCACTCATTCCTGGAAATTCCAGAAGTGGGTGTCCTGCCGCACCTGGAAGATCCGGCGATCGTCATTGGACTACTGAGACGGGTTCTGGGGGAGTAGGGAGTAGGGAGTAGGGAGTGGGGAGTAGGGAGTGGGGAGTGGGGAGTAGGGAGATGAGGCGTGATTTCCCCTTTCCCCTTTCCCCTTTCCCCTTTCCCCTTTCCCCTTTCCCCTTTCCCCTTTCCCCTTTCCCCCTCCCCTCCTCTGCGTCTCTGCGTTAAGAATGCTCTCCCGAAACTCACCCCCTCCGCCAACACTTCAGCAATTGTTAACTTAATTGAATTTATTTCTGAGCAAATACTCAATTACTATTAAATAAACTCAATAAAATGGGGTTTTAATTGTTGAAATAAGTTTAAAGAATTTAATGAATTAGTGTTACAAAGTGTCTTCAATCTATTGGAAAAAAAGGGGCGATCGCAATACTATGAATGGCAAGGCTAAGTTACAACTTGCCCCATACATTTTGCTTGATTTTATCCTTTCGTAACAACGAGCAATCATTATGACTACCACTTTCCAGAAGCGCGATAGCAGCGGTCTGTGGGATCGGTTCTGTGGTTGGGTTACCTCAACCGACAACCGTCTCTATGTGGGTTGGTTCGGGGTGATTATGATCCCTTGCTTACTCACCGCAACGATCTGTTACATCATCGCGTTCGTCGCCGCTCCCCCGGTTGATATCGACGGGATTCGTGAACCTGTTGCAGGCTCCCTAATCTACGGCAACAACATCATTTCCGGCGCGGTCATTCCTTCGTCGAATGCGATCGGCCTGCACTTTTACCCCATTTGGGAAGCAGCTTCCCTCGATGAGTGGCTCTACAACGGTGGCCCTTATCAACTGATTGTGTTCCACTTCCTCCTCGGCTGCTTCTGCTACCTGGGTCGTCAGTGGGAACTCAGCTACCGCTTAGGGATGCGTCCCTGGATCTGCGTCGCTTACAGCGCTCCTCTCGCGTCTGCAACCGCCGTCTTCCTGATCTACCCCATCGGTCAAGGCTCCTTCTCTGACGGGATGCCCCTCGGAATCTCCGGTACCTTCAACTTCATGTTCGTGTTCCAAGCTGAGCACAACATCCTGATGCACCCCTTCCACATGCTGGGCGTTGCGGGCGTGTTCGGTGGCAGTTTGTTCTCCGCCATGCACGGTTCCTTGGTAACCTCCTCGCTGGTGCGTGAGACGACCGAAACCGAGTCTCAGAACTACGGCTACAAGTTTGGCCAAGAAGAAGAAACCTACAACATCGTTGCAGCCCACGGCTACTTCGGTCGGTTGATCTTCCAATATGCTTCGTTCAACAACAGCCGCAGCTTGCACTTC
>JALOOP010000557.1 GCA_025454315.1 Oculatellaceae cyanobacterium Prado106
GCCCGCCACGGTAAACGCCGTTTGAACCAATCCTGAGCAGTCATAGTTGGGGCCGACGGTGCCGCCCCAGAGATAGTAGTTGGGTTGGGTCATGGCGGCCTGGGCAAAGCGAATGACCTGGGGGATGCGATCGCCAATTTCCTGGGGAGAGAGGGCGATCGGCTCATAGGGCGTTTCCGCTTCCGCCAATAAATCTAAGTCTTCCAACGGCAACCATCCCGGATAATCATCCTCACAGAGGCGCACCTGAATGGCTTGCCCGGTAATTTTGCCGTTCTGCTCAGCCGGGAGAGGCAAAAATTTAAGCTGTCGCCCAGCAACCGCTTGAGTCGCCAGGTCTTTAATCTCGGGAGAATCATAGAGGTTGAGATTGGCCTGACACTGATATTCCGGGAAGTGACCAGCGTCGAAGGTGGCTTGGAGTTGGGGGAGGGTGAGCATGGGGAGGGAAAATGACAGGGGTAGAGTGCAAGATTTTGGCTAACCTTCCTCGTTTAGTCTGCTGAGTTTGGCGACGAGGTAGGATTTGATGGCATCGAGTTGCTGCATTTTTTCCATGACCTCTGCGATCTTACGTTCAATGATTTTAATTTGATCGGGTTTCGGGATTGCCCCACCGCTCCATTCATCCAGCAATTGTTTGATTTCACTCAAGGTAAATCCCAGAGATTTTCCTTGCACAATCATCCGTAATCGCTCTGCGGTTTCGGGGGCATAGTCCTTGTATTGCCTGCTTCCGGCCTGTCGATCGCGCCCCACAATCAATCCCTTCTTCTCGTAAAACCGGATGGTGTCCTTTGATAAGCCTGTTTGCTTAGACAACTCGCCCCAATCAGCATGGAAGCCCTAAATCCTGTAAAACTCGCTTGACTGTGGAGTATAGTCCATTGTTTACGCTACGTGATATTAACCTCTTCATCTTTGGCAGGAATATCCACTATGCGTAAAACGGTATTGATTACAGGGGCTTCTAGTGGCATTGGGGAAGCAACCGCGAAATATTTCCTCCAAAAGGGCTGGAATGTGGCGGCAACGATGCGATCGCCCACCCCTGCGGGGAATTGGACAAAGGTCGATCAGGTTATCTGTCCCCAACTGGATCTCACCCGCCCTGAGACGATTAAATCAGCAGTTCGTGAGACGATCGAGCAGTTTGGGCGAATTGATGTCCTGGTTAACAATGCGGGATATGCCCTGATGGGGCCGCTGGGAGGCGTCACCCCCGAGCAATTCGATCGCCAATTTCAAACCAATGTGTTTGGACTAGTCTCGACCATTCAGACCGTCCTGCCAATCATGCGACAGCAGGGCAGCGGCACCCTGGTCAATGTGGCTTCCATTGGGGGGCGTCTCGCTTTTCCGCTGGCTTCCTCCTACCATGCGACCAAGTGGGCTGTGGAAGGGCTTTCAGAGGCTTTGCGCTATGAATTGCGCCAGTTTAATATCCAGGTCAAAATCATTGAACCAGGCGGCATTCGGACGAGATTCATCCATCAGGGTTCAGCCTGGGCAAGCCACCCCAAGTATGACGACCTGATTGAATCAGTAAAACAGTTCAGTGAGAACTTGAATGATTCGCTGCCCGGCTCTGAAGGCGTCGCAAAAACAATCTATCGGGCTGCAACCGATCGCTCCCATCGATTACGCTATTCGCCCCATGGGGAAGCCTTTCTGCTAATGCACGCGGTTCTCCCTGATGTATTATGGCGATCGCTAGTTACCCGTCTGATGTTTGGCCGCAAAAAATTAGCAGTCAATAAATGAACGTTACGCAACTTTCGTCAAATTGCTCTGCGTCTTTTTTCTCTGCGTCTCTGTGCTTCTGCGGTCAACCCCCAAATCAGCCGATATTTTCCTATCCTCTATCGCGTTTCTATGCCATTTTTTCAGCGAGACGAACAGCTTGGCCAATGGGGCGATCGCATCCTCGAAGCCACCTGGGCAGCCTTTCCCGGATTAGCCAGGACACAGATTGCCATGACCTGGCTCGTCTATGACGACCCGGTTCCAGTCAACACGGGAGGCGCACTCACCCCTCAAGAATTTTGGCAGCATTCGGTACGGGGCTTTGCCTATCGGGGAGTAGAGCGCATCTATCCAGCCAGCATCGTCAAGCTGTTTTACTTAGTTGCGGTGCATGAATGGCTAGAAAAAGGGATGATTTCCCCCTCCGTTGAGTTGGATCGCGCCGTGCGGGACATGATCGTAGACTCCAGCAACGATGCCACCAGTCTGGTCATGGATGTCCTCACGGGCACCACCAGCGGCCCCGAGCTACCCCCAGGCCCCTTTGAAACCTGGAAGAGTCAACGAAATCTGGTCAATCGCTACTTTCACGGCTGGGGCTGGGTGGAATTTGAAGGCATCAATGCCAACCAAAAAACCTGGTGCGACGGAGCCTACGGACGCGAACGCGCCTTCGTCGGCGAAACCTACACCAATCGCAACATGCTGACTACGGATGCCACTGCCAAACTGCTGCACAGCATCATCGGAGGCGTGGCGGTTTCAGCGGGGCGATCGCAGTCCATGATGACCCTGATGCAGCGCAGCCTAGACCCGGCAGACCTGGCGGCTGATCCCGAAAATCAGGTCACTGGCTTCCTGGGCGCGGGGCTACCCCTCTCCGCTAAGGTCTGGTCAAAAGCCGGACTCACCAGCCAGGTGCGCCACGATGCCGCCTACATCGAACTCCCCGAGACTCGTCCCTATCTGCTCGTCGTGTTCACAGAAGGCAAACCCCACAGCACCAACGAGGCAATCCTGCCCTTCGTCTCCGAACAAGTCATGAAGGCTGCTCAGTCCCTGTAAACGCCCAGATGAACTTCACAGTTTGCACTGCAAGGAGTCAAAGACGGCTGCGGCATCCTGGGCGGCAGTAGTTCCCAGCGCCGAAATCACCGCAATGTAACTTTCAGAGTCGTTGAGAATGCGGGTTTCGTATTGCACTGCTGGAATGACCGAGGCATCTGGTAGAACCAAACTGCCTTCCTGAATCGTGACGGGCACAGATGTTTCACAAAATTGCTTGGGTTCAATTCGTCTCGCTTGCGGCTGGAACTCGCCTCCGCCTTGAGAGGAGAAGGAAAAGCCAGAGAAAAACTCGTTGCCCAAATCCTCTTCGGTTTCCACGGCCTGGGTGACTTCGTTGATGGGAATGCGCGCCACAAAGAGTTCTACGGCAGGCGGGGCGATCGCATCCGTCAACACAGAACCCGGCACAGTCGTCCGAGTGGAAGTTACCACCGCCACCTTCGCCCCACCAAAATTGGCTCCAAAAGTCCCCGTTGAACCTCCGGGAATGCGGTAATCCACCAGGCTTTGGGCGATCGCTTCGGCTCTCCTTGGGTCAAAGGCATTATTCAGCGCCTTCACCCCCAGTCCTGCCACCCCGACCGCGACCAGGAGAATGGCTCCGGTGAAAATGGCGATCGCCTCCCAGATGCTGACTGCGTATTGCGTTGAAGAATTCGGAGTTTGGGAAGCGTCTGCCACAGGAACCATGCCTCAATCAATAACTGCTAAGTGGATTAAATTCTTTGTTAGTGCTGGAGTGAGTTTGCAGTACAGCTTTCCCCAAGAATCTCCCGAACTTTTACATCTAGCTCATCGAGACTGAGATGAGCGGCTTCTACGAATCTTCTTGTCTTTGTAGAGAAAGGTAACGAACTTAAGTCTATGTCTTGAGTCAAAACGGGAATTACCAGACGTTCGGGGGAACGCGCAACCGCTCTCAACACTACTCCCATTTCAAAATTTGCTGAAGGAGAATTCAAAGAATCTTCGGACACAATCAGCAGAACATGCTGACTTTGCTCAATTCCTTTTTCGATTTCCTCTACCCACATCTCGCCAGGGATAATCTTCCGATAGCGCCATACCCTGATTCCCGCTGCACTAAGCTTGTTCGCTAGTTGTTCAGCAAGCTCTTGATCCTGTTTAGAATGGGAAATGAACACATCAAACTGTCTATCCTGTTTAGAATGGGAAATGAACACATCAAACTGTCTGTCCATCATAGATCCTGAGACGTTCAACAAGAATTCTCTAGAAGGCTTCATAGTAGAACAATAGAATAGGGGCGCATCCTCTTCAAGATGCGCCCCTGTCAAGTCTGATGGGTCTACTGTGCTACTCGTCCAGGCGGAGGAGCTTGCGGTAGAAGGTTTGGGAGAAATCGGCGACTCGGGCGCTCTTGAAGGTGAAGAGAACCTCGATCAGAAAATCAACAAACTCAAAGTTGGCCATCATCACCTCGTAGCTGAGGTCGGCGTTGCCGTCAAACTGGAGGCGGCAGCGCACCAAATCAGCGGGCAAGGAAGAAATATTCCAACTGGCGACGAAGGGAATACTGTCGCCCCCTTCGATTTTGCGGACTCCTTCCAGGCTGCCGACTTGATAGAGGCTAATGGCAAGGGGTAATGCGCTTTTCTTGCGCCCCTGGTAGTAGGGCGTGTAGACGTTGACATCACGAGGGTTGGCTGGTTGGAGTTTTTCGAGAGACATGCTCAGATCCTTGGTTTCCGCTGATGATACTGGGAATTGCGACTGGGAATTCACCGCTAGTATGCCCTGAGAGTTCCCGTGGGATTTCAACGGGGTTTGGAAATTTATTTTAGAAATGTTTGAGAAATATTTGAGACATTGGGACGATCGCCATGCTGCAAAATCTGCAAAAATCCTCTTCCGATTCTAATCTGACCCTCCTGATTGTTGGCGGGGGTGCTGCCGGATTTTTTGGGGCGATCGCCGCTGCAGAACGCTTCCCCCAAGCCCAGGTCATTCTCCTAGAAGCAGGCCGTCAACTCCTCAGCAAAGTCAAAATCTCCGGTGGTGGCCGCTGCAATGTCACCCATGCCTGCTTTGAGCCTGCCCGACTGGTGCAGTATTATCCACGCGGCGGCAAAGCCCTGCGCGGCGCATTCACCCGATTCCAGCCCAAAGACACCGTCGCCTGGTTTGAACAACGAGGCGTAAAGCTTAAGACCGAAGCCGATGGCCGGATGTTTCCCATCACCGATGACTCAGAAACGATCCTGGAATGCCTGATCCAATGCGCCCGACAAGCTGGCGTTGAGATTCGCACTGGAGTCCCCGTAGCGGCCATTGAGCGAGAGGATTCCGCCACTGAAACAACTAAGAGTTCTCAACCTTTT
>JALOOP010000146.1 GCA_025454315.1 Oculatellaceae cyanobacterium Prado106
ACTCGTCAATATTATAGGCCCAAAACAAGATGCTTATCGAGGGGAGCACGAAAGTGAAGTCGAGTTTTAACCGTTTATGCTGATTATATTTGGAATATTTAGATTTTCATACAACGTAACTTGGATCTGGCAAAAATAGATATCGATAAAATCAAAGAATTATTCCAAGATCTATTCCAAGATCTATTCAGAGATAGCCCTTTTCCCCTTCCCCTTTCCCCTTTCCCCTTCTAAGCGCAAACCTGAATCGCATCCGGCTGTGAGAGAAAATGGTTGATTTGCGATCGCAGCCACCGTTCATACAGGCCATTGATGATTTGGCTGCGGGTGGATTCGGTGAGGCTGGCGGGGAGGAACCTTTCCAGGCGGACGATCCAGAAGTGTTGGGTGGAAGCGTCTGAGAGGGCGATCGGGGGATGAACCCCAGAGGATTCGCTGCGGAATTGTTGGGCGATGACGGGGGGGAGGTGGGAGAGGGCGATCGGGCCGATGCGGCCTCCGGTTTGGCGTTCGGGGCCGATGGAATAGAGTCGGGCTAGGGATTCAAAGTCTGCGCCATCGTCTCGTAAATGGAAATAAATTTCCTGGGCAAATGCCGCATCCGCAACGCGAATCAGGCTATATTCCGCTTGGTCAAATTCGGGTTTCAGACGCATGAATTCGGCTTCGACCTGCTGACCAAACTGGATTTTCTTAAATTTTTCGATTCGCATATCTCGTAAGATGACACCTTCAAAGTAGTCACCTTCGATGCCCACTTTTTGGCACCACTGCGTCACAAAAGCCGACAAGTCCTTGGGCATTTCGGCTTCAGCATTGCCGCTCAAGGCGCGAACTAGCTCCAACTCAGACAGGGGAACTTGCTGAATTGCCTTATCCAATAAGACTTGTCCCACCAGGGGTTCTAGAAGTTTGTACTGCACCAGGGCAGCCACGATTTGCTCGGTGTTGAGATGGCGATCGCCAATCTTTAATGCACGCATGGTTCACTCAGACAGATTTTGCAAACGGGTTCAAATAAGCTGGAAAAAATTAGACCGCAGAGACGCAGAGGAATTTGTCTTCTTTTTTTGCCTGAGCGGAAGAACATCGGTTTATTGGATTCTCAACGCTAAGTGTGATGTTGTAGTGCGACCACCTGATTTCTTCCACACTATGCCATGAGTATTCTGAGTAGTCAATTTATTTTTTGGGGTTGACTACTCAAGCTAGCTCTGTTAAAACGATAAGCGAAGGACGAAACCAATGAGGGTGCCTGCTGCGATCGCCCGTTCTTCAACATAACTGCTAGACCTTGGGTGCCTTGCACCCTTCCTAGAACCTCTTTGAACCCCCTGTTGAGAATTTTTTGTTCAGAGGCTGTGATGACTTGGCTTTGGAACCTACGAATATAGCGATCGAATCCACCGATTCAGCCACCGATTCAGCCTACGGATTACCTGACGACCTGACCCAATTCCTGTAGGTTGGGTGGAGCGTAGCGCAACCCAACATCACAGCCATAAACCTCGATTCAATGTGCAGATTCAGCGAATTCAACCCCAGCGTTCTAATGGGCTGTTGGGTTGCGCGTTGTTCCACCCAACCCACAAGTTTTCGGCTGAAATCCTCACTTCAATACCCTTGACCAGGAGTTTGTATGACCAATCGCATCAACAGCGCCCAGACAAGTCTCGATGCTTTGCTGGCCTTGTTAGAAAATAATGATTTAGGAGAACCCGTTCGTCGTCGTCGCTTCACTGGAAACCGCGAGGCCAATTTCTATATTGGCGATGAGCGCAACAATGTGGCGGATGGTCGTCGCGGTGATGATGTGTTGCGGGGCAACGCGGGCGATGACCAACTGAGCGGCGGCGGTGGACAGGATCTGATCTTTGGCGGAGATGGCATTGATGTCATTGACGGCGGCAGTGCCAACGATACGATCCTGGGCGAAGCGGGTGCCGACCAACTCTCCGGCGGCGGCGGCAGTGACTTCCTCGACGGCGGCTCTGAGAATGACACGATCTTAGGCGGACGTGGCAGTGACCTGATCGTGGGCAATACCGGAGTGGATACGCTGACGGGCGGCACGGGTCGCGATCAGTTTGTCTACAATGGTAATGTCTTTGCCAACGGCACACCCACGCTAGCGGCACAGCCCAACATCAACGTGCTGAATCAACCGGATATCATCACAGACTTCACCATTGGCGAAGATCAGTTTACGTTCGATGGAACGGATCTGGGACTGAGTCCGTTAGTCTCTCAGAGAGGGACTGCGTCTCAACTGGTGAACACAGGAACATTAGCTAATAGTAACGTGATTGTGCTGTCTGATTCCTTTGCGGCAGCAGGGGCGGCGGCACGGGCGATCGCCAACAATGACAACATCCAAGCCAACGAAGGCATCTTCGTCTACTTCAATACCACCCTGGGTTTAACGCGCGTCGTGTATTCGCAGGATCTGGGTGATGGCGGCAATATTAGCGTCTTGGCAAACCTAGACAACCAGCGAGGCGCGATCGGCCAAACCAATCTTGCCAACTTCACGGCAGCAGAATTTGCCTTGGCTTAATTGAAGCTTGTACCCTTTCAGTCTTGCTGAGTGAATCTGGTCAACTCAATGGGTAAATCTCAGGGGCAATGAGTTGGTTAGAAACATTCGGCAAATTAGCAGAAGAACGTCTGGTCTGGTGTTCTTCTGCTTTACTCTTGGCGAATGGCAGAATCGGGGATATGGCGATGTTGCCTGGGCTAGGGCTAAGTTTTCTAAAGGTTCTACTTAAGGGGCTGAAAAGAAGAATGTTTTACCTTTGCTGAGGTTCCTAATTCCTAATCATCCATCGAAAGGATGATGAAATGTGTTTTAGAAGATGCCATATTAGGGTCACAGGTGCAAACATCAGCAAGTGCTAGCTAGCATATTTCTTCTTGCGATCGCGCCTTGTCAGTCCCGTTATCGTCCTGAATGTGCCATCTGATCAATGGTCAATCTTCAGCAAATCCTCTAAGAATCATTTCTTTCAGGTTTGGTTAAATTCGGTTAGCTTCTAAAGAGTGTTTAATGTCAATCGTTTTAGAAATGAATGAAAAGGACATTTCATGATAGCTTCTCAAACGCAAAATATTTTAGATCTCATTGAGGTTGATCATCAACAGATCGAGCAGCTCTTTGATGAGATGGATGCAGACTCCGATCAAGCTCAACAGCTTGAGATTTTCACACAGATTTATTGTGCGATGATTCTGCACTCTAGGGCAGAAGAGTTGGTTTTTTATCCTGCAATGCGTGACTTCCAGCAAACGGAAGGTTACATTGAAGAGGCAGAGCAGGAACATAACGCTACTAGTATTTTACTGGAAGCAATGCTGAAACTGAATCCCGCTGATGACGAGTTTCAGACCAAGTATCGCTACTTAAAAGAAAACATGCTGAATCATATTGAGGAAGAGGAAGAAGAAATCTTTGAAGCGGTGCGTGCTTCAATGGATGATTCAGCTTTGGATCAGCTTGGCAATGAGTTTCAACAGGTCAAGCTAAAGGTTCAACCTGATATTGATGCGGCACTGGTTGGGTATCGGTCGGTATCCTAAGAGCATCAATCAGGTTATCAAGTTTGCGGTGGTGAGCGATTCAGGGAAGTCCTTTCTGGACTTCCCTCTTTTTTTTCTGCGATTTTCCGATGAAACTGAAAGGGTTAAGAAGCTGCGCTGGACAAAATTTTAATGACGGAATCAGCAAGCGCTTCTGCTGTTTTCTTGCTAAGGATAGGATTGGGAGAGTTGGAGCGATCGCAACAACAAACACAACCGCATCTGTACCGCCTCATCAAACCGTCGAGCATCTAGCCCCGTGAGTGAGGTGATTTTCTCCAAACGGTAGCTCAGGGTGTTCCGATGAATTGACAGCTTCTTGGAGGTTGAAGAGGGACAGCAATCTTCGGCGAAAAAGGCATCTAGGGTGAGCAATAATTCTGGCTCATGGTCTAAGGGGCTGAGCAGATATTTGGCTAAATCAATCTTGGTGGTTTCGTCGGCGATGCCCACGAATGCGGCAATGCCCAGTTCGCCCAGGCAATGGACGCGATTTTTGTCTTGGAAGCGCTGGCCTAGGGAAAGGGCGGCGCGGGCATCTTCGTAGGAGCGGGCTAGCCCCTGGACGCCGGGATGGTAGCGGCCAATGCCGATGTCGATGGATTTGCCGGTGTCGTTACGGAGACGGGCTAGGAGGGCATTGGCGGCGCGTTTGAGGGCGGTGAGATTGGCCCAGGAATAGCCAAAGCCTTCGGCGCATTCTTCGCTGCGAACCCAGGGATCTAGGTTTTTGCTGTCG
Source organism: Oculatellaceae cyanobacterium Prado106 (assembly GCA_025454315.1). Classification (GTDB taxonomy): domain Bacteria; phylum Cyanobacteriota; class Cyanobacteriia; order Elainellales; family Elainellaceae; genus Prado106. Next base: position 4,316 of record JALOOP010000146.1, read on the forward strand.
CTAGCCTTTAGCACGACAATTTTTCCATGGCCTAAATCGGCGCAAATTGTGTCGTTGGGGAGATGAAAGAAGCTGACAATGCTGCTGATGACAAATTGGGTGCGTCGCTGTTGTTCTGCTAAGTTGCGATCGGGTAAGTTGCGATCGGGCAGCCCCATCATCTCTCCCAGTTGATTATTTTGAACGTGATTGTTTTGAATCTTGTTTCTTCCTAGGAGTGTATCTTCTGGGATGTTTTCTAGGATATAGTCTGTGGCATCAACTAGGATGACAGCCCGAGGCGGCGCTAGATCGATTCCCAATTCTGCGGAACGGCTGAGAATCATTGCTTCATCGTGAATGGAATTGTGGAGCAAGTCGTAGATCAGTTGGTTTTTGAGCAGATGTTGGTTGGTCTGGGAAGTCTGGGTTGTTTGCAGGATGACCAGTTCTATCAAAGCCTGTGCCAATCGTGGGGTAATCTGCTCCTGGGTATCGGGGTTACAGACGATCACTTCTCCTGATTCCATCTCGTGCTGGAGCGGAATGCGGAGGAAGTTGGCGATCGCCCAGTTGTCTTCTGGTTCATGCTTAAATCGCCGCCCTACCCGATGCGGTTCACTGCTGCTGATGATGACACCCTGGCGATCGGTAACAAACACCGGGGCATACAGCAGATTGGTAATTTTATCGGTCACTAGACTTGCAACTTGAGCAAAATGAGTGGTCATTGGTTATTCTAGAGTGACGAATATCCGGGCATTGCCCATCGCAGGTCGATCGATTCTTAAGATAGATAAACTGACATTAATTTACGAGGTCTGGAGGGGGGTGTCGTCTGCTGAGAGGAATATTTAGGGACAGTGGATGGGTGGATGGGTGAAACTTTTAGGTGGGAAACTTCTAAACTCATCATTTAAATGAGGTGGGCATCATCTTAAATGAGGTGGGCATCATCTTTTTCGGTGCGGGTTGAATGATTGAAACAAACTAATGATTTTCAGTCGTTCTTTTTGGAAAGCCTGTTGCTTTGTCCTAGCTGACGAACGGAACTCCTGGGAATGCCGAGAATTGTAGGTTGGGTGGAGCAAAGCGTAATCCAACACCCTACTAGAAAGCTTGGAATTAATTCACTGATCTGAGTATTGAATCGAGGTTTATGGTTGTGATGTTGGGTTGTGCTGCGCTTCACCCAACCTACAACCTAACTACAACCTATGGGGAAGGCTCCTTGGCTTGTTTACTGATCTATTTGGGATATTTCACCTTGGACAGAGGACTCCGGTCTGGAAGCCCGATAACCTGATTTTTGTACACTGATTTTGTGAACTGCAAATGAAGATCTTGGATACTTTTTGAAGTGGAAATGGGATGGCGATCGTCTACACTTGGCTCTATCTCAAACCACTCTAAAGAGAGATTTTAGTGAATGGTGGAATTGCTTTTTGAGAGAAACGATTTTGCTCTCAATTTGCATTCGGCGGTTGACTAGAGTTATATCCCGATTTGAATTTGCGATTTACGAAATTGCGACATCATTTAGGACAGGATTATGGCAACTCGTTCAAAGGACAAAGACAAGGATAACTCGGCTGCAATGGAAGACGAAAAGCAGCAGAAAGGGAGCAAGACTGCGACCAAAAATCAGGAGACTGAAACAGCCGATGACTCTCATGAAATTGATGAGAGCGAAGAGTTAGATGCCCTTCTGGAAATGTTTGAAGAAGGCGATTTGACCTCGATTGATCCTGAAATCGCCGGTGAGATGATTGAAGAATGGCAGGATATTCTGGCAGAATCTGAAGACTCAGAACTGAAAGAAATTGGCGGCCACCTGAAGCAACTGAAAAAGGCCATCTCCCTGAAGAAGCCCAAGGTCGAAGAGATCTCCGAAATGCTGAGCCAACTGGGTGAACAAGTCAATACCTCTGCTGACAATGCCAAGCGGGGTTACAAGGGCAAGCTGCACAAGTTGGCCAAGGCGCTGACAAAGGCGGGTCGCAGTCTGGAACAGGAAAGCGCTGACGAAGAAGAATAGGTTGGGGTGAGGGGCGATCGGGTTTTAAGCTCGATAGTCGGAGATAAAGTTTATCAGACATTGATTCACCTCATCTTCGCTGTTCCCTAATCCTTTTGCGATTCACTTCAAAGACAGAGCGGCCAACTCTGGCACAATGAACCCGTCAAAAGTACTGAAAAAAGTACTGCAAAGCCTGCTAGGATGCATCACATTGAGCATCTCAGCAGGCTTTTGTTTCGCTCTCATCCGGCTGCTAGATTCTTTGCATTGATTTGTGTCAAAATATTAAGCGTGTGGATAACCTCTTCTCTCTCTACAGCTAAAACCCCTACGCTTGCCGCCCTGGGTAACTTTGACGGCATCCACTTGGGGCACCAACGGGTGATTGAACCGATATTTCATCCGGCTGACTTGCGCCTTCGGTCAGCAGCGGATTTTTTGTGGCCTACGGTCGTCACCTTTGATCCCCATCCGCAAGAATTTTTTTCGGGTCAGCGCCGCACGCTGTTAACACCTCTACCCGAAAAAGCGACCTATTTAGAAGCGTTAGGCGTTAAGCAACTGGTATTGCTTCCCTTTGATCAATCCTTAGCGAATTTGACGCCAGAACAATTTGTCGAACAAATCCTGAAGCAGCAACTCCAGGCGCGACTGGTTAGCGTTGGCCAAAACTTTCGATTTGGCTACAAGCGATCGGGCACCACCGAAGACTTAAAAACGATCGCCACCCAATCCCACATTGAAGTGCATCTAGCCTCGCTGTATACCCATGAGGGCGATCGCATCAGTAGTTCTGCCATTCGTCAAGCCTTAGCCGAAGGACAGCCGCAGCAAGCCAGTGCCCTTTTGGGTAGACCCTATGCTCTGATGGGTGAAATTGTCAGTGGACAACAACTGGGACGAACGCTGGGTTTTCCAACGGCCAATCTTAGCTTGCCGCCGGAGAAATTTTTGCCTCGGAAGGGGGTTTATAGTGTGTGGGTGGAGGGGGTTCGGGGAGAGAGTCGGAGTTTACCGGGGGTAATGAATTTGGGCGATCGCCCCACCGTATCCGGTACTCAACTCACCGTTGAAGTCCATCTCCTGGACTGGTCGGGCGATCTGTATGGGCAAACCCTGACCGTCCATCTGTCGCAGTTCCTTCGACCAGAACAACGATTCAATTCTTTGGATGAACTCAAAGCCCAAATCCAGACCGACTGTGAACAGGCCAGGGTGCAACTGACGGCAACCTCCAAGGGCTAAACGCCGTCTAATATCATTCGCGTCAATCCTCTTTGCATCATCAGACTTATTTGCATCATCAGACCCATTAGCATAATTAGACCTGTCAGCAGAATCCGATCAGTGGGCACTTTAGGCGAAGCACTATCCAACCCTCCACTATCCCCATTCCACCACCATGAGAGATCGAATTGAGCAACTGACCCAAAATTTGGCGCGTACCATTGTCGGCAAACATGAAGCCATTCGTCTGGTCTTGGTGGCGCTCTTTTCCGGCGGCCATGCCCTGCTGGAGGATGTGCCGGGTGTGGGAAAAACGCTGCTGGCCAAATCCCTGGCGCGCTCTATCAAAGGGGAATTTCAGCGGATTCAATGCACGCCCGATCTGCTGCCGGGAGACATCACGGGGAGCAACATCTGGAATCCCAGTACTGGAGCCTTTGAATTTCTCCCTGGCCCTGTGTTTACCAATGTGCTTTTGGCGGACGAAATTAACCGAGCCACACCCCGCACCCAGTCGGCTTTGCTGGAAGTCATGGAAGAACATCAGGTGACCCTCGATCGCGCCTCTCGTCCGGTTCCCACGCCCTTTTTCGTGATCGCCACCCAGAACCCCGTGGAATATCAGGGCACCTTCCCCCTCCCCGAAGCGCAGATGGATCGATTTGCGATCGCCCTCAGTCTCGGCTATCCCTCCGAAGCCGAAGAACTACAAATGCTCCAACGACTCCAGCAAGGCACCACCGTTGAGGCGATCGCCCCCTGTATCTCACTGGTCGAAGTTGAAACTCTGCGGCAACACTGTATGCAGGTCACCCTGGAACCCCATTTGCAACAGTATTTGCTGGATCTAGTTCGGATGACTCGGCAAGATGAAGAGGTGCGGTTGGGGGTGAGTCCAAGAGGAGCGATCGCCTTCCACCGCGCGGTTCAAGCCCTCGCCTTCCTAGAGGGTCGAGACTACGCCATCCCGGATGATGTCAAGTTCCTCGCGCCCTATGTCTTAGCCCACCGGATGATTCCCAATAGTGGACGCAAAGCCCATTGGATTGTCGAACGGCTTTTACGAACCGTCGCAATTCCCTAAAGCAAGACTGAGATTTTCAAAGGTTTGATCCATCAGTGATAATTGAACTGATGTCCTTGAAAGAAGTGGCTATATGATGACTGAGCGGCTTGAGCAGGCGATCGCACGTCTAAAAAACTTGCCTACAGAAAAGCAAGATGCGATCGCCACCCTAATCCTAGAAGAACTCGAAGAAGAACAGCGATGGGATGAAGCCTTTGAACGTTCTCCTGGACTGTTGGTGAAGCGGGCAGCCGAGGCAATGGCGGAGTATGAAGCCGGTAAAACTCAAGCGCTAGATCCAGAAAATTTGTGAAATCTCGTACCGCTTGCTGAGTCGTTAGCCATAGCACCACATTTCGGACATAGGCTTAAATATCCGCCGGGGCACGCGGTTCGGTTTTCATGGTGTTTTCGGGGGGGGGTATCGACGAAGGTGGGACAGCCGTAATCGATGTCCCAGTTGTAATTGACGAAGTGGTGGAAGGGGATTGGGCGATTCTAATCCTCTAGATCTAACGCCCCAATCAATCACAACAGAAAGGGGAAACCCAAAAAAAGGAGATGAGAAAAGAAAAATTCTAGATTCCTCCACCCATCCACCTAATTCATCTGTATTCATCTGTGTGCATCTGTGTGCATCTGTGTTCCCCTTTTGCCTTTCCCCTCTGCGTCTCTGCGTCTCTGCGTTTAATTCTCTAAACCCTCGCCGAAGCCAGCCAGCTAACCCCAGAAAGCACTAAAGGGATGCTGCATGAATACAGCATCCCTCGAATGTTGAACGAGTGATAGAACTAGATGTTTAGCTCACTCAGTTCACGGGTCATGTAGTCAAAGGGTTGATCCAGGAAAGCAGTGTCGCTGATGCCAGCGCTGCTGACCTGCTCTTTGACAATGTCCTTCATGATTTGGATGCCGATGACCGTAGAGCCGATCGGTACCCCCAAGGAATTGTAAGTTTCACGCAGACCTTGCAGCACGCGCTCATCGAGGACATCCATGCTGCCTGCGACGATCGCATAGCTGGCATAGCGCAGGTAGTAGTCCATATCGCGCAGACAGGCTGCATAGCGACGAGTGGTGTAGGCATTGCCGCCTGGGCGAATCAACTCAGGGATGTCCTCAAACAACTGCATACCAGCCTGTTTTACAATGGCGGCGGCGTTGCCATTGATGACGGATGCGGCCTGAATTCTTGCCACTCCAGTGTTGAAATAGGTCTTGAGCGTGTCGAGCGCATCCCGATCGAGATATCGGCCTGTGTTGTCGTAGTTTCTAATGAGGCTGGTCACAGCGTCCCGCATGAGATCTCGTCTCCCAATGGTTTCTATCAAATGTTTACTGAAAGATTTGCCCTTCAGTTTATCACGGGTGGTTTCCCAGAATTTCGCTCCTGACCGGGTTTGGATGGGTTTTGCCTGTTAAGTTTAGTAACAAGGAAAACCGTTTGGGGGTGTCCCAAATTTGGTTTACTGGAAATCTTAAGGTTCTGGGAAAGGCTGCGATCGCCAATTCCAGCCGCTTTCCCCAGTTTCAACCGCCCCAGAATTTCTAATTCACAGGGAATAAAAGTGAATTCTGTAGCGCTAGATACAAAACGCTGTAAAGCCTATTCCTAGGATGGTTCAGGAATGTTAGAGCTTGATCCGCGAGTCGTGCATCCTCCGATAAAGATCGATCGATCAATAAAAGATCAACAAAGATCAGGAAGGCTCTAGCTAGAGAGATAGAGCGATGCCTTCTGATATTGAGTATGGCGATCGCCCGTTCGGTTCCGCCGAATTGATCCGTTTCTCACTCCACCAAACAAACTCTAGAGAATAAGCCCAAAGGATTTAAGGAGTAGTTCATGGCAACCCCGCAAGAAGTTTTGAGCATGATCAAAGATCAGGGCATCAAACTCATTGACCTCAAGTTTGTTGATTTGCCGGGTATTTGGCAGCATTTGACCGTCTACGAAAACCAAATTGACGAAAGCAGCTTTACCGAAGGTGTACCGTTTGACGGTTCCAGTATTCGGGGTTGGAAAGCGATCAACGAGTCGGACATGAGCATGGTGCTCGATCCCAACACGGCCTGGATCGACCCCTTCATGGCAGAACCCACCCTCAGCATCATTTGCAGCATCAAAGAACCCCGCACGGGCGAATGGTATGCTCGCTGCCCCCGCGTCATTGCCCAAAAAGCCGTCGATTACCTGTCGGCTTCTGGCATCGGCGACACCGCATTCTTTGGCCCTGAAGCCGAATTTTTCATCTTTGACGATGTCCGCTTCGACCAAAACCAACATGAAGGCTACTACCATGTAGACTCCATCGAAGGCCGCTGGAACACAGGCCGAAAAGAAGAAGGGGGCAACCTCGGCTACAAGCCTCGCTACAAAGAAGGCTACTTCCCCGTCGCTCCCACCGACACCTCCCAGGACATGCGGAGCGAAATGCTGCTGACCATGGCCAACTGCAATGTCCCCATCGAAAAGCACCACCACGAAGTCGCCTCCGGCGGCCAGTGTGAACTGGGTATCCGCTTCGACACCCTGGTGCAATCAGCAGACAACTTGATGATCTATAAGTACTGCATCAAAAACGTGGCGCGCCGCTGGGGCAAAACGGTCACCTTCATGCCCAAGCCCGTCTTCAGCGACAACGGCTCCGGGATGCACACCCACCAGTCCATCTGGAAAGGCGGTCAACCCCTGATGGCAGGCGATGGCTACGCTGGACTGAGCCAACTGGGTCTCTGGTACATCGGCGGCATCCTCAAACATGCCCCCGCCCTGCTGGCCTTCACCAACCCCACCACCAACTCCTACAAGCGCTTGGTTCCTGGCTTTGAAGCTCCGGTGAACCTGGCCTACTCCCAGGGCAACCGCTCGGCCTCGGTGCGGATTCCCCTCTCGGGCACCAACCCCAAGGCAAAACGCCTAGAGTTCCGCTGCCCCGATGCGACCTCCAATCCCTACATGGCTTTTGCGGCCATGCTCTGTGCGGGTATCGACGGCATCAAAAACCAAATCGACCCCGGTAGCCCCCTGGATGTGGACATCTACGAACTCAGCCCCGAAGAGTTGGCCAAGGTGCCCTCCACCCCCGGCTCCCTGGAAGATGCCCTGGAATGTCTGGAAAAAGACCATGACTTCCTCACCGTTGGCGGTGTCTTCACCGAAGACCTGATCGACACCTGGATTCAGTACAAGCTGGATAACGAGGTCAACCCCATGCGGTTAAGACCCCACCCCTATGAGTTTGCGCTCTACTACGATTGCTAAACTCTTGCGGTTGCCCCTTGTGGGCAACCCGGTTCCTTAAGTTTGCGTTTGATGAAAGCCTGATTGGATGCGGCTAGATCTCTTCTAGCGCTCTAGTCAGGTTTTTTATAGTGATAGTTTTTCCAGAATTATGACCCGAACCCCCCATGATCAATTTGCCAAACAGGTTCTAGAAGGATTTCTAGAACCCTTGCTGTCGCTGAACTGATTCGCCTCCCTCGGAACCATCCCTTTAGGCGACATGCCCTGGAGCGATTAGCTGTGCTACGCATTAATCTAGAGAGACAACGAAATCCGAGTCGAGATAATCAGGAGTTGGCCATGAACCTATCCCCAGTTTACTTAGAGTGGCACGAGACAACCTTTCAAGAAGGCCGACAAGAAGGCCGACAAGAAAGCGACCAAGATAACATTCGGGGGTTGCTGGAGGCGAGGTTTGGCGTTTTGGATGGGGACTTAGAACAAATCGTGGTTCCTTTGATGGGGCTTGCTGTCGTGGAGCGATCGCGCCTCATCCTCCAATCCTCCCGAGAAGAACTATTGGCTCGATTCTCCAATCCAACTGAGTCTTAAAACGGCGACAAACAGCGATCGTCCCCCATTGTCGTCATCCATTGTTAGCACTCCTTGTGTGGTCACCCACGGTAAGGAAGGACACCCCTGTAATACTCTTTACGGCCTACGTCTTTATCCTTCAGGTCAAGTCACAATTATTACAATTCGCTGCACTCTACGAGACATTTGGGTTGAAGTAGGATATTCTCCTCGTATCGTTTGAGATGTATAGAGATCATCCCCTTTCCATTGCAAATGAATGGCTAGGCTGAGCAGCCTGCTGGTCACCCATCATTTTGTAATTTAATTCCCCTGGCATTCGCCATCGCCGCGATTTGTAAACCTTGAGACTATGTCAAATCCCTCCTTAAATACGGCTGAGTTGGTCGATCAACTGGCTCAGCTTTTAGACATCCCGATCGCCCCGGATCATCGACCCGGCGTGGTTGCCAACTTTGAGCGCACTATGGCGATCGCCCAACAAGTCCTGGAATTTCCCCTCCCCGACGAGATCGAAGTAGCTCCCGTCTTTCAACCTCTCCCCCCAACTGAAACCGAGTCTTAGAAGAATGTTTAAGCAGTGAATGTTTAAGCGGTGAAGACTGGGCGCTGAATCGTTTCTTCCGCTCAGGACTTCTAAAGAATTTGGGGTCAGCATTATTAGGTGCAGTATATATGAGTTTTGATTTTGCAGAGGCCACGGCGATCGAGACTGCAAGTGCCATTCGCGATCGCCAAGTCAGCGCCGAGCAAGTGGTGCAGGCCGCCCTCGATCGCATTGCCGAACGCGATGGAGCGATTAATAGCTTTACGGCGGTCATTTCAGAGCAGGCATTGGCGGATGCGGTGCATGTGGATACGGCGATCGCACAAGGAGAAGATCCCGGAGCCTTGGCGGGAGTGCCTTTTGCCGTCAAAAATTTATTGGACATTGAAGGACTGACGACCCTGGCGGGTTCCAAGATTAACCATGACAATCCGCCCGCTAGTCAAAATGCCACAACGGTGACCCGGTTAAAGCAGGCAGGGGCAATCCTGGTGGGCGCGTTGAACATGGATGAGTATGCCTATGGTTTTGTCACGGAAAATAATCACTATGGCAACACGCGCAATCCCCATGATCTAGACCGGGTGGCGGGCGGATCGTCTGGGGGATCGGCGGCGGCGATCGCGGCGGGCATGGTGCCACTCACTCTCGGCTCCGATACCAATGGGTCGATTCGGGTACCTGCTGCTTTTTGTGGCATCTATGGGCTGAAACCCACCTATGGTCGCATTTCCCGTGCGGGAGCCTATCTCTTTGTGGGCAGTTTGGATCACATTGGGCTGTTTGCCCGTTCTGTGTCAGATATTGCGCTCACCTTTGATCTGCTGCAAGGTTCTGATCCGCGCGATCCGGTTTGTACGACTTTGCCGCCTGAACCTTGTTTTCCGCAGCTTGGCCGGGGGGCTGAGGGGTTAAGGATTGCGATCGCCGCCGATCATTTCGCCCAAGGCGGCAATCCAGAAGTCTTTGAAGCGGTCGAACAAGTGGCCAAAGCGCTAGGCGCTACCCGGCAGGTGACGATTCCAGAAGCGGCCAGAGCTAGAGCCGCCGCCTATGTGATTACGGCCAGTGAGGGCAGCAATTTGCATTTGCAGCGGCTCAAAACTCGGGCACAGGATTTCGACCCGGCGACGCGCGATCGCTTTCTCGCGGGGGCACTCATCCCCAATACCTGGTACCTCCAGGCGCAGCGCTTTCGTCGGTGGTATCGCGATCGTGTCCTAGAAGTCTTTCAGCAGGTTGACCTGATCCTGGCTCCGGCCACGCCCTGTCCCGCTCCCCTAATT
>JALOOP010000558.1 GCA_025454315.1 Oculatellaceae cyanobacterium Prado106
TGGGGAGTAGGGAGTGGGGAGTAGGGGAGTAGGGGATTACAGAGAGTAGTTTCCTGACTCTATCCTTGCTTCTATCTCGTGGCTCTCATCGATCCTCCGTCAAAAATCATCGAGTTTCCCCCAAAGATCATCGAGTTTCCTCCAAAGATCATTGAGTCTCCCCCAAAAATCATCGAGTCTCCTCTGAAGAATCTGTGCCCTCCCCTTTCCCCTTTCCCCCTTCCCCCTTCCTTCCCCTCCCCACTCCCCACTCCCCACTCCCCTCCCATGCCTCCCCTGCCCGATCACACCCCCAAACAACTCTCGCTCGGCCCGCTAGAATCCGAGATCCTGGAACTCCTCTGGAAGCTGGGTTCCGCTACGGTCAAAGAGATTCACGATGCGATTTTGGCTGACCCTAACCGGGAACTGGCCTATGCGTCCGTCACCACCGTACTTCAGCGTCTCGCTCAGAAAGGATGGCTAGCCTGTGACAAGCAAGACAGAGCTTTTCGCTGGCGGCCATTGATGACCCAAAAAGAAGCGCAGGCGCTGCAAGCCCATGACCAACTGCAACGCTTTCTAGCAGTGGGCAACCCCGATATTGTGGCCGCCTTTGCCGATAGTTTGGATCATGCCAGCGTGGACAAACTAGAAGCGATCGCCCAACGCATCAAAGCCGCCCGTCAAGCGCGTCAAAACCAGGAGGAAGTCTGATGCATCTCAGCCTGATTCTGTTTGCTTTGGCGATCGCGCTCCTGCTTCGATTTGGCCTGTCGCCCGTGGTGGGAGATTGGGGCGATCGCTGGCAACAAGCCGTGGGGCGATTCCTGCTGCCTCCCCTGCTGCTGCTGACGACGCTGGTCGCGGTGCTGTCGATGGGAACTCATGGGCAGATGCTGGGGCTGCCCGTGGGTTGGATTGGTTGTCTGCTGGCGCTGAGCTTTTTGGTTTATGCGCTAGTGCGGCTTTTGGTTTTGGTGGTGAAGGGGTGGCGATCGCACCATCGCATCCAGACTTATGCCCGAGTTCAGATTCAGCAGCACACTATCTATCGGCTAGACTCACCCCTGCTGTTTGCCGCGCAAGTGGGACTGTGGCAACCCCAACTGGTGGTCAGCCAAGGCTTACTCGATGCCTTAACAGATGACCAAATCGAAGCCGTCCTCACCCACGAAGAAGCCCATCGCCACTACCACGACACCTTCTGGTTTTTCTGGTTGGGCTGGCTCCGCCAAATGACTCCCTGGTTACCCGCCACCGAAGCCCTCTGGCAAGAACTCCTGCTGCTGCGCGAACTCCGAGCCGACCAGTGGGCAGCGCAACGGGTCGATCCCTTACTGCTAGCGGAATCGCTCCTCCTGGTGGTCAAAACCCCTTTTGCATCGGATCTAAACTCTGACCCTGGCTATTGTGCGGCCTTTGGCACTGCTACCCCCGAAAATCGCTTAGAGGAGCGCATTGAATCTCTATTGACAGATCCTCAGCAATCTTGTGAAAGCCGGATTTCGATCTTGGGATTGGCGATCGCTCTTATCCCCCTCTTTACCTTGCTATTGCACCACTAGCGATCAGAAACAGCTTGTTGTTCTGCGACTTATTCAATTCGTGTTCCTAAGCAATTTGAGTTTGAGTAATCCGTTGGCGATCGCAGTTCCCAGCAAAATCAAACCACATCCCAAAATCATAGAGGGCGTTATCGTCTCCTGAAGAACCATTGCGCCCCAAAGCATTGCAAATAAAGGAATGAGATAGGTAACAGTCAATGCTTTTGTCGAACCAATCGTTTGAATGAGACGGAAGTACAGAATGTAGGCAAATGCGGTTGAAAGCAAAGCAAGAGCAACTACTGCAATGATGATGATAGTTGTGGGCGTTTGCTGCGGCACTGTAAAAGGTAATGCGGGTAGCAGTAAAATCGCTGCACCTAGCTGGCTTCCGGTGGCGACCACCAATGAGGGAACACCAGCCAACTTTTGTCGGATGTAGGGAGCCGCGAAAGCATACATGAGTGCGGCTAATAAGCCAGCCAATACAGCCAGGACAAAAGCGGGCGTTGTGGCGATCGCTTGCCAACCCATCAAAATCACCACACCCGAAAATCCCAGAACAAATCCAACGATGCGGGTCAGGGTTAATCTCTCCTTTAACCAAACCGAAGCAACAATGACGCCAAATAATGGTGCGGTTGCATTCAAGATGGAAGTAAACCCAGCAGGCAGTGATACCGATGCAAAAGCAAGCAACGCAAACGGAACTGCGGAATTAATACAGCCCACCACAAAAAGTGCCCTCCAATTCCGTTGAACCTCATGCCAAAGATTGAAGCGGAACAAGATTGGCAGGAGAGCTAAACCCGCCAGCAAAACGCGCAACTCAATCAGCCAAATCGGCCCGAGTACAGGTGCCGCAATCCGCATCAACAAAAATGAGCCGCCCCACAAGGCTGCAAGCAGCAAAAGTTCTGCAATCTCTAAACCTCTCATGTCAACTCCTGTCCCATAATTTGCGTTTGACTGGCTTCCCAACCCAGCAAAGCCGTCTTGCGATCCAGACCCCACCGAAACCCGCCTAATTCCCCCGATTCTCGAATCACCCGATGACAGGGAATCAAGTAGCCAACGGGATTGCGGCCTAATGCATTACCCACGGCTCTTGCCGCCGTTGGCCGACCCATCGCTGCTGCCAAACCCTGGTAAGTGGTCATCCCGCCAAACGGTACGCTCAATAGCGCACGCCAAACTTGAATTTGAAAATTTGTCCCTCTCACCCACAGAACGAACGGCTTACTGCTGGCTGCAACGGGGGTAAAGAGGCGATCGCAAATTTCCTGAGTTGCCTGCTGATCCTGGGCAATGTCCGCATTAGCCCACTCGCTACGAAGCTCCAATTCAGCATCTCTACAGGATGTATCCAGGAATTGAAGATTACAGATGCCACGGGAAGTCGTGGCAATCAGACATTCACCAAAAGGGGTGGAATGAATCCCATAGCCAATCTGTAAGCCTCGGCCTCCGGCCTTAAACTCACCCGGCGACATCGCTTCCAGTTTCACAAACAAATCGTGCAAACGTCCTGGGCTTGATAAACCCGCATCTACCGTGAGATCTAACAGGCTCGATGTCTCTGCGATTTTTGATTTTGCATATTCCACCGTCAGGTATTGCAAGAACCGTTTGGGGCTGATCCCCGCCCATCGAGTGAAGAGTCGCTGAAAATGATACTGGCTCAAATGCACCTCTTGGGCGACAGTAGCCAGATCCGGCTGACTCAAATGATTCTGACGCATGAACGCGATCGCCTTAGCAATACGCTCATAGGTGTCGCGATCATCCGTCTTGTTGTCCGTACTGTTTTCTGCTGAGGAATTGATCATGATTGACTGGCTTTATTATCCGTCATCACCACTCCTCAATTTACTAATGCTAGGGATTTAAGGCCACCCGTTTCTTGCGGTATCGACTCTTGCTGTATCGAAGGCATCTCCCGGTCAGCCATAGCACAATGAGTCAATCAAGCAAGTCGATGAAGCGGATCAACGAGGCATCTTTGTACTCTCTCCGATCCAAATTGAGAACCAATTTATGGATTAGGAGGGCGATCGCTGCAACAACACCATTACCGATCGCTCCGCCACCAGAATCGGCTTATCCTCAATATACTTGATGCCCTGCTCCACAAACTGAGGCTGGGTTGTGTCAATGAGCGTCACCCATTCCCACTGCTGAAGCGCTGGGGGAATGACGAACTCCAGCCTCTCCGCGTGGGCATTGAACAGGATCAGGAAGCTGTCATCGATGACTCGTTCGCCTCGGGCCGTGGGGGTGACAATTTCTTCACCGTTGAGAAAAATGGCGATCGCCCGAGTAAAACCATCATTCCACTGTTCCTCCGTCATCTCTGCCCCATCCGGGTTAAACCAGGTGATATCCTTGACCTCGGTTCCATGAATCGCCCTTCCCTGAAACCATACGTAGGATGCTCTCGCCGAAACACAATCAACTGGCGCGTAAAGTTCAGTAGGGTTGCGTTTTCGCCCTGGAGTTCCCAGTTCACCCAGGAAAGCTCATTGTCCTGACAGTAGGGATTGTTGTTACCGTTCTGCGATCGCCCCATCTCATCCCCGCCCAGCAGCATCGGCACCCCCTGCGACAACATCAGGGTCACCAAAAAATTCCGCTGCTGTTGCTTTCGCAGTTGCAGAATTTCAACATCGTCCGTTTCCCCCTCAGCGCCACAGTTCCAGGAGCGATTGTGGCTCTCCCCATCCCGGTTTTCCTCCCCGTTGGCCTCATTGTGCTTCTCGTTGTAGCTGACCAAATCATTCAGCGTAAAACCATCGTGAGCCGTAATGAAATTGATGCTGGCATGGGGTTTCCGACCATTCGCCTGGTACAAATCGGAACTTCCCGTAAAACGATAGGCAAACTCAGCTAAAGTCTGATCCTCCCCACGCCAAAAATCGCGCACCGTATCGCGGTATTTGCCATTCCACTCCGACCACAGCAACGGGAACTCGCCCACCTGATAGCCACCCTCACCCACGTCCCAAGGTTCCGCAATCAGTTTGACATTGGCCAAAACTGGGTCTTGGTGAATAATGTCAAAGAACGCAGCGAGGCGATCGACCGCATACAGTTCTCGCGCCAAAGCCGAGGCCAAATCAAACCGAAACCCATCCACATGCATCTCCAACACCCAGTAGCGCAGGCTGTCCATAATCAGCTTCAACACCTGGGGATGCCGGACATTCAGGGAATTGCCACAGCCGGTAAAGTCCATATAATAGCGGGGATCATCCTCCACCAAACGATAATAGGAGGCATTGTCAATCCCGCGCAGCGACACCGTTGGCCCCATGTGATTGCCTTCGCCCGTATGGTTATACACCACATCCAAAATCACCTCAATCCCCGCCTGGTGCAGCGCTTTCACCATCTGCTTAAACTCCACCACCTGCTGCCCCTGGGTGCCACTCGCACTATAGCCACTGTAGGGAGCCAAATAGCAAATAGAGTCATAGCCCCAGTAGTTTCGCAGATCCTTGTCCACCAGATGACCCGGTGTAGACAGAAAATGGTGAACGGGCATCAGTTCGATCGCCGTGATCCCCAAGGATTGCAAATGGGCGATCGCAGCCGGATGCGCCAGCCCTGCATAGGTACCGCGCAACTCCGGTGGAATTTCCGGATGGCACTGCGTAAAGCCTTTCACATGAGCTTCGTAAATAATCGTCTCATGCCAGGGCGTTTGCAGCAGCGCATCCCCCTCCCAATCAAACGACTCATCAATAACGATCGCCTTGGGGATCAACGCCGTATCATCGCTGTCCGAGAAGCCCAAATCCTCCTCCGGCTGATGCCAGGAATAGCCAAAAATCTCCTCCCCAAAGTCAATATCACGCTCGATCGCCTTAGCATAGGGGTCAATCAGCAGCTTATGGGGATTAAACCGATGTCCCTCCTCGGGGTTATAAGGGCCATACACCCGGAAGCCATAGCGTTGTCCAGGGGCGATCGCAGGCAAATATCCATGCCAAACAAAGTTATTGACCTCCGTCAGAGGCAACCGAGTCTCCCGGTCGTCCTCATCAAACAAACAGAGTTCAACCAGGGTCGCATGTTCCGAGAACAGCGCAAAATTTGTGCCTTCACCATCCCAGACGGCTCCCAGGGGGTAAGGTGTGCCAGACCAGAGTGATAAGTCCATAAGTCAAGTCAACTCGCCCCATGAATTGCAGAATCAGCCAGAAAATGCGATCGCCCTGAACCCTGACTCAGTGCAGTTTTCAAAGCAAAGTGTGATAAACACGACATGCCCTCTCCTGTCACCCAGAGCGGCTCAAAAGAATTTATCAAAGCACAGATTTTATACTTCATTTCTTGTAACACATAATCTAAAAACAATATAAAGAGAAGCACTATTTTTATCCCCCTGCCGCTACCCCAACCAGCCAAAACATGGAATTCCGCCGAGAGCCGATACTGAACGCTCCCCGAATCTTCCCTCAAATCCCACCCCCTATCCCACCCCAAACTCGTAGAGATGTGCATTCCCCAATAACCCTTCCCTCACCCTTCATCTCCAGCCACAACAGCTATCACTAAAGGGGAATATGAAACGGATCGACTTTATTCTGCAAACGTAAAAATAAAAGATTAATTTCTCTGCGTCTCTGCGTCTCTGCGGTTTAAATTCCAAGCCTTCCTTTCCTACCCCCAAACATCAGCAACAAAAAATCCCAGATTTTGCATTGCAGTTTCACCGCCCGCTCAAAACCTGGGATTCTCTTTTATGGAAATGTCCTTACGCGATCGGGATCTCAATCACAAATGCAGTCCCCTGTCCCGCCTCCGACACACAGTCCAGCCTCCCTCCATGTTTCTCCACAATAATTTGACGACTAATCGACAATCCTAACCCCGTTCCTTTCCCCACCCCCTTCGTCGTAAACAAATGCTCAAAGATTTTTGCCTTGACCGTCTCCGGTATTCCAGGCCCATTATCCTGAATCCGAATTCTCACCCAACCCTCTTTCATCAACTCAGTCTGAATCGTAATTTGATTGACAATCTTATCAAACGAGGTGGCAGGTTCAGCTTCGT
>JALOOP010000147.1 GCA_025454315.1 Oculatellaceae cyanobacterium Prado106
GACTCCCGGAGGGTTTGATGCTTTTCTAAAGTTGGCGGGAATCATTGACAGCAGCGTGAATCTTCAGCCATTTCGCGCTTGACATTCCTGGCTAAACAGCATTTACCCATGAACCCTTCCAACTCTTCAATCCTGATTCTGATTGACGCTAGCGTAGACGATACGCCTTCCCTAATTCAGGGTGCCAGCCCAAATGCTGAGGTCATTGTGCTCGATGCTGCCCAAGATGGCATCGAGCAGATCAGCCAGATTCTTGCGACTCGTCGGCAGGTCGAGAGTCTGCACTTGGTGTCTCACGGAGATGAGGCACATTTGCAACTGGGCAATACTCGTTTGAATGGCGATCGCCTTCTGCAAGAGCAATCGAAAATTCAACAGTGGGGCAAGGCATTTGCGCCCAGAGCCAATGTATTGCTGTATGGCTGTCGGGTGGCGGCGGGTGAAGCAGGCAAACGCTTTGTGCGGCAGTTGGCCAATGTGATTGGGGCTTGTGGGGAAGTGGCGATCGCCGCATCCGAAACCCTGACCGGATCAGCAGCTTTGGGCGGAGACTGGAAATTAGACTTTTCGACAGGCAAGATTCGGACTCCGCTAGCTTTTTCAATGGAAGTGTTAGCCGCCTATCCTGCAACCTTACAGGACTTTACGGTAAGCAGTGCGGTGGCGCTGAGAGCCGCTATTCTCGCTGCAAACGGCAATACAACCGAAAATCACACCATCTCCTTCAATGGCCCCATCACACTAGGAGAGGCTTTACCTGAAATTACTGCCAATATTCGATTCCTGGGCAATCAACAAACCATTTCGGGCGGCAACAGCTTTCGAGTCTTTGCGGTTAATGGGGGCAATGTTGAATTCAATGATCTGTTCATTGTCAATGGCCGAGCGGCAGGTGCGCCCGGAGCTCCTGGAACAACCGTAGGCGGCTCCAACGGTGGAACGGGACAGGGCGGCGGACTGTTTATTAACAGTGGCAATGTGACGACGATCAATGTCACTTTCCGGGATAATCAGGCGATCGGCGGCAATGGCGGCAGTAGCCTGACTGGTAGTGGTGGTAATGGCGGCAATGGTCAGGGCGGTGCCATTTTTGTCAATAGTGGTACCCTGCGGTTGAGTACAACCTCCTTTTCCCGCAATAGTGCCATGCGAGGTCAGGGTGGTGCAGGAGCCACGGTCGGCAACCCCGGTTTAGGCAAGGGCGGTGCCATTTTTGTCAATCCGGCGGCTGGCACGGTGATTTCTGAGAATGCGCCCGTGTTTGGCACCAATTCAGCCTCGGATGCAGCAGGAACCAGCGGCTCAGATACCCCGAATCTGTTTGGCAATGTCACCATTGTGATTCCACCTGTGGTCGCGTCCATTAGCCGAGCCGATCTCAATCCCACGGCCAGTGATACGGTGGCCTTTACGGTGAACTTCAGCCAGGATGTCACCGGGGTAGATGTCAGCGACTTTGAACTGACTACCACGGGCAGCATTACCAATTTGTCGATTGATTCGGTCAGCGGTAGTGGCAGAAGCTACACGGTACTGGTCAAAACAGGAGTGGGCAACACGGGGACGGTGCGATTGAATCTAAAAGATAATGATTCGATCCAAGCCGGAGGAACACCGCTAGGAGGCACGGGAGCCGAAAATGGCACGATGCCGGGAGAATTCTACACCATTGATCGAATTCCGCCTAAAGTATTCTCGATCAATCGCAAAGCCGCAGATGCGTTGACGGCAGCGACAACGGTCACTTACACGGTTACGTTTGACACGGATGTTACCGGAGTGGATACCGGAGACTTTGCCGTGGTACAAACCGGGGTGACGGGAGCGACCGTGGCTTCGGTGACGAGGGTCAGCGGCAAAATTTATGATGTGGTGGTCAATACCGGATCTGGAAATGGGGATCTGGGATTGAACCTGGTGGATAACGATTCGGTGGTCAGTGACGATACCCGACGGTTGGCGCTGGGGGGCGCGGGCACGGCCAACGGCAACTATACCGGAGCCGTTTATACGATCGACAAAACGCCGCCCGTGGTTTCTTCGGTAAATCGCAGCACGGCTGAAGCGACCAATGCCAACAGCGTGGCTTATACGGTGACCTTTAGTCAAAATGTCACTGGAGTCGATGTCAATGATTTTTCACTGACTGCGACCGGGGTGACGGGAGCCAGTATTGCTTCGGTGACGGCGATCGACCCCAAAACCTATACCGTCCTCGTCAACACAGGCAATGGGGATGGTGCGATCGCCCTCAACGTCACCGACAACGACTCGATCAAAAACACCTTGGGCGTAGCCTTGGGCGATACGGGCAATGGCAACGGCAACTTCAGCGGCCAATCCTACACCATTATCAAAAGTCCGCCCACTGTCGCTGGCATTACGCTGCTCAACCCCAACCCCAGCGCTTCAGGCAGCGTCAACTATGCCGTCACCTTTAACCAAAATGTCACCGGAGTAGATGCCGCAGACTTCTCCTTGGCCGCATCTGGACTATCCGGTGCCAGCATCACCGCCGTGACGGGCAGCGGTCGCAACTACAATGTCTTAGTAGCGACCGGAGATGGCAGCGGCAGCCTGGGCTTGAACCTGGTGGATAACGACTCGATTCAAAACGGCGTGAATTTACCGCTGGGTGGCAATGGCAACGGCAACGGCAACTTTACGGGGCAAAGTTACAACATTACTAAGGCACCGCCGAGTGTGTCTTCGATTAGTCGATTAGAACCAACGCCCACCAATGCCAGCAGTGTTAACTTTGCCGTCATTTTCAATGAGAATGTCTCGCGGGTGGATGCCTCTGATTTTGTGCTGACGAGTCAGGGCGTTAGCGGTGCGACGATTACTTCCGTGACTCGCGTCAACGGCAACTATTACACTGTGGCGGTCAATACCGGACGGGGCGATGGGGCGATCGGACTCAACCTGAGCGACGATGATTCCATTGTCAATAACTTGGGCGTTGTGCTGGGCGGAGTCGGACGGGGCAACGGCAACTTTGTCGGCGAAGTGTACACCGTCGATCGCACCGCGCCCAACGTCAATATTGTGGATGTTTCCCCCAGAACCCGCAGTGCCCGAGTCGATAGTCTGACGATTCAGTTTAGCGAGGCGGTGCAGGGGTTTGATCTGGGAGATTTGACCCTGACGCGCAATGGGGCGGCAATGCCCATTAATCGTGCCAGCCTGACTACGGGCGATGGCATGACCTGGACTTTGGGCAATTTGAAAAAACTGACCAACCGGAAGGGCGACTATGCGCTGACCTTGACCGGAACCGATGCAGGCATCAGCGATGGGGCGGGCAACCCCCTGACGGTAAATGCGAGCGATCGCTGGACAAACCTGATCTCCGTCAACGCTGATGACCCCGGCATTACCCGACGCGGCACCAGTAATGCCAACAATCTCACGGGCACCGAAGATGCCGATGTGCTGAGAGGGCTGGGCGGCAATGATATTTTGGTGGGGTTGGGCAGCGGCGACAGACTCGTGGGCGGCAGTGGCAACGATATTTTGATCGGTGGTCAAGGCCAAGATTTCCTAGTGGGTGGAGCCGGAGCCGATCGCTATGTGTTCTCGGGCGCAAGTGCAGCAGAAACCCTCGCCGGTTCGCTGGTGGACATGCCCGATCGCATCAAGGGCTTCAATGCCCTGCAAGGCGACAAGTTCCAGCTTGACTTTGACAATAATCCCCGGACGCGCGATCGCCCCCGAGGCTTGTTCAACGCCGGCAGAGTTAGGGGAGACACCCTGGAAGCCGCAACCCAGGCAGCCTTTGCCGACAAAAATCAGCAGGCAGGCGGCAGACAGAGCTTGGGCGCAGGCGAGGCCGTCTTCTATAGTTGGCAGAACCAAACCTACCTGGCCGTCAATGATGGCAATGCAGGCTTCTCAGCAGAACAGGATCTGGTCGCCAATGTTTCGGGGATGAAGTTCAGAAATGGGGACATTAACACCGGAACTCTAGCAGTAACCGCCTATTTCTTCTAAGTTCATCGCAGTCATTCTAGTCATTGATTAAACAAGATTAAACAAGATTAAACACAAAGGGGTGTTCTGATGGTTCAGAGCATCCCTTTACATTTTCTAGTCAACATATTCTAGTCAACATAAAATTTAAAGTTCTGTTTTTATCCACCCCTAGATGTTGCCTTCACAAAGGCAAATCCGCATTTCTACTGAGTCCAAATCCAACTCCGTTTTTATCAGCAAATAGAATAAAAGAGGCAAATTTTGCGATTTTAGAGACTTTTCATTGGAGCGATTAACTGAGGTTTAATGAGAACTCTATTTTTAGCATAGAAAAATTTTTACAGAGCCATGTATTCTACATGCCTAGAGAAATCCCGTAACTCTAGTCAACCGATGTGAACGCTGGAGAGTTAACCCTCGTTTTAACCAACCTATCCCACCTTGGCAGGCCACAAACTATGGGTAAAATCTAGTTCGGTCAGTTTTTAGACCATGGGTAAATCTTTCAGATTCTTATTAGAGAAATACTTGCAAAAAATAAGAAATTTGCATAAAGTTTTATCCGATTCATCCTTAAAAGTCTCCGTGATTATACGGTCACCTTGACCACAAGGTTTATTGTGTCAATTTTTGCTTAAGATTGATATCTTTTTTAAGCAATCCTACTGAGAGAGTTTTTAATACTGAGTATCAGGGAGCTTAGACCACCGAACTTCATCAGATGTTTCTACCTCGTTTTTACCTAAAAAGTACGCACCATGAACTCATTCGCTGCTTCTGCTAATCCGGTTCTGATTATTGATACCGCTGTTGACAACTATCAAAGTTTGCTCGCAGGCGTTCGGTTTGAAGCTGATGTTATTCTGCTCTCTCCCCAGCAGGACGGGGTGGAGCAAATCACCCAGGCTTTGGGCGATCGCCACAATATCCCCAGCCTCCACATCCTCTCCCACGGAGAATCCGGCCAACTGCAACTGGGGAATGCTCGCCTCGACTCCCATTCCCTGGAGCGCTACAAAACTGCGATCGCCACCTGGGCTAAAGCACTGGCCGCAGATGCCGAAGTGCTGCTGTACGGCTGTAAGGTAGCCGCAGGAGCCTGGGGGCAGCAGTTTGTGCAACAACTCAGCGACTGGCTCAATGCCCCGATCGCCGCTTCCACCACCCTGACCGGAAGTGCCGCCCTAGGAGGCAACTGGGAACTGGAGTTTGCCACCGGATTCCCATCCAACGAACAACCCTCCCTCGCCTTCCAATCTGCTGCCATGGCAGCCTATGACTCGGTACTGGTGACCTTCCTCAACGAAACCTTCACGGGAGGCGATGTCACCGATCCCAACTGGCTGTTTGGGGTGGATCAACCCAACAATGCCACTCGTGCCAATCCTTTCCTCACCGCCCGATCGACCGTGGCTCCCTCCCCCGGCGGCCTTCCTGGAAACGCAGGGGTTCCAGATCCGGTTGGCCAAGGTGTGCTGCGGTTAACCAACACCAGCACGGATCAAGCCGCCTTTGTGCTGTACAACCGTGCCCTACCCGCCAACGCAGGTCTGGAAATCACCTTCGACCTGTTTGCCTACGGTGGCACTGGAGCCGATGGTCTAAGCTTCTTTTTAATCGATGGAGCCGCTTCTCCAACCACGGCAGGTGCCTTTGGTGGCTCGTTGGGCTATGCCAATCGCACCGTGCCCACGGTTGAAGCTGGGGTACAGGGTGGATTTCTGGGCGTTGGCTTTGATGAGTTTGGCAACTTCTCCAACCCCACCGAAGGACGCACGGGAACGGGCGCAGGCAGCGGTTTTGTCCCAGATGCGGTAGCGATTCGGGGCGGTCAGGCTTCGGGATACACCTTCTTAACCAATTCTGTGCTGCCCTTCAGCATCGATACTCCCGGAGCAGGCGCAACCCGAGAGGCGGCTCGACGCCGGGTACAAATTGACATCACCCAAACTGGGCTGTTGACCGTACAAATTGACGGTAACCAGGACAACGACTTTGACGATCTGGGCGAACGACCCATTACCAATTTCAATGTCACCGGAGCCAGTGGCCAAACCCCTGAAACGCTGAAATTTGGCTTTGCCGCCAGCACGGGTGACTCCACCAACTTCCACGAAATTCGTAACCTGGCCATCACGCCAATTTCCGATGCCCCTGAAACAGCCAATGCCTCACTGAACTTGCAGCCTTCCACGACGGCACCCGTGACCGGGTTATCGGCCACCGATGCTAACGGCATTGCCTCCTTCACCATTTTGACCCTGCCCGATCCGACTCAGGGTCGCCTCTTCCTGGGCAATCCGGCCAGTGGTGGTACGCCGATCGCAGCCGGTCAATCCCTCACTCCCGGCCAAATCAATCAGGTCTTCTTCCAGGCCACCTCAACCTTTACCCGGTTGACGCAGTTCACCTACACCGGGGTCGATACCGTGGGAGCCGAGGATGCCACGCCGGGGATTGTTTCAGTGGCTCCTGTTGGGGTTCCTGTGCCCCCTATTGATACTCCTCCCGTGCCCTTGCCTCCACTGGATGATTTCCCGGAAGGGGATGAGCGGCGAGGCTGTCGGACGGAATTCATTGAGGGATCGCGGAATAATCGGCGGTTGATTGGCCGGGATGGCTTTATTGACGTGATTCGCGGCAGTCAGGGCAACGATCGCATCCGAGGCGCAGGCTGTCCCGATCGCCTCAATGGCCGGGGCGGTAACGACAACATAGCCGGAAACGCAGCCTCTGACCGAGTGCGGGGACGGCGCGGCAACGATCGCATCCGAGGCAACGCAGGCAATGACCTCCTGGTGGGCAACCAGGGTTTCGATGTGGTTCGGGGGGGCGACGGCTCTGACACCATCAACGCGGGATTGGGGCATGACCGGGTCAACGGTGGCTTGGGCAACGACAACATTCGCACCCGTCGAGGCCGCGATAAAGCTCGGGGTGGACGAGGCCGGGATGTGATTCGCACCCAGCAGAGTGATGATGTGCTGCTGGGCGGTCGCGGCAACGATCGGCTCGTGGGCGGCGGCGGTGATGATGTTCTGGTCGGCGGTCGCGGCATTGACACCCTGATTGGTCGGGCAGGCAGTGATACTTTCTCCTTCCGATCGGTGAGAGATCGGGGTGACATTATCGTTGATTTTGAAACCAGTCGAGACTTAATCAATGTCCGCCCCATTTTGTCGCGATCGGCGTATGGCAGTGGCGATCGCTTTGGCTCTTACATTCGTCTAGTCCAAGTGGGTTCTAATACAGTGGTGCGAATTGACGGCAACGGCGATGCTCCCGGCGGCTTTGGTCGTTTGGCCACCCTCCAAGGCATTGCCCCCTCTGACCTCAGCGCCAGCAATTTCAACGTTTAGCTTTAGATTCGTTTCAAAATCTCAATCCACGCGGAATCTAGAGAGTATTCTCGGGTTCCGCGTTTTTTTGCAGTGGTAAGCGGGAGGAAAAAAGGGGAACACAGATGCACACAGATGAACACAGATAAATGCAGATAAACAAACCGCAGAGACGCAGAGACGCAGAGGGAAGAGGGGGAGAGGGAAAAGGGGAAAGGGGAAAGGGAAAAGGGGAAAGGGTGGCTTTCTAGTCATCTCCCCACTCCCCACTCCCTCACGAAGTGTCCCGCAACACTTCCCATCCGGTAATTTTTTTGGGATTATCTGGAGGTCGTATTTGCCGCTACACCGATGCCTAAATCTGTAAAGGGAACTGCTTCGATCGCCGCCTTGCCGGAGATTGACTTGGGCGATCGCCAATACTATCTCAATCGGGAAATTAGCTGGCTAGAATTCAACCATCGGGTGTTGCAAGAAGCGATGGATGCGCGCAATCCTTTGCTGGAGCGGGTGAAATTTGCTGCGATTTTTAGCTCGAACCTGGATGAATTTTTTATGGTGCGGGTGGCTAGCTTGAAGCAGCAGGTGGAAGCGGATGTGGTGACCTTGAGTGCGGATGGACTGACACCGCAGCAGCAGTTGGAAGCGATTAGCCAGCATCTTCACCCGATGGTGACGCAGTTGCAGGAACTCTTTGAAAATGATTTGCGGCCTCAACTGGCGGCGGCAGGGGTTTACATTTTGACTTACAAAGATTTGAATGCAGACCAAAAGGCTTATTTGCAGGATTACTTTGAGCGGTGGTTGTTTCCGATTCTGACGCCTTTGGCCGTTGATCCGTCCCACCCTTTTCCGGTGATGGCCAGTTTGAGCTTGAATTTGGCGATCGTGGTCAAAGATCCAGAAACCAAGCAGAAAAACTTTGCCCGTGTCAAAGTGCCCAATTCCTTGCCTCGCTTTGTGCCCCTGCCCGAAGGTCTGCATCCCAAGAGTACCCATCCGGTCAATTCGGCGTTTGTCACCCTAGAAGAAATCATTGCCCACCATTTGGATACGCTGTTTCCGGGCATGGAAATTTTGGAGCAGCATTTGTTTCGGATTACGCGGGATGCGGATTTGGGCGTGCAGGAAGATGAAGCGGATGATTTGCTGTTGGCGATTCAGCAGGAGTTGCGCCGACGGCACTTTGGTGGATCGGTCGTCCGGTTGCAGGTGCCGCCGACGATTTCTGAGTTTGTTCGCAAAACTTTGATGATGGGGCTGCGGGTGACCGAGCCTGAAGTCTATGAGGCGCAGGGTTGGCTAGGTCTGCGAGATTTGATGTCGTTTTTGTCCCTGCCTCTGCCCCACTTGAAGGATGAACCGTGGAATCCCGTGATTCCTGCAGCACTGAAAACCCTGCATGAGGAGCGGCAGGACGGCGATTTGGGCGAGGATATCTTTGGAGTAATTCAACAGGGTGACATCCTGGTGCATCATCCCTATGAGTCCTTTGCCGCATCGGTTGAACATTTCATTACCCAAGCCGCCCATGATCCCCAGGTGCAGGCCATTAAAATGACGCTGTATCGCACCTCGGGGGACTCGCCGATCGCCAAAGCCCTGATCACTGCCGCTGCTCACCGCAAACAAGTAGTTGCCCTGGTGGAAATCAAAGCCCGATTTGACGAGGAAAGTAATATCAACTGGGCTAGAGAACTGGAAGAAGCCGGAGTCCATGTGGTGTATGGCGTGATGGGGTTGAAAACCCATACCAAGGTGGTGTTAGTGGTGCGTCAAGAGGAAGACCAACTGCGGCGATATGTGCATATTGGCACCGGAAATTACAATTCTAAAACTGCCAAACTCTATACGGATTTGGGATTGCTGAGCTGTCGAGAAGATTTGGGTGCAGACCTGACAGATTTGTTTAATTATCTGACGGGATTCTCCAAACAAAAGGCGTTTCGCAAGCTGCTGGTGGCTCCGGTGACTTTGCGCGATCGCATGACCGCCCTCATCCGCCGAGAAATCACTCACTGTCAACAGGGTCATCCAGGTCGCATCATCGCTAAGATGAATGCCCTCGTTGACCCGACCCTGATTAAAGTCCTCTACGAAGCGTCTCAGACGGGTGTTCAAATCGATTTGATTATACGTGGAATGTGCTGTCTCAAACCCGGAGTTTCTGGTGTCAGTGATAATATCCGCATCGTGAGTGTCGTCGGTCGTTTTCTAGAACATTCGCGGATTTTCTATTTTCACAATCAAGGGCAGGAAGAGGTTTTCATTGGCAGTGCAGACTGGATGCGGCGCAATCTCGATCGCCGGGTGGAAGCGGTTACCCCGATTGAAGATTCCAAGTTGGCCACTGAGTTGAAGGAGATTTTGCAGATTCTATTGCAAGATAACCGCCAAGCCTGGGAATTGCACAGTGATGGGTCTTACATGAGACGCTATCCAGCCCCCGAGGAAGACGAGATCAGCGCTCAGAGTTATCTCATGAAACGTTTCTCATGCCAGCAGATCAAAAGTTCCTAGAAACGCTAGACTAAGGGCGTATTCTCTTTCAGGTTTGTTATGCCTCGTTGGTTCAATACGGCTGGCCCCTGTCAGGCAGATATTCACTACATGCTACCGCCCACAATGCGGCTGCCGAATATGGATCGGATCATCGAGCAGCGTAACTATTTCGTCATTCATGCTCCTCGACAAACCGGCAAATCTACTGCAATGCTTGCATTAGCACAGCAGTTGACTGAGAGCGATCGCTATACTGCTGTCATGCTCTCGGTTGAAGTGGGGAATCCTTTCAATCACAACTGGGAACAAGCGGAACGAACCATTTTAGATGCATGGTTAGATACGGCAAGCGTTTATTTACCGCAAGCATTAATACCAACGATTGATTGGGAACAAGCAGAACCAGGGCGACGAATTAGCTTTATGCTACGGCAGTGGGCTAAAGTTTCCCCCCGTCCGCTCGTGATCTTTATCGATGAAATTGATTCATTGCAGAATGAAACGCTACTTTCCATATTGCGCCAATTAAGAGATGGCTATCCTTCGCGTCCGCGTGCATTTCCACAATCGATTGGGTTGATTGGACTGCGAGATGTGAGGGACTATAAGGTTGCTTCAGGCGGCAGTGAACGACTCAATACCGCAAGCCCATTCAACATTAAAGTGAAATCTTTAACCTTGCGTAACTTTAATGAAGCAGAAATCGCCGCACTCTATGCCCAACACACTTCAGATACCGGGCAGATTTTTACACCAGAGGCCACCGCTTATGCATTTCATCTAACTCAAGGACAACCCTGGTTGGTCAATGCGTTGGCCAAAGAAATCGTTGAGGAAATGGTCACTGATCCCACCCAAGCGGTGACGGTTGAGCATTTTCAGCAGGCCAAAGAAGTCTTGATTCAGAGGAAAGATACTCACCTGGATAGTTTAGCGGAACGACTGCGAGAACCGAGAGTTCGTGCGGTGATTGAACCCATGTTAGCAGGTCAAGAACTGGGCGAAATTCCTGACGACGATCGCCAATTCCTCGTCGATCTAGGGCTGGTTCGACGCGATCCAGAAGGTGGTTTAGTCATCGCTAATCCAATCTACCAAGAAGTGGTTCCTCGGGTTCTCACGGGTGGAACCCAGGATAGTTTGCCGCATATTGCACCGACCTGGTTGACGGGAGAGGGAGAATTAGATGGCGATCGCCTTTTAGAAGCCTTCCTGGCTTTCTGGAGACAACATGGAGAGCCTTTACTGAAAAGTGCAGCCTACCACGAGATTGCGCCCCACATTGTTTTAATGGCATTTTTGCATCGAGTGGTCAATGGTGGCGGGACGTTAGACCGGGAGTATGCCATCGGCAGAGATCGCATGGACATCTGCTTAAGATATCGCCAAACGACTTTAGGGCTTGAGTTGAAAGTCTGGCGTGATGGACGTTCTGACCCGTTGAATAAAGGTTTAGAACAATTAAATCGCTATTTGTCACGATTGGGCTTGGACACTGGCTGGTTAGTCATTTTTGATCGACGCAGTAATCAGCCCTCTATCGAAGAACGAACGCGAACGGAAAAGCATCAGACCTCGACTGGCAAACTCGTTACTGTGGTTTATGCATAAACATAGGCATAGACAACTGACTTTATCCCAGTTTGCCCCAAATCGAAAACGAGGGGGGACTTATAGGCTTGCTAGTCGCTCTAATAAAAGTTGATAAAATCCTGCCGCGTTGGCCTGAAGGATGACCTGGGCATTGGCAGGTTGGCCATGGGAGCCCCATAAATCCACCACCGATTTTCCAAAGGTGAGTTCACTCTGGGTTTCGATCGCCACATACAGCGACTTCCCCACAAACAAATCGGGTTGTAGCAAATAGGCAATCACACAAGGATCATGCAAGGGGCTTCCCGGCATCCCGAATTTTTCGACATCATGGGTGCCGTAAGTTGCCAGCATATTTGCAGATTGGTGGGCAACGGGAGTGGCGATCGCCCGAATCTGCTCCAGTCGTTCTGGCGTGGTCAACACCGTATGAGTCACATCCAAGCCGATCATGGTCAGGGGTAGACCACTGGTAAACACCACCGAGGCCGCATGGGGATCAGCATAGAAGTTAAACTCAGCCGAAGCGGTGACATTGCCCTGGCTGGCCGCGCCGCCCATGATCACGACTTCTTGAATTTTGGGGATGATGCCAGGTTCTTGGATGAGAGCGATCGCCAAATTCGTCAAAGGCCCCAGAGTCGCCACCGTAATCGGTTCCGAGGCTTGCATCAAAGTAGAGATCAAAAATTCCACCCCATGCTGCGGTTGCAAAGGCATCTCAGGCTCAGGCAACGTCGCACCCTGCAAACCCGTCTTCCCATGAACACGCTCCGCAGTTTCCATCACCCGCATCATCGGCCTTGGACAACCCGCATAGACGCGCACTTCCCGACGATTCGCCAGTTCACAAATCTTACGCGCATTGCTCTGAGTAAACGGCAGCGGCACATTACCCGCGACCGTAGTGATGCCCAGAATCTCGAATTCCGGGGACGCAAAGGCCAAGAGAAGGGCGATCGCATCATCAATTCCAGGATCACAATCAATAATCAGGGGGCGGGTTGGCATGGGAAAGGAAAAAGGCGAGAGGGAAAAAGCGAAAGCAACTCTGCGTCCTCTGCTCCTCTGCTTCTCTGCGTTTAGGTGGAGCATTAAGTGAGTAACTCTACAAATATATAAGGGAATCCGGTAGCAATCGACTAGTTGTCAAAATTGAGGCAGGACTCCCAACCTCATTGCATAATTCTCAGCACCTCTACCGATAAATCAGTAAGCCCCCAGACTTGGGCGGTACAGCACTAAATAGAGGCAATAACCATGATTGCAACGAATCCTGTTGATGCAGCATCTCCCGTCAATGTTGAATCCAGCGTTAAACCTGCTGTTGAACCCGCTTTCCAACTCCTCAATCGCCGGGATAATGCCCTCCTCCAAGCCCTGCTCGAAAGTTGGGTGGATGGGCTTCTAGTTCTGACGGAAACTGGGGAATGGGTGCGGTCTAATGCGATCGCCCGCAACCTCTGCCAAACCCTGAGCCAGCAGCAATCCAGCCCCACCATGGTACCAACCGCCATCTGGGAAATCTGTCTCAGCCTAATCGACAGCCGCGAAACCTATCCCAACCAAACCATTGTCCTAGAATCAGAGCTAACGTTAGGCGACAAGCAATTCCGAGTCCGAGTGCAGTGGTTCAGCGTCGATCCCACCGCAGTCCCCCATCTACTCGTGGTACTGGAAGACTGTCAAGCATCGAAGCGAAACCTGGCCATTGCCGAAATCGATCGCTACCACCTCTCCCCCCGAGAATCCGAAGTCTGGATGCTGTTCCGCCTCGGCTACTCCTACAAAGAAATCGCCAAGGAACTCTACATCAGCCTGGACACCGTGAAGAAGCATTTGAAGAGTGCAAGGGTGAAGCAGCTTGTCGTTGGGGAATAGATGGGGAGGTGGGGGGATGGGGAGGTGGGGGAAAGGGAAAAGGGGAAAGGGAAAAGGGATTTCAGTGATGGAGCGATGACCCCCTCCGCAATTCCCTGAACCTTAACGAATCTCCTTGAAGATTCCTGTCCCTTGCTGAGTGGCCTCCTCTGAGACTCCCTGAGCCTCTCCAAATCTCCTCAAACAGTCCTAAATTACTTTGCAAAGATCAAGGATCTCAGAGAATCTCCAAGGAGTTCAAAAAACTCCCAAGGTTCCATCATGGTAGTCGGATATTCACCATGATTTACGGCAGGACCTCTTTCTAATACCAAGGTTTTTAGACCGTTGTCGCAGAGTTCTTTCGCTGCCCAGCCACCGCTGATACCTGAGCCTATCACTATGGCATCAAAGGTCCTTTTTTTGTTACTATCTATATTAAAATGAGCCATAATATTATTATTGAAGGTCCACACAGCCATTAAAAAATGCCGGTGCTATGTTATAGTTTTTATGATTTACAAGGTAATATTCGGAGTTGGTATAAGCTCTGATGGTGAGATTCTTTATGATGCCAATGCCTTTATGGGAGCTTTCAAAAGATTTAAATAGTTCAACAGCTTTGGCATTTTCTAATTCAGAAAAAGGGGTCTTAAATTTTTCGATGGCTGAATTTTCTAATTTTTTAATGGCATCAGCTACAAGATTTTGGGCTTCAATTCCATAACAATCACGTATCATACGTTCTACAAACAAATGGGCACCTATATCCTTGGCTCCTGGTGTATCACTTGCTGGCAAAATAGCATCTACAGCTTTTTGGAAAAAACCAGGGTTTAGGTTGGACCAATTTGAGAAACTATCCATATTCCAATTTTTGGCCCAAGTAGGAAGGCTAAC
>JALOOP010000148.1 GCA_025454315.1 Oculatellaceae cyanobacterium Prado106
TTTTACGCTTCACCCGGAGTTGATGATTTGACCGAGGACGATTACATCACCAGTCAATTCCCCTATGACTATCGCGCCGAAAGCTTCCGAACGTTCTTCTACAACGTTTGCAGCGCCGATGATGGCCAGCGGTGGAGCACGACGTTTGTCGTCGATGACCCTAAGGTCTTTCTACTGCGTCCACGCGGCGGCAGCCAAGGCGTTGCATCGGGGCCAACGTCACAGACCAGCACCCCTCGCAGAACGGCAAACGCCAGCAGCGCAAAACAGCAGCGACGCTAAACGGTCAATCTTCTTGTCGAATCACGGTTTGCGGCGCAGCTTTGCGTCGCATGATCGATAGCACCGTCGAAAGCACGAGCGCCATCAAGAGCGGCGATGAATAAGTAAAGATCAAAAAGATCAGGTGGGCGCGGCGACTGGATTCACCCTTCGTCGCCGATGTGACGCCAAAGTAAAGCGAAAGCTCTTGCTGCACTTCTTCAATACGGCCAGCGTAGAACAGTGCGATCGACATCAGAACGAAGATCAGCATAACGACCATCAAAGCGCTCAAGCTGATCTGAGGCGATCGTTTGGTGGGGGATTTGCCGATCGCCCACTATCACTGTAGCGATCGCCGCTTTCGGCCAAGTCCCTCCCCAACGTGCCATTCGTCGTTCTACCGCCCAGCCTGGAGATGTCATTCTCGTCACCGGAGTGCATGGCGCTTCTCGGGCAGGGTTAGAGCTGTTGTTGCATCCAGACCAGGGATTGGAATTGACGGAGTGCGATCGCCAAGCCCTCATCCAAAAACATCAGCGTCCCGTCCCTCGTCTCGATCTAATTCCCATCCTGAATCAACTCGTGACGGATTCTGAAGATTGGACGCGCTTCCCGATCGCAGGCATGGACAGCAGCGACGGCTTAGCTGATGCCGTCCTACAAATTTGTCAAGCCAGCGGTGTCGGTGCAGAACTCGATCGCGCCCAAATTCCCATGCCCAGCGAGATCTTGAACTGGGTATCGCCACAACAGGCGATCGAATGGGCGCTCTACGGCGGTGAAGACTTTGAATTAGTCCTATGCTTACCGCTGTCTTTGGCCGAGAGATTCATCGAATCAGCCCTGCATGAATCCGTGTCCCATCACATCGTCGTGATCGGAGAAATTACACGCGATCGCACCGTCACCCTCATCGACAGCCAAGGCCACTTCCCCCCCGAAGTTCTGACGCTGGAGCGAGGGTTTCAACATTTTTGAGGGAGTGGGGAGTGGGGCGAAAGGGAAAAGGGAAAAGGGGAAAGGGGAAAGGATTGTCCCAGAAATAATATAGGAACCTCTTGGGTGTAACCTTGATAGATCTTGGATAGATTTCATAGAACTTCGCCTTTCGCCTTTCGCCTTTCGCTTTTTGTCGAAAGAATTGCTTGTATCTTTTTTACACTTGCCAGTAGTATTATGTTGGCTTCGGTTGGCGATCGCCGACAACCCCCTGAAAATCTGCGTTGAGTTCCAAAATCGCCATTTATTTTGGATTTTAGAAAAACCTGCGGCCTGTTTCAATCCGTAGCTGAGGCTCATGTTTGAAGTTAGAGCGCGATCGCTTATCCGTAGAATCCAGAATTTTTCTCAGCGACTGTTTGTATTGAAAGATACTCCCAAATCGAATTTAGGTTTGAGATCTCGTCTAGAATCTGCCAGCTTGAAAAACCACATTAGAAGCGAGGTGAAGGATGGAAGGTTGTGTTGTGCAAGATTTAACCGTTCATGGCAAAGCAAACTGCTACGTCTTCAGCCCTGAGCAAATGCAGCGATTGCAGGATGAAGTGGCCGTCAGTACGACCCTAGAACCCGGCATTAATCTAGTCAAAATTAAAAGCGGGGCGTTCCACTATCAATCTGAGGTGGGTCAACTGGGAGAGCCGCTGGTGCTACTTTGGATTTATGGGGGCAAAGTCACCAATCAGAAGACCCATGTGCCCGTCAATGCCACCTGGGCTTCGCTGAACGGGTATGATGAC
This sequence comes from Oculatellaceae cyanobacterium Prado106, assembly GCA_025454315.1. GTDB lineage: Bacteria > Cyanobacteriota > Cyanobacteriia > Elainellales > Elainellaceae > Prado106. Next base: position 2,004 of record JALOOP010000148.1, read on the forward strand.
GTTCTCACATTGGATGTCGCCGAACCCGCTAAACTCTGCGCTTTCTTTTTCGATACTCATCTCGACGATAACGAAGGCGAACTGCACCTCTCGGTCGTCAGAATCTAACGCCAGAATTTTAGGCCAGAATTTTAGGCCAGAATTTTAGGCCAGAATCCCAGGCCAGAATTTTAGGCCAGAATCTCAGCTTTAGCAGGATTGCCCTTGAATTACTGAAAAAGCATTAAACATTGCGATCGCATCAGGAGCGCCATCATGCAGCCATCGAGCAGGCATCTTCTCCAGGTATGGACGGTTCTCATGGTTCTAGCCGTTGGTGCTAGAGCCGTTGCTGTCAATACATCCCAGCCCATAACTTTTTCTGAGTCTACCGCTGAGTCTGCTGTGGCTCTTGCCCAGTCGCCTCTCCTTGCCCAATCCTCTGTGGCCTCGCCCTTCCCGGCTCCCAGTGCTGTCCCCAGTGGCACCCAGATCAGACTCGATGGATCGCCCAGCATGACGGTGATCAATCAATCCTTAAAAAATCAATTCCAAACGCAGTTTTCTGGAACCACGGTCAACTTAGCCGCCACAGGCACCCGCGAAGCGCTGCAAGCTCTCCAAAATGATCAAATTGACATTGCTGCCGTGGGTCGAGGATTAACCGCTGAGGAAAAAGCCCAAGGGCTGACGGAATACTCCATTGGCCGTGAAAAAATTGCCATTATTATTGGCCCTGACAACCCCTTCCAGGGCGATATTACCTTCCAGCAGTTTGCCAGAATCTTTCGGGGAGAAATCACCGACTGGTCAGAGTTAGGCGGCGAACCGGGGCCGATTCGGTTGGTCGATCGCCCCGAGTCCAGCGACACCCGTCAGTCGCTCAGCACCTATCAAGTCTTCCAGGACGCACCCTTTCAAGCCGGGTCAACCGCAGATGCAGTCGGTCAGGATGATACGGCGGCTGTTGTGCAGGCGTTGGGGCGGGATGGCATTGGGTATGCGATCGCCAATCAGGTCCTCAATCAAAGCAACGTCCGCATTGTGCCCATGCACAAAACCCTCCCCGATGATCCACGCTATCCCTATTCCCAGCCCCGAGGCTATGTCTACCGTCAGGACAACCCAGCCGTACAAGCCTTCCTCGGATTTGTCGGTTCCCCCGAAGGCCAAACCGCCCTCCAGAATGGTCGCTTAGCAGAAGCGGCAGCAGTGGCCGCTGCCGGAGCCGCCGGAGCGACGGTTGGAAGCAGCCCCAGCCCAACGGTCGGTAGCTCTCCCGCAGTCACAACCTCACCTAGTCCCGCAGCAGGCGCAAGCAGCCCGATCGCCCCCGCAACTGGCGATACAACTGCGCTAGCCCCCGGAACCGCTCCCGGTGCAGCAACCGATGCTGGAACGCGCGGCGGTTTCCCAGGCTGGCTTTGGTGGTTGCTTTTGCCCCTACTGGGTGGCCTTTTCTGGTGGCTGTTCAAGCGCGGCTCAAGCGAACAGCAAGTCGGCGCAGTACCGCCCCGAGAGCCGATCGCCGCAGGCCGTATCCCCGAACCCCCGGCCAGTGCTGTTAACCAGGGTCGCGATCGCCTTCCCGATCGCCCCATCAATCCGCCTGCCGCCTCCAACACCGCCGCCACTCGCTCCCCTTCGACACCAGGTAATTCTTCCGGTCGAGCCATTTCAGGGATCGCCGCTGGAGCCGCTGGAGCCGCAGGGATTGCTGGAGCGGCTGCCCTAGCCAACCGCTGGCGCGAAAATCGACTCACCCTCACCTCCCGAGGCAGCGGCGCAGAAGCCCGTTGGGAAGTGCCCCAGGATCACAAACTGGCTCTGCGCCAACAGGGCGGCCAAAAAATGATGCTGCGGCTCTACGATGTCACCGACATTGATATGGAGCGGCAAATTCCCCATAACGTCAAGCAATTTGACTGTGATGAAACCGCCTCTTCGCTGCAAATTCCCATTACACAGGGCGATCGCGACTATATCGGCGAACTGGGCTATGTCACCGCCGATAGCCGCTGGCTCAAACTAGCACGCTCTGCTCCCCTGCGTATGCCGCCTTTGCCGAATGCGGGAACTGCGATCGCAGCCGCAGCGGCAACCGGAGCCGCTGTCGTTGCCACCGGAATTGCGGCTCGGGCAGACACCAATCGGACTGGAGAAGATGAAGCTGCTCTGGTACGCCAAAGCTACATTAACCTAGTCCCTCGTAACGCCCAAGAAGCCTATGCTTCCTGGGATGTGCCCGACGCCCACAAAGCGCTGCTGCGAAAACAAGGCGGACGCAAACTCCAGCTTAGAATCTACGATGCAACCGACATTGATCTGGATCAACAACCCGCTCACCGGGTGCAGGTCTATGACGGCAACGAGATTGTCCACAACAAGCTGGTGCCGATTCCGGTACCCGACCGCGATTACGTTGCCGAAGTGGGCTATGCTACCGACGATGGCCGTTGGCTCAAGTTAGCTCGCTCCACTGCGGTTCGCATTCCACCCCAAAGCGGGGAATCCGGCATTAACCCACTAGGTGCGGCGGGTGCGGCGGCGGTGATGGGTGCTGTCGTGGCGACTCAGGGGCGATCGCAACCCCTCCCCGACGCTATCCCCCCAGCAGCCCCCGCTGAAGATCGCAGTCTAGCCCCCGATCTAGAACCCAGTCTGGATCTCAGTTCAGACCTGGAGGCTAACCCTGCCGCTCCCTTGGTAGAAACGGAGGAAACGGAGGAAGTCGTTGAACCAGCGGCTGAGCCAGCGGCTGAGCCAGTGGAAGCGATCGCAGAACCAGCATCAACGACGACATCGACAGAGGGGACATTGACGACTCCAGTGATAGGAGCAGTGGTGGGAACCGTTGCCGGTGCCGCTGGACTCGGGTTGGCGAATGCAACTCCAGTCGAGGTCGAATCGAGTGAACCTGTTTCTGCGATCGCTCCCACCGAGCCATCCAGTTGTCATATCACCACCCTGAGAGTTCACAGCCGCGCCAATTGCTTCATGCTTGACCCTGAGCAAATGAAGCAAATTCAAGACCAGGTCGCAGTCACCAAAGAACTCGCCCCCGGCAATTACCTGATCCGCATCAAGAGCGGCGGGTTTCACTATCAGCCGATCGCCAACCAACCCGGCGAACCAATCGTCCTGCTCTGGATTTACGGTGGCCAGGTGATCAACCGCAAAACCAATGTCCCGGTTCGCGCCACCTGGTCTACCCTCAACGGCTATGCCGACACCCTCAACCTCCAGGTGCTAGAACCCGCAATCCTTTGCGCTTTTTTCTTGGACACCTATGTGGAGGATAACGGGGGGGAGTTGACGCTATCCACGGTGAAGCTGTAAGTCAAAGTTCGGCTCAATAAAGTTCTTTTGAATAAAGCGAGTGAGGGATGCTGCATAAAGTACAGCATCCCTCACTTGTTTTGATTCATTTTTATTCAGGGTGGAATTCAATTATGGGGGGATGGGCGATCGAGCTCCTTCCTTTAACCCTGCTGTATACAACACAAGTCCATGGATCGGCTTCGCTCCGAGGTTTTCGCCCCCTAAATCCCCCAACCTTGGGGGACTTTGAATTCAGTGAATTTTCAGGGATTGATCCTTGAAAAAAACGATGAGGATTCATCAAAGGCTCGGCTCCCCCAAAGTTGGGTAGGGCTGATTCATTCTGAAAAAACGAAATTCAGACTCCTGATTCCTCCGTTTGAATGGGTTTCGGCAGCTAACGATAAAATCAGGCATTCCGTTTTCCTTTCAAAAGGATGAATCAGCCCTACCCTTCCTGGGGACAATAAGCCTCTCGCCCCGCATTCGCCATCGCCATCGCCGCCAGGTAAGCATCATTGACGGGCATCAACTGTTCATTCTGAAACTTAAACGCCAAGGCATTCACCAAGTTTTGTTCTGGATAATCCGGAGCCGCTAATCCCAAGCAAACTTCTGCCGCAGAATTTAGGAACGGTTCCTTCGTGTCTTGAGCAGAGGCCAGATCCATGACGCGCTGAATTACCACCACCTGATTAGGCTGAATCCGCGCATCCGAGAGAAAACCCTGGAGAGTATTGACAAAGACCTGATCTCTATCCTCAGAGCGCAAATCCAGAGCAGGATTCGTTTGGGCTGAAACAGCCGTCGGTAAAGCGGTGCAAGAAATCCAAACAGCCATTAATCCCAATGGGATATATTTCATGTTGAAGCCTCAGCCTAAACGGTGGAAAGATTCATCCGGTCGAAGCGTACTATAAATTGGATCTTAGAATTGGATTGGAGGCACCTTCAATCGGCACCTCAACAGGCAGCATCAATGACTCTTTCCAAATCCAGTTCACCGATCCACCCATTTCTACGCACAACCCAGCCAATCGTTATTATTTAATACCATAACCCACCCCCCTGTCCCGGACAAAACTTTGTGGATGGGTGACAGGGTGGATGGGTGACAGGGTGGATGGGTGACAGGGTGGATGGGTGGATGGGTAATAAAAGAAGGAATGATTTGAAACGTTAAACATCCTCCCTTGTAGAAATGCTGGTCTGCCCTAAGAGAATTTTTTGCTCAAAAGAAGGACTCCCTTTAAGCACCCATCCACCCATCCACCCATCTACTCATCTACTCATCCATCCATCCACCCATCCACCCATCCACTCCCCACTCCCTACTCCCCACTCCCTACTCCCCACCCCCTCCCCATGTCAACCAAATCTGAAATCCTCGCCCACTACGACCCTAACGGCATTGGCATCGATAATGGCAATCTCCTGGGGTTGCCCTTTGATTATGAATCGGCGGATATTATTGTGTTTGGCGTTCCTTGGGAAGTGACGGTGTCCTATCGGGCGGGCACGGCTCAGGGGCCACAGGCGATCCTGGATGCTTCGCGGCAGTTGGATGTGTTTGACTTTGATAATCCCGAGGGCTGGAAGCAGGGAATTTTTATGGCCGAAATCCCCCAGCAGATTCAGCAGCAGAATGAGCGATCGCGCCAAGATGCCCAAAAGATTATCGACCATTTGGAACAAGGAGGGGCGATCGCCGACTCCCCCAATCTGTCACAACTGCTAGAGCAAATCAACCAGGACTGCCAAGCCGTCAATCAATGGCTGTTCGCCCAGGCTAAAGCCGCTATGAATCAGGGGAAACGAGTTGCGGTCATTGGCGGTGATCACAGTGTTCCACTAGGTTATCTGCAAGCGTTAGCAGAACAGTATCCCGAGTATGGCATTTTGCATGTCGATGCCCATGCAGACTTGCGTGAAGCCTACGAGGGATTTCAATATTCCCATGCTTCGATTATGTTCAACGCTCTTCAAATTCCACAGATTACCAAAATTGTGCAGGTGGGCATTCGTGACCTGTGCCACGATGAAGTGCAATTGATTGAAACCTCCGATCGCCGAATTGTCGCTCACTATGATCCAGTCCTGAAGCAAAAACTGTACGCAGGCATCTCCTGGATTGAGCTTTGTCAACAAATGATTGCTGAATTGCCCCAGCATGTCTACATCAGCTTCGACATCGACGGCCTCGATCCCAAACTCTGTCCCAACACGGGAACTCCTGTCCCAGGCGGTCTAGAACTGGAGCAGGTCTTTTGTTTATGCCGCGAAGTGGTTCGCAGTGGCCGTCAAATCATCGGCTTTGATGTCGTAGAAGTGGGCAATGCCGAGTGGGATGGAAATGTTGGCGCAAGAGCCGTTTATAAGCTCTGCAACCTGATGGGACTCTGTGCTGTAACTTAGAAGAAATTGAGGATTGAAAAGAAGAAAAATCTATGTTGATTACGCTAGAGTTATCACCTGAACAAGAAGCTAAACTACGGAAAATTATTGCAACCCGCGATGCGGAGAACATTCGGCTTCTTCTCGCTGATGCTTTTATTCCGACTGTAGAAGCACTACTTCAGCACCAGGGTGAGGAATTGAGTCTCGATGAATTTGAAAAACTTGCAGATCAAATTAGCGAAGAATTTGCACTCTGTTTTGATGCAGGCATACCTCTCCTTTCAGATGCTGCTGTCAGTCGTGCAGGCATTTACGAAGATCATCCCTAAACTAAAATGGCACCTAAATTCATGCAGCAAGTTGTAATCGTAGGCGGCACTCATGGGAATGAATTTACAGGTGCTTATCTGATTAAAAAGTTCGATCGCCACCCTCACCTGATTCAGCGATCGCACCTCCAAGTCTCCACCCTATTGGCCAACCCCAAAGCCTTTGCTGCCAATCGTCGCTACATCGAACGAGACTTAAACCGCTGTTTTCTCACCGAAGACTTGCAGAATCCTACCCTGACTAGCTACGAAGACCAACAGGCCAAATGGATCAACCAAACCCTCGGCCCCAAAGGCAATCCCCAAGTTGATTTTATTCTCGACTTGCACAGCACCACCACCAACATGGGCTTAACGCTGCTGCTGCCCAGCCTGCATCCCTTTAACCTGCGCCTTGCCGCCTACCTCAGCACCCTCCATCCCCTCGTCAAAGTCTGTTCGCTCAACACCGACCGCGAGAGTTCAGTGCTGCGATCGCTCACCCCACTCGGCTGTGTCATCGAAGTCGGCCCGATCGCCCAAGGCACCCTCGACGCCACCCTCTTCCAACAAACCGAAACCCTCATCCACGCCACCCTCGACTATCTCAACGCCCATAACCAAAGCACCCCCCTCCCCTCCCCCACCGAACTCACCCTCTACCAATACCTCGAACCCCTCGACTATCCCCGCAATGACCAGGGCGAACTGCTAGCCATGATCCACCCCCAGCTTCAGTTCCAAGACTATCAGCCGCTCAACCCCGGCGATCCGATGTTCTTGACTTTTGAAGGAGATGCGATCGCCTACTCTGGCTCCCACACCGTTTACCCCATCTTCATCAACGAAGCCGCCTACTACGAGAAGGGAGTTGCCCTCTGTTTGACTGAGCGGGTGACGATGACGATCTAAGTAGGCGAAAGGGGAAAAGAAGGGCGAAAGGGAAAGGGGGAAAGGGAAAAGGGGTTACAAGGAATGCCGATTGGATATCGAAGGAAGGATTCTTGTTCTCCTTTTTGATCAATTTCAAGAAGAATTCTCATTCTCCTTATGAACTACTTCAAGGAATTCATCCAAGACATCCCTTTCCCCTTTCCCCTTTCGCCTTTCGCCTTCCCCCCACTCCCCACTCCCCCTCAACAAACCGTCAATCGATAGCGATAAAATTGTCACAGGCTTGTCATAAAGGGAAGCCACAATAAATAATAATTCTAGGGATATCGTCCAGATATCCTCATTCTTGGCTTCTCTCACGATACTTCTTCCTCACAATACTTCTCCCTCACAGCCATGTTGCGTCCTATCCCATTGTCTAAGATGATGAACCCTCTCCTGTTGCTTGTGACGGGATTGGTCGGTAGCGTTTTTGCGGCTCAGGTTCTCCATGCTTCAAATCTGCCTGCTGAGTCAGAACTGGCCTTTCGTTCCCAGTCACCCACTGAAATTACCCGGACGCAATTTGACGAACTTGGCCCCTTAGTGCTAAGCGATGTCGAAGAAGTCAACGGTGTTGCGGTGTTGGCAATCGCCACCCTCGGCGCAGCCGGAGCCGGAGCCGCCCTGACCGCCATGCATGAACACAAGCGATCGAGCAATGCCGCCACCCGCGATCGCCTCAACGCCCTAATCGGCAAAGAATCATACCCAGCATCCCGCAAAGAACCCGTCGCCGTCCGTGTTACCGCCGCTGACTCCAAACTCCAGCGCAAACTCCTCCGCCTCCTCCACGAAGACCGCCGAGCCGCCGATCGCCTCCTCACCCAAGCCGAGATCAAAAACCCTGGTAAATCCGCTAACTGGTACCTGGAGAAGGTGATCTTTGACTTGCAGCGCGATCGGGGACGGTACTAGAGGAAAGGGAAAGGGGGAAAGGGGAAAGGGAAAAGGGCAGGCCAAGGAAAGGATTCTAAGTCTTTCCTTGGCCTCTTTCATCTCCTGTAAACATTGCTATGTAAATGTCCTAGAGGTTCTCTAGAATATCAGTTCGGGTACTTCTTAGGGGCTTCCTGGTAGGTTTCCTAGTTTTCCCTTTCCCCTTTTCCCTTTCGCCTTTTCCCTACTCCCCACTCCCCACCCCAGGCTGCTTCACCTGAAACAACAAAATGGGCATGGTCATAAACAGCCAACTGAGCCAGAGATTATTGGTTTGGAGGCTGCGGTTGCCTTTGTAGGTGAGTAAAAGTTCCAGCAGTAGCGGTGGGAGGAGGAGGGCGAGGGCGATCGCAACTCCTTTCCAGCCCTTGAGTTTACCAAGGTGTCGGCGATTCCAGAGCATGGCTCCTAACAACATGCCCAGTGGGATAAAGAGCATTCCATAGTAAAAGATCAGGATTTCGCGACTTTGGCGAATCAGCTCGGTGGATAGGTTGAAGGAATATAAATTGCTGAGTTGATCCACGTAAATCGACAGGTTCGAGTTCAGGTAGGTGATTACTAAGCGATGTTGCCTGAGATCGGTGAAGAACTCTGGAATTTTGATATCGGAGTGAACGCCGTTTTCACCGCTGGCGAAGGTTCGTAGTCGCACAACTAAATCAGAATCCTCCTGACCCAAGGTCAAGTTGCGGCGGGAGGTACCGTCCGAGATGGAGATGATGCGGGCGGGGCCAAATTGCTCGGGTTGGGTGGCGGCGATCGCAGTCATCAATGAAAACTGCGAAGTCTGACCAATGCTCTGGCTTAAGGGTTGTACAGAATTCGCGGTCATTAGCCAATGTCTGGAGCCAAGCACTACGCCATTCGGGGTGTTTCCTGGCTGGGTGTTGGGTGGAACCTCCCCTATCCAACTGAGGGCAGGAAGCTGTTGGGTTTTGTCAGGGTATTGCGTTGTCGGGGATGGGGGTGCTGAGGCAGGCTGGAACTGATAGGCGGCTAACAATCCTGGAGCATTGGCATTTTTCCAGGATAGCTGTGACAAGGCTTGGTCAATGACGGCTGTTGGCCAAACCTGGTTGGCCATATACAAATCAGCCACTTGCCCCTGCCAGGGACGATCGCCCGTCTTCTCATTGCCTACTATTAAGGGAAACTGAGCGTCCCAGGTTTCCAGGGAAGAACTACTGGGAATCGCGCTGGAAATCACCAGCGTCAGCGCTAAATATCCACAGAAGATCGCCGTGAGTCTTGTCCAGGAGAGCCAGCGCCAGATTTGACTGATGAATTGGGCGATCGCCTCCTGCCCCACACCTCTCCGAATCCCATAGACTCCTAGTCCGCCCAAAACGCCGCCCAGACCATTGGAGCAGATATCTTGCAGCGCCGGATCACGATTGGGAATCCAGATTTGCAGCACTTCGACCGATGCCGATAACCCGGCGCTAGCCAGGAATGCGACCCCCAGCAAAACCAGGAGGCGATCGGTTTTCTGGAATCCTAAGCTAGTGAGACTTGCCCCAAAGCCCAGGAACAATAAAATGTTGACGAAAAAATCCCTGACATCCCCAAAATTTAGGAAACTCTGGACGACCCAGCCCAAAGTAAGCTGCGAATTGGCCTCGAAATTGAAGGGAAAAAGCGTGCAAAGTAGAATCAGCAGGAGATTCCCCAGGAGCGATCGCCAGGCCCAAGTCGAAAAAGAAGGTCTAAAATTCACGCTTTTTCCCATAATCTCAATATCCCTTGTAGCACAGAACGGGATGGGGTCGGCAAGCTTTAACTGTAAAGCAGGACACTTGCTCCAAGTTCGGAGAAATTTGCACTCCGTCTGCTCACTCACCCGTCTATCCCATACTTCCCTAAAAACCGCCCTTTGGATAGAAGCCAGGTTTTCCACTCTAGATCATGCTAGAAATCAATGTAGAATTCCAGTGAGAAACATGCTTAGTTTTGCCTTAACGACGCTTGCGACTGCGTTGAGCTTACTTGTGGTTGACCTGGTGGTGCCCGGTGTGGAGTTGGCGACTTTTCCAGCGGCGATTATTGCGGCGATCGCCATTGGGTTCGTCAATTCTTCCGTGCGTCCGGTTGTCTCTCTGCTGTCTCTGCCCATTAACTTTGTGACCTTGGGCGGGTTCTCCCTGATCGTCAACGGATTGTGTTTCTGGTTAGCTTCACTCTTTGTTCCCGGCTTTATTGTCCAAGGCTTAATTGCTATCATTCTGGGACCTGTAATCCTGTCGTTTGTCAACACCTTCCTCAGCAAATATCTGGCCGAAAGACATCCCAACATTGAAATCAGTCCCAAGGCATAGTTGATGCAGGTCGTCTTCACGATATCAAACGATTCATCTAATCCAAAACCGCTTATCACAGATGTCATGCAGAGTAAATTCTACTTTGCATGACATCTGTGATTTCATCTTGCTGATTTTCTGACTGGGTTTACTTCTACTGGATTTACTCTTACTGGATTTACTATGATGCTGGAACAAGCCGTTGCACTGAAAGAACAACTCACGGAGTTTGCCCTGGATGCTGAAGGGGACATTGCAGTTGCTCTAGAAACCTACAGTTTGGCTCAGATGTCTCGGGGTAAGCAGCAAAATCTAGGACAACAGCAGGTGACGATCGATCGCTTTCTCTTGGAATGCCAAATTCAGAATCGTCCGCTCATAGACTGGTTTCAACAAGAAATCTCAGACTTAACGGAGAGCGATCGCCAACTCCTCCAACTTTGGAGCGATCGCCCTTCCCCCAGCAACTCTCCCTGCAACATCGTCGGCCTATTCAGCATCCAAACTTTAGAAGGTGATCATATGGAGGTAATGAACTGGTTAACCGCCAAGCATTACCTGGTTCAACTCACCGATGCTCAAAGAATAAAAGCTGAAGCCCGTTTGAAGCCCGGAGAAATTCTGCTTAGCCAAATCGTTCCCCTGCCCGATCGCACTTGGATGTTTTGGAGTGAGTGGGTGATGCTCGGCAAACTCGGTAAACCCAAGCTAGCCGTGGCGATCGGCAATTTCAAAGACACCTACCCCGACCATCTCTACAGCGATGCCCCTGACCTCTTGGCGGAGGCATGGCGATCGGTCGAACATTACCACCAGGCGTTCATCGACTTCTTTGGCAGTGACGAAATCACGCTACCGGGCTGGCAACTCGACAAACAACTCACCGACTTTCAAACCTTCATGACCGAGCGGCTGACCACCCAATCTCTCCAGGCTGCCGGATTAGACCCGCACCAGTCCCTCACTGAACTCGCGGAAGCCTCTGGGGTAGACACCGAAGAACTCGCAGCAGCAGCGGCGGAAATGGGCGCAGAACTAGGGATAGACATGAATCCAGACACGGCTCCAGAAATGGCTCCAGAAATGGCTCCAGCAATGAGCGCAGAACTGGGCAGTGATGCGGCTGGATTGAAGGTTGAATCGGCGATCGCCCAGGCCGTCCCCAAAATGATGCTGCCCAGCTTAGCCCTGAAGCCCCAGTTCAAAAAAGCACCCCAACTCACCGCCATCTCCCATCCGCAGTGGGGACAATCGCTGCTCACCGCCTACCACCTCCTCCAAGACTTCTTCGCCCACCCCCATACCGCTGACTCCGCCCCCATCGAAAAACTCCTCCTGCAATACCTGGAAGACCCAGAGATTCACGTTGACCTTTGGCATCGTCTCGCCCAGCAACACCCCGTGCCCCTAGAAGCCCTCCTGCAAACCGTAACAGACAATCCCCAGTTCCGCCTACAAGACCTGGACGCGCTGCTCCAATCCTTCGGCAAACCCTTAACGCCTCAGCTTCCCGAAACCGCCAGTGTTCCTTTGCATCTCCATGAGTTATTTCAAGAAGCTGTTATTGAATTGAACGCCGGATCAGCTAAGTCTAAAAGCAAGAGTAATAAAGGCAAAGGGCAAAAAGTCAGCACTGGATTCCAGCGATCGTAATAGCAAAAACCACAAAATAGGCGTAGAAACTTGACGATCGCAATTCACTCCCTAGGCTCGGGGCTGTTACATCCCCTGATAGACGAGTCTAAGCCCCTCCAGTCGATAAGCTAATACTTGTAATCGTCATAGTACTGGAGAGAAAAAATGCTTAATCTAATTGCTTGGGTTATTCTCGGTTTGTTGGCAGGTGCGATCGCCAAAGCGCTTTACCCCGGAAACCAAGGCGGCGGCATCTTAGGCACCATCATCCTCGGCATCATTGGTTCTTTCCTGGGTGGGAGCGTCTACAGTTTGTTAACCACAGGCTCACTGCAAATCACAGCGGCTGGATTAAGCATCCCTGGCCTAATTGTGGCCATCATCGGTGCCATGATTGCGATCTTCATCTGGGGTCTAATGACTCGTAATACAACCGTCTAGAACAATCCTAGAGCGATCTGTCTAGAACAACATCTAGAACAACTTTGCCAACAGTTCTTGCAACGACTCCAAAGAAAACTTAAAGAATAGTTTTAGAAATGCTTCCAAGACTATTCTTAAACAAACAACATAAACAGGTTAGAGACATCCAAAGGATTGTGGAGGATATATGGAAAACGACTCATTTCACCTCAGTTTAGAACAGGAATTTCAAATTCGCCTGGTCGAAGAATCTGCAAATGCAATGTCCCGCGAACAAATGGCTGATTTGCTCGTCCAGCTATCTCGCCTGATGATGATCAAAGATAATGTCATTCGCAGTTTGGTCAAGAATGATATTCTGCAAATCTCTTAAGCGATCGCCAATATCACCCCATTGAGTGCAAGTAGGCTACCCACCCTATTTGCACTCAATCTTTTATGTTTAGCTCCTCCTATGCTCCTACGTCTGGTGCAGTTCAACCAACCACCCCCTCCCCCCTCTGCGTCTCTGCGTCTCTGCGGTTTAAATTCCAAACCTAAACCTATCCCTCCCCCCCTCAAACCCCATTCCATGAAGCAATCCAGGTCAGGTTGGCGATACGAGTTCGATGACTTAATCCGAGGTGCTTCAGGCGGATTCCTATTCGGCATTCCGCTGATTTACACTATGGAAGTCTGGTGGATTGGCTCCTACGCCACACCCTCCGTTCTACTGGGCATCCTAGCCATCACCTTCGGCATCGTCTGGATGCTCAATCGCACCGATGGATTCCGACAAGCCAGCCCAGACTCCTCCCTAGAAGCCACCCAAGACAGCATCGAAGCCCTGGCGATCGGCCTCCTCTGCACCACCTGCACCCTGATTCTCCTCGGCGAAATCCGCCCCGAAACCTCCCTCTCCGAAGCCTTGGGCAAAATCATTTTCGAGTCTGTCCCTTTTGCGATCGGGGTAGCAGTGGCGCGATCGATCTTGAACAGCGATCGCCGCTCCTCCGACTCCAATCCTGCCAACCCCAACACGGCATCTAACTCTAGATCAACCCGTTCTCCCCAAAGTACAGGTCAACCCAAGCTTCAACAAAACCTGTCCCACTCCCAACAGGCCACCCTCAACGACATCGGCGCAGCCCTAATCGGCGCAGTATTTGTCGGCATCAGCATCGCGCCCACCGACGAAATTCCCATGCTGGCCGCTGCCGCCAGCCCACCCTGGCTAATCGCCATAATTCTGGCTTCGTTGATCATTTCCTATGGCATTGTCTTCGCCGCAGGCTTCACCGCCCAACAGCGTCGCCGTCAACAGCAGGGCATCTTCCAAACCCCTTTGACAGAAACGGTGATTGCGTACCTCGTTTCCCTGCTTGCCGCCGCATTGATGCTCTGGTTTTTCCATCGACTCAGCTTCTCCGATCCTTGGACACTGTGGCTATCAGAAACGCTGCTCATGGGCTTACCCACCACGATCGGCGGAGCCGCTGGGAGACTCGCCGTATGAACCGAAAATCCCATCATCGCCGCTTCATTCATGCGCCTTCTGCGGAAGGGGTGACCTTTGCGATCGCCCTCATCATTGTGGCGATCGTCATTGGCCTCGTCTTTTACAGTTGGAGCCTACAAACCGATGAACCCCCGATTCTCTCGGTGACTGCGGCGGGAGAAACTCGTCAAGCCGCAGGACAATACTACATCCCCTTCAAAGCCACTAACCAAGGCGGCGAAACAGCAGCTTCCGTCCAAATCATTGGTGAACTGAGAATCAACGGCATGGTAGAAGAATCCGGCGAACAGCAAATTGATTTTCTGTCTCCCGGCGAAGAGGAAGAGGGAGCCTTTGTCTTTCAGCAAAATCCACAAAATGGTCAGGTTGTTCTTAGAGTTGCCAGCTACCATCTCCCCTAAGATGCGCTAAGAGGTACACAGGTTAGAATCGGCTCCGCTTCTGGGTTGTACGCCCCCTAAATCCCCCAATCCTGGGGGACTTTGAGTTCGGTGAAAATTCCCTGCTCTGCTCGATGATGACTCCTGAAAGGCTCGGCTCCCCCAAAGTTGGGGGCTGGGGGGCGCAAAATCTTGGAGGAGAAACCGATCGAACCTCGTGGATACAAGGTAGCCTGAAAGAACCAGTCAGCCTGCCATTTGGAAACACCGCTATGCAAATCACCCACTATCTGCACACCGCCATCCTGGTCAAAGACCTGGAACAAGCCGAACATTTCTACGGCACCGTTCTAGGACTCCCCAAAGTCGATCGCATCCTCAAATACCCCGGAGCCTGGTACCAACTCGGTGACATCCAGATCCATCTCATCGCCGATCCCACCCTCCAACCCCAACTCCAAAACCCCGAAAAATGGGGACGCAACCCCCACCTCGCCCTCGCCGTCGCCGATCTAGAAGCCGCCAAAGCCGAACTCCTGGCACAGGGCTATCCCCTCCAAACCAGCGCTTCAGGCCGTGCTGCGCTCTTTACCCAAGACCCGGACGGGAATGTGATTGAGATTTCGGCAGGGTAAGGGGCATAGGGGAAAGGGGAAAGGGAAAAGGGGAAAGGGGGGCTTGGTTGAGTCGTGGTATGACATGAATATGACTTTGATTATTCGTCAAAAATCATTCGTCAAAGATCATTCGCTAGAGGCTGCTTTGACACGCCTTTGATCTCTCTAAGACATAACACCATGAAAACGACTAGGTGCATTCTCTAAATACCTCCCCGATATCCCCTTTCGCCTTTTCCCTTTCCCCCTTCCCCCTCTAAGCTTGGAGCGTAAAGTCCGTTGCGACGATCGCCGGACTCCCCGACAGGGTTGCGAACAGGCCGCCTTCGCCAAAGCCAGTGGTGCGGCGATCGCTGTTGTAGAACAGGTTACCGTTGCGTTCGTTGTAGACGATCGCGGCTCGGCTGCGGCCTGCGGCGCGGTTGCTGCGGACTACGGCGAACTCGTTGGCTTGGCTGAAGCCCATGCCGACGCTGCTAGTGAGGCGGGTGAAGGTGGATTTGTCGAGAATGATTTTGTCCTGGCCGGAGCGGAATCCTTGAATGGTGTCCTGGCCGAAGGATGCCAGGGAGAAGGCTGCATCGGCTTGGTAGATGTAGCGGTCTTTCCCGGCTCCACCAATAAGGACATCGTTCCCGGTGCTGCCGACGAGGCGATCGTTGCCAGCGGCACCCAGGAGGCGATCGTCGCCTGTGCCCCCGTCGAGGCGATCGCGACCTTGCCCACCGCGCAGCAGATCGGTTCCGGCCTCGCCGAAGAGGGTGTCGTCGCCTGTGCCACCGTCCAAAGTGTCACTGCCTTCGCCGCCAAAGAGGGAGTCATTGTTGCTGCCGCCGTTGAGGCTGTCGTCGCCCAGTTCGCCAAAGAGTTGGTCATTGCCGTTGTCGCCGTTGAGGGTGTCGTTGCCCTCGCTAGCGAAGACGGCATCATCCCCGGCACCACCGGACAGCAAGTCATCGCCCAACTCACCAAATAGCTCGTCGTTGCCTTCGCCGCCTTCTAGGGTGTCGTTTTCGCCGCCGCCGAAGAGTTTGTCGTTGCCCAGGTTGCCGCGCAGGATGTCGGTTCCGGCTTCGCCAAATAGCTCATCGTCGCCTGACCCGCCGTCCAGGATGTCGGTGCCCGTGCTGCCAAAGAGTTTGTCGTTGTCGGCTCCGCCGTTGAGGGTGTCGTCGCCCGCCTCGCCAAAGACTTCGTCAATGCCGTCGCCGCCGTCGAGGGTATCGTTGCCATCGCTGCCAAAGAGCTTGTCCTGGCCTGAGCCGCCATTTTGAATGTCATTGCCCTGGCCACCGTTGAGCAAATCATCGCCTTCGTCGCCGTTGAGCGTGTCGTCGCCATCTGCGCCGTATAGCTCATCATTGCCCGTGCCGCCTGCGATCGCATCATTCCCCCCCTCGCCAAACAGCAGGTCATTTTCGCTGCCGCCGTTGAGGGTATCATCGCCATCACCGCCATTGACCCGGTCTTCTCCAGCCCCGCCGCTGAGGATGTCATTGGCAAACTCGCCGGACAGTTCATCATTGCCTGCGCCGCCGTCTATTGTATCAACCCCTTCGCCGCCCCGGATGCGATCGTTGCCATCGCCGCCCAAGAGCGTATCATCGCCTGCTTCGCCGAAGAGATCGTCTACTCCAGAACCACCGTCGAGGCGATCGTTGCCCTCCCCGCCTAGGAGCGTGTCGTCGCCATCACCGCCATTGAGCGAGTCGTTACCCGCTTCGCCAAAGAGATTGTCTTTACCTCCATCACCGTTGAGCAGGTCAGTGCCTTCTCCGGCAAAGATCGTATCGTCGCCGTCTCCGCCATTGAGCGTGTCATCACCGGGGGCACCATTGAGCGTGTCATTGTCGGCACCGCCGTTGAGCGTATCGTTGCCCAATTGGCCAAAGAGCAAGTCAATGCCGCTTTCGCCGTTGAGGGTATCGTTGTCGTCGCCCCCCAAAAGCTCATCGTCGCCTCCTCTCCCGGAGAGAACATCATCCCCGCCAAACCCAAAAATCTTGTCGGCTGCATCTGTTCCGTTGAGAACATCATTTGTGATAGTGCCGCCTAAATCGCCAGAAATCTCCAAAACCTTAACTCCTTAATCAAAACGATTTTTCCAAAACTAAAAGATTGAGTGGACGAGAACTTTATCCAAGAGCGCTAGTTCAAAGCACTTTTGAAGAACGATTTTTCAGAACACTTTCAAGGCTGATGGGCCGATAAAACTCCTTGAACAGAACTCACTGACTAGAACTCATTGAGAAGTGGAAAGTGATGAGCAACCCGGAGGCAAACAAAGCCACACCAAAGAAGTCGCAGTAAATATACTGAGACAACTCCCAAGACCTACGTCCCAAAACTAACGAGAGCAGGGAAACGCTGAGCGACTTTATTAGATTTTCATGCCGTCAAGGAGGATGTATCTATTATTTACCGTATTTCTGCGGATAAATCTAGTGTATTTCAAAATACTCGTATTTCTAGAATCTCTAAAGCAAAGGGTATAAAAGGGTTCTCAGGCTAATTTTTTGGACAAAAAGGGTTGAAATACGGAAGCTGCGAAGTTGATATTGATACTTCTGCTACACTGTGTCTCCTTCCTGACTATATAAAATTAGTTGTACAGAAATAAAATTTAGTATCTCGCCGATCGCCCCCTTACCCGCACCTGTTGTCGGCTAATCCTTCAGCAAAAACGGTGACCCACCCAATGGGTAGCCACCGTTTTTGTTATGGCCTGTCAGGTCACTTCCTTAAAGCTTGTCGGAGTGGCTGATGAAGGTTGATAAATTAGCCAGGGAATTACTTCCCTGTATCGCCGGGTTTTCTAGGTTTTAGTTTCTGGATTTATGGGTTTAGATACTGGTTTGTAAGGACTGAAGTCCTTACTACAAGCCTGTTTGTAGTGAGGACTTATGAAAGTTGAGAAAATAATCGGGGATTTGTGGGATAGGCGTCTCGCCTGTCCGCGCTCTATGACAGGCGAGACGCCTATCCCACAAGAATTACCGGATACGGTAAGCATCGCTGAATTAGAACTTGGTAAAACCTGGCGATTTCAGGAAGTCATTCCTTGAGCCATTGATCAAGTCTCATCAGCGGCTCCATCACAACGCAAGGTGTCACTATGAAGGTAAACGCTATGATCTGTTACAGGATAGACAGGATATAGACAGTATTTTGCTGGAAAAAATCAGCTTTAAACTCGGGGCGATCGGGAACCTTCTACCCAAAACCAGACTCATAGGAGTGAGAGGAGCGGAACTGCCAAGCTAGAACCTGGAGACAGATAACTTACCCATCTCCCCTAGTCCATGAACCCCAGCAAGCTTAGTGCATCTGCGACAACGCTTGGATCGTCGTTTGATCCTCTGCCGGGTTGAGGAAGCGACTCTCGATCGTCTTGACCAGCCAATGGTAGGGACTGGGAAACTTGACCTCTTCCAGGGATGCCTCAAACAGTTCCATCGCCACTTCTTCCGGGTAGGGAAGGTACGCATACAGCTTCGGTTGCTCTAGCATCAGGCGCGCATGATCCGCCATCATCACCCGAATCTCGTCGGAGGTCAGGCGGACGCATTCTGGGCAGATGTCGCCCTGGATCAGACCGCGATCGTTGAGGAGGAGCGATCGCATTCGGCTCACATCAAAAGCTTGTTGGCAAACGGGGCAACGGAGCTTGTCGGGGCAAGAGGACAGCTTAGGCTCAAGGTGAATTTTCATGGTTGGCGTGAGTGAGGAGGGGGCAGGTTCAGCCGAAAAGGGTGACAAATGGGAGCTTGTATCGAATCACCTGTCTTCCATGATCCCTAGAAATCTTCCATGGATTCCCAATGGATCTTGTATGTCGAGTGTCCTGGAAAAGGGGAGCGAGAATCAATGGGCTATGTGAAACAGATCATTAAGAAATGATCAAATTGCTTAACACCATCATGTCTAGACTGCCCTTGCGTTTAACTTCAGAAGAATGCCCCAATTGAGCGCCCTTGATGACAAATTGACTCAATCCGTTGAGAGGGAATCAACAGCCTGAGCCAAGCTATTCTGTAATATAAAATACAAAGATAGCGGATTGAGGATGGAAGGATTCTATTCCTTTTACAATTCTCAATTCAACCTTGAGAAGACCAGTTTCTAGATTGGACTTTCTGGATTGGGCTTTCTAAATTGAAAAGAGAGCGCCCTAATCTTGAAAGCGTTCCATCTCCCGGTAAACACTCCTGCCAATTCGCAACGCTTCATTCAACAATTGTCCATACTCGTTCGCTTGATTGGTAATCTGCAAGTTCTGCAACCTTGCTAAATTCGTTTCAATATTGTTAAACAACTCGTGGCGTCGAGCAATAAACTGTCTATGTTTTCTGAGTATCCGTTCTGCGGCCAACCCTGACACCAAACTATCCCGCGTCGCATTCAACGCTTCCATCACCTCATCGCGGTCAATCGGCACGATCGCCAGATTCTTCACCGCCCCCAACTCATCCATAATATGCACCGCCTGAATGATGTCATTGTGCTTATCCACCTCATCCAGCAAATGTGCCAAAATCTTTAGCTGCTTGGTCTGTGACCACATATAAAAGTTCCAAGCCAGGGCGATCGCCACCGACAACCCACCCGTCAACAGCAAAAACCAAAAAGTCCCCACTGCCCCACCCACAAACCCAAAACTCCGGGCAATCATCAAACTCACGGGCAAACAAAACACCAGAATCAAACAAAAGGCCAGAAGTTCGGTGACGAGGAGCGATCGCAACCGCCGCCACTGCCGCAACACCGAAGGCCGATACACCCGCCCCATAAACGTGTCGCTAATGTCCAAACCCGTTAACTTGTCCAGGTCATCCGATGTGATTTTTAAGGCTTGTAGATCAGGTTGCATGGCCGGGGGAGGGAGTGGGGAGTGGGGAGTGGGGGAAGGGGGAAAGGGGAAAGGGGAAGGGGGAAGGGGGA